>JAKEFC010000262.1 GCA_022616235.1 Planctomycetota bacterium
CTACGTATTTCTCCATCAATACGCCTCGGCGGCTCTCCTTGACATCCGGCGCCTCGTTCGACCTCGGGGCAACGGCTTCATTCTGAAACGTGCTCTTAGTCTCATCCAGACTTGGCTGCCCGGCACTTTCGTTGGCTCGCGGCCAAGAACGCTCGGGCCATCGTCAGATGCGAATTGAGGTCGTGCACCAATGACCGACCTCGGCCGCTGCTTTCGGTGTCAGCGGAAATTCAATCACCTAGACATCGCGATGGTCGCCAAGCCGTGCACATTCTGTGAAGCGGTCCAGATTCTCCTTGAGAGCGTGGAAGAAACCTGTCGCGCGAGGCGCCACCGGTGAAAACCGTAGCCATTGATCGGGGTTCAAGGCTTCCCCCACGATCCGCGGCAGATGAGGTCGCGCTCGCTCGCCCCGAAGCAGCGCACAATTCCGTGATTTTCACCTGCATGTGAAATTACTGGCGTGTGATTTCACATGGCCGTACCATGCGCACCACCATGCTCGAACGCGCGCTCCAAACCATCGTCGCAGCCGACTTGCAGCGCAAAATGGTTTTCCTCTCAGGGCCGCGGCAGTCGGGGAAGACCACTCTTGCCGAGTCTTTGCTCCAACTTGAGCACGGGAAGAGCTGGGAGCCTCATTATCTCAACTGGGACGACGACGACCATCGGACGCGAATCTTGAAACGGGAATTCCCCAGTGCCGGTGGGCTAATCGTATTCGACGAGCTGCACAAATTCTCCCGCTGGCGAAACTATCTGAAGGGGCTCTACGACACTCAGAAACGACGGCGCAAGATCCTCGTCACCGGCAGCGGTCGCCTGGACTACTACCGGCGCGGCGGCGATTCGCTGCAGGGCAGGTACCACCACCTGCGGCTCTATCCCTTCTCCTTCAAGGAGGTGTCCGCCTCGATCGATGATCTGCTCCGGCTCGGGCCGTTTCCAGAGCCGCTCACCGATGGCACCGAGCGATTCGCGCGTCGTTGGAGTCGCGAGTATCGCACGCGGCTGATCCGCGAGGACCTCGCCGCGCTCGAGCGCGTGATCGAATTGGGCACCCTGGAGCAGCTCATGATCCGGCTACCGGATCTGGTCGGGTCCCCACTCTCCGTCAACGCGCTACGGGAAGACCTGCAGGTCGCGCACCAGACGGTGGTGCGCTGGCTCGACATGTTGGAACGGATGTTCGCGTTTTTTCGCGTCCTCCCCTTTGGACACCCTCGCATCAAAGCGGTGAAGAAGGAAACGAAACACTATCTATACGACTGGACGACCGTCCCTGAACCTGGGGCGCGATTCGAAAACCTGATCGGCTTTCACCTGCTCAAACACTGCCACTACGTCGAGGACGTCGAGGGGATCGACTGCGAGTTGCGTTTCGCCCGCGACATCGAGGGCCGCGAAGTGGACTTCATCGTGACTGCAAATCGCAAAGCCTCTGTCGCTGTCGAGTGCAAGCTTTCCGACCGGCGCGCCTCCCCGGAGCTGCGCTATCTCAAGGCGCGAGTTCCTGGGCTGGAAGCGGTGCAAGTCATTGCCGCGAAGGGGATCGATTTCCGCGACGGGGATGGCGTCCGGATCTGCAGCGCGGAGGCATTCCTCTCCGAGTTGGCAATCTGATCGACGCGGGATTAGCCCGGCTGACTCGTCGACCAGATCCACGCCCTTCCGCATTGCAATCACCAGCAACGGATTGCGCTGAAGCTCAGCCGATGTAGACCATCTCTTTGAAATGGCCGTCATCGGAATTCTTACCGTCGATGCGGATGGCGGCGCCGGGATTGCCGACGTCATCGTACTGGCCGCAGGGTTGTTGGTGGGCGGCTCGTCTCGAGCGCTGCCCTACACCGGCGGCGGCAACAAGCCCGCCGGCGAGGCGCTGAGCTGCGTCCAGTTCGAGTGCCCGTAGCCGCGAGACACTGCAAAGCGCTTCTCGATCCCTAGACATTTGCGGCGCGAGCGGCTTCGTGGAGGAAGATCGCGCTCGCGCTCGCGACGTTCAGGGAGTCCACGCCGAGGTGCATCGGGATCGCGAGCCTAGCGTCCGCGAGCGCCGCGACCTCCGGCGAGATTCCGCTCGCCTCGCCGCCGAATACGAGGCAGAGGTCGCCACGCAGCTCCGCCGGCGCGAGGGGCCGGGCGGCGTGCGCGTCCGCGGCCACGATGCGTACGCCGAACCGGTCGCGGAGCGCGGCCAGCTCCTTCGGGAGCGATGCCGCGTGTACGACCGGGACGAGGAAGATGCCGCCCATCGAATTTCGCACCGCGCGGCGGAGGAACGGGCTGCACGACGTCTCGCCGGCGATGACCGCGCCCACGCCGAAGGCGGCGCTGTTTCGCATGATGACGCCGACGTTCTCGGCGTGGGCGATTCCATCGAGAGCGACGAAGAGGCGCGGCCGCGGGAGCCTGGAGGCGATCCGATCGAGGCTCTCTTCCGCCGGGACCGCGCCGACCGCCATCACCCCTTGGTGCAGGCGATACCCGACGATCTCCGAGATGACGTGCCTCGCCGCGAGAAAGATCTCGGGGATCGACCCCACGCGAGCCGCCTCCGCCGCATTCCGCTCCGCATCGCTCAGGTGCGCGAGCCACTCCGGCGTGCACAGCATCGACGACACCGGCCACGTAGAGCGGAACAGCCGCCGCACGACCTTTTCCCCTTCGGCGACGAAGATGCCACGCTCGCGATGGCTCTCTTGGCGGCGGAGCGTGCGGTAGGGGAGCAGTTCCGGAAGCTCCAGGTGATCCACGGGCACGACCCTGTGCATGTCCTTATTTCCTTGCCGCGGGCGTCGTCTTTGGGCGCGAGATGAATCCTCGCACCACACCCCGTCCCGCGGCACTTCCGTCGTCCTAAGTGTTTTCCTTAAAACGTCTTACGAAACTCTCAGAAAAGCCGCTCAAGCCGCTTTCCTTCGCGACCGATCGATGCCGTTGTACGAAATCCTAGCTGTTTTGCGTGGTGGGCTGGGGTAAAACGATGGCGCTGGAATCCTTCTCTGAGAGGGGGGGACATGGTGATTAATCAGACGAGCGGTGTGGGCGCGGCCCAACCCGTTCAGCCGCTGCGCCCGCAAGCGGTCCAACCGCGGGCAAGCACTTCTACGGCCGAACTCTCCGACAAGGCAGAGATATCTCTGCAGGCCAAGCTTCTCCAAAAGCTGCGGGCGCTGCCCGATGCGCGCTCGGAGAAGATCGAAGCCGTCCGGAAGCAGATCGAGGACGGCACCTACGAGAGCGAAGAAAAGATAAAGGCTGCCGTAGAGCGCATACTCCAAGATCTCTAATCGACTCCATGCCAGGCGCGCGCCATCCGCGCGCGCCGGCGCTGCGACGCGGGAAGGAAGCCTCCTTTCCGCGTCGTCGTCGTTTGCGGCGGCCGCTCGCGCCGCCGCCGGCGCGACCTCTGCAACTGCGCGCGCCCGCGAGTCGCGTGAGAAGTCGCGCGGCGCTCGCTAGAATGCGCGCGCACCGCGGCGACAAGGAGGCGCCTTCCGTGGAGACCGTTCCCTTTGCCGACTTCGCGCGCCTCGATCTTCGCACCGCGCGCATCAAGGATGTTGCCCCGCATCCGAACGGCGACCGCCTCTATTTGATTACGCTCGAAGGCGCCGAAGAGCGGCGCATCGTCGCCGGGATCCGCCCCCACTTCACGCCGGACGAACTCGTCGGCCGCACGGTGATCGTCGTCTGGAATCTGGAGCCGGCGATCATCCGCGGCGTCACATCGCAAGGGATGCTGCTCGCCGTTTCCGACGGCGACGCCGTTGCCCTGCTCACCACGGACCGCCCCGTCACCCCCGGGCTGCGCGTCAAGTAACGGTTGGCGGTACGCGCGGTGCTGCGCCGACTTTCGATCCGCAATTTCGGCTTGATAGAGGACGCGGAGTTGGCACTCGGCGAAGGCCTCACCGTGCTCACCGGCGAGACCGGCGTCGGGAAGACGATGCTGCTCGATGCGCTCGGCGCGCTCCGGGGCGAGCGGGCGCGCGCAGACCTCCTCCGGAGCGGCGCGGAGGAAGGGTTCGTTCGCGGATCCTTCAAGATCGAGGACGCGGCCCTCCGGGAGCGGCTCTCCGCGCTCGCGTCCCCTGTGGCGGCGGCCATCGGCGACGAGATCTCGATCGAGCGCATCTTTCGCGCGAGCGGCAGGCACGTCGCGCGCATGGACGGCGCCGAGGTCTCGCTCGCGGCGCTCGCGCGGATCGGCGCGCTCCTCTTCGAGATCCAGGGGCAGCGCTCCCAGCTCGCGCTCCTCGATCCCGCGCACCAGCTCGCGAGCCTCGATCGCTTCGCGGGTCTTGCGGCCGAGCGCGCAGCCTTCCGCGCGGCGTATGATACCGCGCGCGCCCTCGCGGCGAAGATCGATCGCATCGCGGGGGCGGGCCGCGAGCGCGAGGAGCGACACGCGTTCCTCGCGCACGTGGTCCGCGAACTCGAGCAGGCGGCGCTCGTTCGCGGCGAGCGCGGCGAATTGTCGCAGGAGCTGGCGCTCCTCGAGGAGCGCGACTCGATCTTGCAGGAGATCCGCGAGGCCAGGGAGAGCCTCTACGAGGCGGAAGGGAGCGCGCTCGATCGCGTCGCCGGCGCGGCCCGCGCGTTCGCGCCGCGCGCAGAGCTGCACGCGGGCCTCGCCGAGTTCGCCGCGCGCCTCGACGCCGCGCGCATCGCGATCGACGATGCCGTGCGCGCGCTCCGCGGCGTGGAGGAGGCGCTCGAGCAGGATTCCGGGCGCATCGAAACGGCGCGGGAGCGGTTCCACCAATGGATGCTGCTCGAAGAGCGCTACC
>JAKEFC010000263.1 GCA_022616235.1 Planctomycetota bacterium
GAACCTTCCGCGGATTGGTGGAAGGAGGGCGGCTATCAGGAAGGGTGCCATTTTTCACGGGCTGCCCAAATCGTAGTCATCGACCGCTTGCATGCCGCCCTCGTCCGGGACCGATTGCCAACCACGGTAAGCGCCCCCGAAGAATGGAGCCTCGACGAATCCTACGCGGCGCTTCTTTCTTATGGCCGCCAGACTCTGAGTTACGTGTCCCAAATCAACGCCCATTCTTACGACGGCACCAAGCGCACGGGACTATTGGGGCAGTCCGTGGTCCTCGGCAAGCGACTTTGGATGTCGGAATTCGGCAATGGAGGAAGCGCCGGGCACACGCATGACGACATGAATCCCGCGCTCCAACTTTGCCGCCGAGTGATCGACGACCTCAAGTACATGCAGCCCGTCGCCTGGGTCTATTGGGATGCAGTGGAATCGGAAGAGGAAAACGTACGCACGAAATCGAGTTGGGGGTTGATCCACGCCGACTACAAGGCCAGGGAGTATTGGCTTACCAAGCCGTACTTCGCGTTCGGAGGCTTTACGAAGTACATCCGTCCGGGATTCGTATTTCTTGAAATTGCCGATGCTAGCTCCGTCGCGGCTTTCGACCCGGCAATCGGCAGGCTGGTCCTCGTCTCCATGAACGACACTAGGACGCAACGGACCATAGAGTACGACCTCTCCAACTTCCTCATGTCGAATTCCTCCATCGAGATCGTCAGAACGTCGAAGTCCGAGAACTTGAAGCGCATCGAGCAACGATCGCTCGAAGGCCAACGATTCGTCGCGGGATTGCCGCCCGAGTCCGTCACGACCGCGATCGTGGATGGAGTTCGCTGGGAGTCGGATGCAATCGCGACGAACGTCAACGACAATACGGTGGGAGAAGGACTATTTCAGTTCAACTACTTCGGCGACTGGCAGCACTACGGCGAGGAGGATGGCGCATTCCTGAAGGATAATCACTGGTCGCGCAGGCAAGACGATGCCTTCGAAGTCCGATTCACGGGAAACCGCGTATCAGTCCGCGCCGCGGTTGCGCCAAACCACGGAATCGCCGGAATCGCGCTCGACAATAGTGAAGAAATCCTCATCGACTTCTACAGCAAGACCCGCGTGGAGCAAGTGCTCGTCTTTTCCAAGGGAGACCTCGACGAAACCGAACATCGGCTCAGAGTCCGCGTGACCGGCCACAAGCACCAAGACGCGACGGGCACATCGATCCCAGCCGACCGCGTGATCGTCACTAGCAAGAAATCCGCAGTTAGTGGTTTCTGAGGCGGGCCTTTGGACCAAGACCGCGTGCGGCCGCATTCACTGTTTTCACCCCTTCGTGACGAGGCAGAGCCTCGACACCAGGGGGGACGACGCCAGAGCCGCGCTGATCGCGGAGCGCGCCAGAGCCCTCGACACTAGGGGTAACAGGAGAACTGCGCAGGTCCCGACTACGTAGGCACGGTCACGGCGCCGGCGTGAGCGCGACGCGCAGCTCTTCCGCGACGCCACCCTCCGGTACCTGCACTCCGTTCACGATCCGATCCCGATAGCCGGCCGCGCGGAGCAGTATCGACGTATCGCCGGGAGGTACGCGCCGCAGTTCGAAGCGTCCCTCCGCATCGAATCCATGGACTCGCTGCGCGGCGAAGAGCGGCGCTTCATTGCCGGCGACGCCAGGAGCGTGGGAGACCTCGAATCGCCGAATCGGCCTGCCCGTCACTCCGTCGGTGAGGACGCCTTCTACTCTGCCCCCTGCCCAGAGCACGATTGCCAACGACTGCTCTCCGGCAGCGACCCTGGGGCGGCGTGCGACCGCGTAGTCCCCGCTATACACGCTGAGGTCGTGCTCGCCCTCGGCAACTCCAAAGATGGAAAACGCGCCGTGTTCGTCGGTACGATCCCAAAGGCTAAAGCCTCGCCACCGGTCGATCCCAGCGTGCAACACCACCTCGGCGTCTACCACCGCCCTTCCCTCAGGGTCCGTAACTCGCCCCGCAATCACGAATCCGGGACTTCGACCGGAGACCAGCGTCACGGGCTCGGAGGATTCCCCCTTGGACAGCACGACGCTCACGATGGCTGCTTCGGGCATCGGGGCGCTAGCTCCTCCACTCGCAGAGACTGCGAATAGCGAATAGGTGCCTGGAGCGAGGCCCCCGAGACTGAAGTTACCGTCGCCGACGGCAGAATGGGACGACCAGGCGTGTCGCACGGCGCCCAGGCTGTCCGTACAGGTGATTTGGGCGTTGCGAACGGGATCTCCTACGGCGTCCACTACGAACCCGCGGAGTTCTGATTGGGGAATCACCGTGACGACGATGCCCTCTTCGGACACAGCATCCAGATCGATCGGGTCGAGGTTCGCGCAAACCCAGCCAGGGGACTGCGTTCGAATCCTCAATCGATCGCCGCGAGCAAAACCCTGGAATTCGAAGAGTCCATCCACGTCGGACTCCGCGAGTCGGTAAGTCTCGGTGCCAATTTCCCAGGCCGAAAACTCCGCATTTTTCAGCGGATTCCCATCCTCCGTCTGGACCTTGCCCCGCAGACAGACCCCGCGGCTGACCGGAAAGTCGAGTCCATCCGCTTCGGCGCCGAGCGCTACCCGGAGGCACACTGCGTCACTCCTCGTCCCCGTGGCATATCGCGGCGTCTCCCCTCGAAACACCGAGCAGGTGCCGGCAGGAATGCCTTCGATCCGAAAGTAGCCATCGCGATCGGAAGCCACTCTCCTGGAGTGCGGCCATGCGGCACGATCGTGTAGCTCCGCCTGGATCATCGCGTCTTCGACACCTGCGCCCGTCTCTATGTCATAGACCCGACCGCTGATGACGCCGCCGGTGGCGACAAGCAAACGCACGCCGGAGATGCGGTCTGCGTCATCGACGGTAACGGGCGATGGCTGCTCCACGAGCACGTAGCGGTCGTTTTCAACCCTGAAGCTCCACGTGCCTGGAGTCAGGCGATCGCACTCGAAGTGCCCGCCGGCGTCGCACGTCGCCTCGCATGTGCCGCCGCAGCCTGCAGTCTCCCGCAGCCACAGACGCACGGCGGCGCCTTGTCCGTCCTCCTGGCGCTGGACGACGCCGCTCACGCTCGAAAAGCGAGTAAGCGTGATGTGAAGCGGAGTCCCGTTCCCCGCCGCGCGCTCGACTTGGGTTTCCGCGAAGCCGCTCGCTTGCACATCGATCGACCAACGTCCTTCGTACAAGTCAAGAAAAGAGAACTGGCCTGCCGCGTCGGTAGTGGCCGCGAAGACTGGCTCGAAAACCACGGAAATTCCGAATTGGTTGTTCGTCTGGGCGTGGGCCTGCAGCATGGCGCCGTCGATGGCGTTCCCGTCGCGATCGGTCACGAGTCCCGAGATGGTGCCCACGGGCGAGAGCTGCATTGTCAGCTCGATCCTAGTGCTGTTGTGCAGGATCAAGACTCCTTTGTGCGCCACGCAACCGTCCGCTGCAGCGCGAAGCCGATAGGGTCCGGAAGGAAGCCCTTGAAACTCGAAGCGGCCGTCGGTCTCGGTTATTGTCGTGAGCGCGCTGGATTGGCTCGCATCCGTGTCTCGAGCGAGTTCCTCCCAGGAGGCGGCTACGACTTCGGCGCCCGCAACGCCAATCCCTTTTTGATCGACGACGCGCCCGAGAATGGTCGCGATGGACGCCGGAGTCGATTCTGCGCGGGTTTCGGCGCCGCCATTCGGCGAGGTCGTTGCAGGTTGGTCGGAGGAATCAATAATCGTCGTCGCGGAAACGTGCCCATGCTGCGCTGCCGCGTCGGAGTCAGGCGCAGCATCGCGCGCGTGTACACTCGATTGTCGCGCCTGAAGAGGCTCTGCAGTCTCGGGCTCCATGGACACAAGCAGCAGAATCGAGATTCCGATCACTGCGGCGCTGGCCACAAGTAAACGCTTCGCGCTGCTCATGGCATGTCTTGCGCCTCCTGGCCGCCCCCATGCGGAGCTTAGCACCAACGCCCAGGCTACGCCCGTTCGATGCTGCCATGCTAGCTGCAATGCCGCAGGGGCGCGGTGTCGTCGCTTCGCCTACGGGCAGGAATAGGATATGCTCCAAGCGGTGTTGCCTACCGCTCGGTGCGGCGAGGACGCCGCGGGGAAACGCGGCTCCGAAGCACGGCCCAGAGGGCGATCCTAAATGATGCAAAAACCCGAGCAAGTGCGCGCGTTCGAAGATTCGTACAGTCGCGCGCGGCCCGCCGACTATTTCGAGAACATGCGGATCTTCGAGGCACTTTGGCGGGAAGCCGTCGCCCTCGGCGTCCTTCCGGGACAAGACCCCCTCGCCGGCATCGACCACGACATCCGCCTTGCTCGGATCTTGAACAGTGTTCCTTGAGCTTCTAGAAAAAATCGGCAGCGGTCTGGATGCAGTGGGCATCCCCTACATGGTCATCGGCGGCCAAGCCGTGCTGGTGCACGGCGAAGCGCGCCTGACACGGGATATCGACATCACGGTCGGATTGGAAACGAGCCGGATTCAAGAGCTGCTGCGTTCGATCAGTGGTTTGGGCCTTCGCTCCTTGGTGGACGCCGAGGTGTTCGCGCGAGACACCATGGTCCTACCCTGCGAGGATCTCGAGAGCCGCATCCGCGTCGATTTCGTATTCGCAACGAGCAAGTATGAGCGAGAAGCGCTGGCGCGCGCGATCTCGAAGGACATCGGAAACACGAAGGTGCGGTTCGCTACTGCCGAAGACCTCGTGGTCCACAAGATCGTCGCCGGCAGGCCACGCGATCTCGACGACGCGCGCTCGATCGTCCTGAAGCAAGCCACGCTCGACCGAAAGTTCGTGCGCCGGATGCTACGGGATTTTCAGGATGCACTCGCCGAGCCGTTTGTCGCTCGCTTCGACGAACTCGTGGCTTCCTGTAGCGATTGAAGGGCGCGCGGGCTTCCTCAGTTACACGTCTGCCCTAGTGAACGCGGAGCCTCGCATTACTCCCTCGTGACGAGGCTCTGCCTCGTCACGGGCGGGCCCGCGGCTCTGCCGCCGATGACGCGACAATGCGGTGCGTGCCGGCCTGTGTTACGGAGATGCGGCAGAGCCGCAGGGGCGCGGTGTCGAGGCAGAGCCTCGACACCAGGGGGGATAACGCCAGAGCCACGTCGATCGCGGAGCAGGCCGGAGCCTCGACACCAGGGGCCTACAGCAGTGCGACGACGATGACGGAGCACGCCAGAGCCTCGACACCAGGGGGGATAACGCCAGCGCCGCGATGATGACGGAGCACGCCAGTGCCTCGACACCAGGGTTAGGTGCGATCGAGGCGTAGCCTCCTTGCGCCTGCCTGCGGTTTTTGGTGAAATCCGCCCCTTTCGCGCCCGCCCGCCGATCTTCGGGGAGGAAAACGCGTGAGCGCCGCAAGGCCGCCTGAGCCACCTCGCCGCGATAATATTTGCGCACCCACCGGCACGAAGCTCACCTGCAAGTCCTGGCTCACCGAAGCGCCGCTCCGCATGCTCATGAACAACCTCGATGCGCGCGTCGCCGAGGATCCCGCGAACCTCGTCGTCTACGGCGGGAGCGGCAAGGCGGCGCGCAACTGGGAGTGCTACGACGCGATCGTCCGCACCTTGCGCGCGATGGACGCGGACGACACGCTCCTCGTCCA
>JAKEFC010000264.1 GCA_022616235.1 Planctomycetota bacterium
CGCATGATCGCGGACAATGGCGGTTCCCGCCACCGCACTCAATGACCGCGCACCGCGTGGTGGGGGAGAATCTCGAAGCCCCGAGTGGCTGACGGTACCATGCCGTAGCCCCGTCGTTCCGTTTCATGAAGTCGAGTCTCGTTTCCGAGAGTCAGGGTTGAATGCTCGAAGCCCTTCGGCGCGCGACCGGATTCCTCTCCGTCCCCGCCTTCACCATGTTCTGCGTGATGCTCGCCGCTCAAACCGATCAAGATCATGAGATCGCGATCTCGAGCGCGTCGGGCCTCGTCGGCGATGAAGCCGTCGTCACGATCTCCTTCACTTCGATCGACGCCGTCGGTGGCTGGAGCTTCAACGTGTGCAACGACCCTGAGATCGTGGATCCTCCGGAATTCGCGGAGGTCGAGATGAGCGAAGCGGTGGCGACCGCGAGCGGCGGCGGGCCTCCGGATGTCACTTACTTTCTCGTCGACCCGGACGGAGCGTTTCACATAGGCGTCATCGTCGGATTCTTCGGAAATACCCTCGCGGCGGGCGAGGACACGATCGCCTACACCGTGCACTACGACCTACTCGCTGAGGGAGAATCCACGCTGGAGTTTTGCGACCACGATTATCCCAGCACCCCCACGCAGCCTGCCGCAGCGTTCTTCATTGACGTCGATTTGGTGGTTCCCGTCATCTTCAACGGCTCCATCGAAGTGATCGAGCACGACTTCCTGCGCGGCGATGCCAACGGCGATGGATCCGTGAATGGACTCACGGACGCGATCTTTCTCCTCACGTGGAAGTATGCGACCGGCGGCACGCCTCCCTGCCTCGATGAGGCGGACGTGGACGACAATCGAGTCGCCGGCACCATGGCGGACGCGCTGTTCCTGCTCGACTACACGTTCCTCGATGGACTGGCGCCGCCGGCTCCCGGCCCCTTCGATTGCGGCCCTGACGCCACGGTCGATCCGCTGGAGTGCGAACCGCTCCCCGCGTGCGCGGCTCGCGGCCGGCGGCAGCCGGGAGACGTTGTTTGATTCGGCCGCATGCTTGGAGAGATCGAAGCTTCGTTCACGTTCTGGCGGTAGCACAGTCGATTCGAAGAACGCTATTCGCCGGCCTCGCCAACACTCGGTCCTTGCCGCTCCACGCCGCCGAGCGGGTGAGGAGTCGCGGGGCGCGGCGAAGGAGCGGGACGAGGAGAGCGGCTGCGCACGGGCGCCGCGCGAGCCCTGCGAAGAGCGCGGCGGCCCGGATCCTCCCCGCGAACGACGCGCGCCACGCGCGCTCGTAGGAGCGCGCGATTCGCGCGAGCGCGGCGCTCTCGCCGCTCGCCGCGCCGGCAGCGAGGATGCGCTCGCAGAGGAGCCAAGCCGACTCCACCGCCATGCTGATCCCCTCCGCGACGATCGGGTGCGCCTCTCCGGCCGCGTTGCCGATGAGAAAGACCCCGCCTTGGATTTGGGCGCGGATCCCGGGGCGGATCGGTCCGGCGGCGAGCCACGATCCCTCCCGCCGCGCGCCCGCGAGCGCCTCCCGCACGCCGCGCACGGAAGCTTTCACGTGCTCCTCCACGCACGCCGCGGCGCTCTCTCGGTCCTCCGCGCTTCCGTGCCGCGCGCGCCGCAATCGCTCGAGGCGATCGCGGCGGATGCAGACGGACAGGCTCGCGCTCTCGCCATCTTCCTCGACCATGCCGCCGTAGCCACCCGGAAACGCGATGAGCGGCATGAGGCCGCGCGCGAGCGCGGCGCCGCGATAGCGCGCCTTGAACGCGAGCAGGTCGCTCGCGCGCGCCGCGCGCCGCTTTGCCTGCGTCGGGAGCGCGCCGCTCTCCCAGGAGCCGTGAGCGGCGATCGCGATCGGCGCCCGCAGGATTTGCTCCGCGCCGCCCACTTTCGATGCGGCGCGGATGCCGAGCGAACCGCGCGAGCGCTCGATCCCCGTCGCGCGCCACGGCTGGAGGACGATGGCGCCCGCCTCCGCTGCGCGCTCGAGCAGGAGCCGATCGAGGATCTCGCGCCTCACCGCGCGCCCGTACGCCGGAACGGCCATGGCATCTCCCGCAGTGTGCGGCATCGGCGCCGCGATCGTTTCCTCGCCCGTGAACAGACCGACTCGTTCGACCCGAGGACCGGCGGAGCGCTCGAGCGCCGCGAGCACGCCGAGGCTCGCGAGGAGGCGCCACGTCCCCGGCGAGATGTATTCGCCGCAGACCTTACCTCTGGGGAAGCGCGACCTCTCCACGATGGCGACCTTGCGCCCGGCGCCGGCCAAGAGGATCGCGGCAGTGGCGCCCGCGGGACCCCCGCCGACGATCACGGCATCGAAGCGCGATTCCACGGCGCGGCCCTAGGCAGTGCCGAGCGCGACTTGGGGCTCGACGAGCGGCAGCTCGCGGGCGAAACGCCTCGCGACGAAGAGATGGCTGAAGAGGCCGGCGGGGCGCTCGGTGAGTTGCCAGCCGTCGCGCGCCGGCCAATACCGGCATAGCTCGCGGCCGTTGAAGCCCGCGTGCACGCTCACGACCGCATCGTGGCGCGTGACCGCGTTGCATCCGACCGCGCCGAGGAGGTGGCTTGCGCCGAGCGCGAACGCGGAGCGGCGCGGCTCGCACGCGATGAAGCAATCCGCGAGCTGCGCGGCGCGCTCGAAGAGCAGCGCGAGCCGCTCTTCATCGAAGTGATGGAGGAATAGATTCGCGACGAAGACGCTGCCTGCCGATTGCTTGCAGGAGGCGAGCCATTCGATCGCCTCGGAGATCAAGACCGCCGGCTGCCATCCGAGCGCGCGGAACCCCGCGAGCGTCTCCGCGCCGGCAGCGCGCTGGCGGTCGACCAGTAGGAGAGGGAGCTGCGGCGACTGCCGGCCGAGGCGCCGGAGCGCCCTGAGGAGCAGAGTGCCATCGCCGGCGCCGATCTCGATGAGCGCGCGCGTCGCTGGGTGCAGCGCTTGCCGCAGCTCCGCGGCGATGATGCCCGCGTGCCCCATGAGCCGATTCACGCGGCGCAGGTCCGCGCGCGAAGCGGCGGCGGCGGGATCCTCCGGGGCGAGGAAATCGAGCCATTCGGGCTCGACCTTGCGGCGAATCACGGTGCGCGAAAGCATGCGACGCTTGTAACCCCCTACGCGCCTCCGGGCGCGCGTGGCCGCGCTACTCCACCGCGAGGATCGCGCCGTGGCAACTGAATCCAGCGCCAAAAGATGACATCCACCAGGAGCCGCCGGGGAGGTCGCGGGCGAGCGCGCGATGGAGGACATGATACACGAAGGCGCTGCTCGTATTACCGATCTCGGCGAGCACTTCGGCGCTGAGTGCCGTTGCAGTGTCCTCGAGCGCCAGGCGCCGGCGAATTGCAAGGAGCACGTCGCGGCCGCCCGCGTGCCAGAGCCATGCAGAAATCTCCCGGCGCGTGACCCCGGTTTGCGCGAGGACCTCGGGCAGCAAGTGCGCGACGGCCGCCGCCGCCAGCTCCGGCACCTCTGGCGTGAGCACGTTGCGGAGCATCCCGCCCGCGTGCTCGAAACGGAGGCAGTCGCGATCCTCGGGCCGAAGGAGCGACGCCGCGCCGCGCCACTCGATCCTGCGTCCAGCCTCCGGCGGCGTCGCGGACAAGAGCGCGGCGCCGGCGCCGTCCCCAAAGATGCAGGCGCTGATGAGAGTACCCGGATCATCGTCGAGGTAGAAAGCCGCGCTGCAGATCTCGACGCACACGGAGAGCACGTTGGCGTAATGCCCCGATGCCATCAGCGCTTCCGCCGCGCGTAGATTCGGGAGCGCGGCCGCGCACCCCTGCCCGACGAGATCGAGGGGGAGCACTCCGGCGCGGAGCCCGAGGTCCTCCGCGAGATAGCTGCTCAGTCCGGGGCAAAGATAGCCCGTGCAGGTGCTCGCGATCACCGCATCGACCGCCGCGGCATCGACCGCGGCGGCCGCGATGGCGCGCCGCGCCGCCTGCGCTGCGAGCGCCGGCGCGTGGGCGGCGAAGCGAGCCTGCATGGCATCCGGCGTCAGGTCGAACGCCTCCGCGAGAGAATCGAACACGAAATGGCGAGTGCGAATGCCATTGTCGCCGAGCAGCACCTTCTTGAGCAGCGCTCGCGACCGCGGCGCGAGCCGCTCCAGCGTCGCGGAGGCCGCGAGCGCCGCCCAGCACTC
>JAKEFC010000265.1 GCA_022616235.1 Planctomycetota bacterium
GCCCACTACGATCACCTCGGGCGCGGCTGGCCCGAGGCGCGCGCCGGCGCCGCTGGGGAGATCCACAACGGCGCCGACGACAACGCGTCCGGGATCGCCGTCCTGATCGAGGTCGCGGCGGCGCTCGCCGCGAAGCCTCGCTTTCCTCGGAGCATTGTCTTCGCAGCGTTCGATGGGGAAGAGTGGGAGCGCCGCGGGTCACGGCGCTTCGTCCGCTCCGCGGGCGAGCGGGACGGTGGCGCGCCGGCGCGCGCCGCCGCGACCGGCGTCGAAGGCGCCATCGTCATGGTAAATTTGGACTGCGTGGGCCGCCTCGGCGGGCGCCCGCTCACGATCCTCGGCGCAGCGAGCGCGACGGAGTGGACGCACATCGCGCGCGGCATCCAACACACGACCGGAGTCGCTTCGCAGTGCATCGAAGCGGATCCCGGCGGCAGCGATCAGGTGAGCTTTCAAGAGATCGGCGTGCCGGCGATCCAGCTCTTCAGCGGCATGCACGAGGACTACCATCGGCCGACCGACGACGCGGCAAAAGTCGATGCGGAAGGATTGGTGAAAGTGGCAATTTTCCTACGCGAGGCGGTCGAGTATCTTGCCGCTCGCGAGGAGCCGCTCACTCCGCCGGGCGGAACGGGGGCTGCGCGGACCGCGGAAGCGCCAAAAGCGCCGCGGAGAGTCTCGCTCGGCACCGTTCCCGACTTCGCTTATGGCGGCCCCGGCGTGCGTGCGGCGGAGATCGTCGCAGGCTCCCCCGCAGATTCCGCCGGGATGCGCGCCGGAGACATCCTTCTTGCGATCGACGGCAAGGAGATCGCGGACCTGAAGGCGCTCGCGGAGGAGCTGCGCGCGCGCGCGGCCGGCGAGCGCGTGCGCTTGCGCGTACTGCGCGCCGGCGACGAGATCGCGCTCGAAGCGACGCTCGTCGCGCGCTGACGCTGAAGCCGAGCGCGGGCTCCGACGCGCTTTGGAAGGAGAACACCGGTGGCAGACGCGGGGCGTGCAGGGCACTCGTTGCCGCCGCTTCCGTGGAAGAGCGTGCTCGGCGTGCTCCTCCTCGCGCTCGCGCTTCGCCTCGTTTGCCTAGAGCGCACGCAGCTCATCGGCTCCGATTCCGCGCGTTTTCTCGTCGCGGCGGAGCGCTTCGAGCGCGGCGACAACGCCGCCGCGCTCGCCGATCCTTATCATCCGCTGACCGCCTTCGCGATCAGCCGCGCGAATCTCTTGCAGAACGCCGTGGCGGGAGAGCCGCCCTCGATTCGCGAGGCGCAAGCACGGCGCGAACGCGCGGCTCACTGGGTGCTCATCTCGATGGGGCTCGCGCTCGTATACCTGATCATGGACCTCACGCGCCGCGTCTTCCCGGGCGTGCCGCCGGTCGTGGCCGGCGTCTTCGCCGCGTCGCAGCAGCACCTCGTCCGCTCGTCGGTGGACATCATGAGCGACACGCTCTATCTCGCGCTCTTCTTCTTCGCCCTGCGCGAAGCGGTGATCGTCATCCAGGAGCGCCGCTGGCACGCGGCGCCGACGGCGGGGCTCGCTGCCGGACTTGCCTACCTGACGCGTCCGGAGGCGCTGGTGTTGCTGCCCGCGATCCTCGCGTACTGGGTCCTGCACGAAGCCTGGACGCGGGCGTCCTCGTGGGGGCGGACGAGCGCTCGAGTCGCGCTCTTTCTGGCCGCGGTCGCGCTGCCGGCGGTGCCGTACATCATCTCGATCAGCGACGCGGCGGGCGAGGTGCGGCTCACCCTGAAGAAGGACTTTTCGCAGCTCGTGAATGGAGAAGATGGCGGCGCGGTGGCGGCGAGCGAGGCGCCGGCGGCTCCCGCGGCAGCCGCCGCGCCGGAGGCGCCGCTCTGGCTCCGCTCGCTCTACGAGATCTTCAAGGTGTGGTTCAATACCTCGCCGGAGATTCTCGGCGTGTGCTTCTTCTTCGGCCTCTACCCTGCGCTGAGACGCCGAGAATGGGAATTCGGCCACACTCTCTTCGCCATGATCGCCCTACTCGTCGTCGGCGCCTTGGTCGCGCTGCTCGAGGTTGCCAACGATCCTGGTTATCTGAGCCGCCGTCACTCCTACACGCTCGTCCTGCTCGGAATCCCCATCGCGGCGCGCGGAGTCACCGCGATGGGTAGATATCTCGCCGCGCTCTGGGAGCGCGTGAATCCGGCGCACACGGTCTCGGGTTTCGCCGCCGTGTTGACCATCGCGATGGGAGTGCAGGCGATCGGTGCGGAGCGCACCGATCAACTCGCGCAGCTCGACGCGGCGGCATGGCTCGCCGCAAACGGCGCCAGGACGGAGCCGGTCTATACCGATCGCGAGAAGGTGCCGTACTACGCGGGGAGTCCACGCCAGGAATTGCCTCCATCCGCGGCGGCGGCACTCGCCCAGATTCAACAGCACGAGCGCGCATGGCTCGTCTTCTACAAGGAGCGCGTCCGCTGCAATGGACTCGCCGAGGCCCTCTCGGCCCCGCCCCCCGGCTTCCGCCTGATGCAAGAACTGACCGAACCGAACAGCGAGCATCCCCGCACGCTGCTCGTGTATCGGTGGGAACGCCCGGCCGCGCCGAAGTGAACCGAAATGAAGCGAATCGAACCGCATCGTGACTGCGCGGATGCTGCGATGCTTTCGATCTCGGGGCACCGGCTGAAATCTGCAAACTGCTTTCGCCGCTGCCGCCCTTGCGACGGCATGTTCCGCTCTCTATGCTGCGGGGTTGGAGGCTAGGTCATGAGCGAATACCAAAGGCTCGTTCGCGACGAAGCGCGGCGCTTCCTCGATCAGGTCAAGTCCCAGTTCGAAGGGGATGCCGGCGAGCATGGCGGCGGCTCGGCAACGCCGAACCTGGCGAAGTGGCTCGACCGCACGCGCAAGCTCTCGGACCACGTCAGCAGCGCGGCCAAGGCGTGGGACCGCGTCAAGATCGAGATGATTCGCAGCTCGTCGCGAAACGCCGTCGCGTACGGCGATCCGCGCGACAGCGCCTACGGCGCCTTCATCAAGGACCTCCTCCTCGAGCTGAAGAAACTGCGAAAGAGCGCCGCGAATTAGCGCTCGCCTGGGATAGCCGCCGCGCCCTTGACTCGAACCGCCCCGGAGCATGGCCGCTAGTTCCCGTCGTAAGGATCCTCCCAACATGGCGCCTCTAGATCGACACGGGAACGAGATTCGCGAACGATTCCTAGCCCTCGTCGAGGAGCGCATCTTGATCCTCGACGGGGCGATGGGCACGGCGATCCAAAACCTGCAGCTCGATGAGGCGGCATTCGGCGGCGAGGCGCTGAACGGCTGCAACGAGAACCTCGTCGCGACGCGTCCCGATGCGATCCGCGGAATCCACCGCGCCTACCTGGAGGCCGGCGCGGATCTCATCGAGACGAATACCTTCGGCGGCACGCCGGTCGTGCTCGCGGAGTACGACCTCGCGGATCGCGCGGAGGAGCTGAACCTGCTCGCCGCGAGGCTCGCGCGCGAGGAGGTCGACCGCGCGAGCGGAGGAGGCGCGCGCGACAAGACGCGTTTCGTCGTGGGCTCGATGGGCCCGACGACGAAGACGCTCACCGTCACCGGCGGTATCACGTTCGAAGCGCTCGCGGAGTCTTATCGCGTGCAGGCGCGCGGCCTCCTCAGCGGGGGCTGCGATATCCTCATCCTCGAAACGGTCCAGGACACGCTGAACCTGAAGGCCGGTTATTGCGGCATTTTGGCCGCGTTCGAGGATACGGGCATCGCCCGCCCCCTCGCGCTGAGCTGCACGATCGAGCCGATGGGCACGATGCTCGCGGGGCAGGGAGTCGAAGCGTTCTACGCTTCGGTCGAGCACATCGAGCCGCTCTTCATCGGAATGAATTGCGCGACGGGCCCGCGCTTCATGACCGACCACCTCCGCACGCTCGCGGGATTGGCGCGCTGCCCGATCTCCTGCTTTCCAAATGCGGGACTTCCGAACGACGAAGGGCAGTACGACGAGACACCGAAGAGTCTCTCGGACGAAATCGAGAAGTTCATTGCCGAGGGTTGGGTGAACATCATCGGCGGCTGCTGCGGGACGACGGCGGCCCACGTCGCCGCACTTTGCCGGCTCGCGCGCGGGCGGACGCCGCGCCGCGTGCGCGGCGCGCGGCGCGCAGTCGTCGCCGGCATCGACCCCCTGGTGCTGGACAAGGAACGCGCGCCGATCATTGTCGGCGAGCGCACCAACGTGATCGGCAGCCGGCGATTCAAGAAGCTCATCGCGGAAGGGGAGTTCGAGAAGGGCGCCGAGGTCGGGCGCGCGCAAGTGCGCGGCGGCGCTCACATCGTAGACGTGTGCATGGCGGATCCGGACCGCAACGAGTTGGAAGACATGACGCGCATGCTCGGGCTCATTACGCGCATGGTCAAAGTCCCGCTCATGATCGACTCCACCGACCATCGGGTGATCGAGGCGGCGCTCAGGCTGTCGCAGGGCAAGTCCATCATCAATTCGATCAACCTCGAAGATGGCGAGGAAAGGTTCGAGCACGTCGTGCCGCTCGCGCGCAAGTACGGTGCGGCGATGGTGGTGGGGTGCATCGACGAGGATCCCGTACAAGGGATGGCGGTGACGGTCGAGCGCAAGCTGGAGGTCGCGCGGCGCTCGCACGAGCTTTTGACGCGCAAGTACGGAGTGCCGGAAGAGGACATCATCTTCGATGCGCTCGTGTTCCCGGTCGGCACCGGGGACAAGAACTACACCGAGGCGGGGATTGGGACGGTGGAAGGGGTGCGCGCGATCACGGAAGCGTTCCCGCGCTGCCGGACGATCCTCGGCATCTCGAACGTGTCGTTCGGACTTCCGGCGGCGGGGCGCGAGGCGCTGAATTCCGTCTTCCTCTATCACTGCGTGAAGGCGGGGCTGTCGCTCGCGATCGTGAATTCCGAGAAACTCGAACGCTATGCCGCGATTCCGCAAGAAGAGCGCAAGGTTTGCGAGGATCTGCTCTTCTGCCGCGTCCCGGATCCGATCACCGTGTTCAACGACTGCTTCGGCAAGAGGCAGGCGAAGAAAAAAGAAGCGTCTTCGCTATTGTCGCTGCCGCTCGAGCAACGCTTGGCGCGCAACATCATCGATGGCACGAAAGAGTGGCTCGAAGAGGCGCTGGAACTTGCGCTGAAGAAGTATGCGACGCCGCTCGAAGTGATCAACGGCCCCTTGATGGCGGGGATGGCGGAGGTCGGGCGCCTCTTCAACAACAACGAGTTGATCGTCGCGGAGGTGCTGCAGAGCGCGGAAGCGATGAAGGCCGCCGTCGCCTACCTCGAGCCGCGCATGGAAAAGTCGGCGAGCAATGCGCGCGGGAAGATCCTGCTCGCGACGGTCAAGGGCGACGTGCACGACATCGGCAAGAACCTCGTGCAGATCATCCTCGCCAATAACGGCTACGAAGTGGTGGACCTCGGCATCAAGGTGCCGCCGGCGGATTTGATCGAGGCAGCGCGAGAGCATCGCCCCGATGCGATCGGGCTTTCGGGGCTGCTCGTGAAATCGGCGCAACAAATGGTCGTCACCGTGCAGGATCTCGATCAGGCCGGCGTCAAGTGCCCGGTCTTGGTCGGCGGCGCCGCGCTCTCCGCGCGCTTCGCTGCGACGCAGATCGCGGGCGCCACCGAAGCGACCGTCGTATACGCGCGGGACGCCATGCACGGCCTCGACATCGCGAATCGCCTCATGAGCCCGCAGAGCACGGAGGCGTTCGTGCGCGAAGTGAGGCAGGAGCAGGAGCGGCTCGCGCGCGGCGGGAGCGCGCGCAGCTCGCAGCACGTCGCCGCGCTCGACGCGCCGGCGCGCGCACCGGAGATCGAGATCTTGGCGGACGTGCCGGCGCCTCCCGAC
>JAKEFC010000266.1 GCA_022616235.1 Planctomycetota bacterium
CGAGGTACTTGCGTTCGATTTCGTCCATTACGTCGTCGAGCACGATGCCATCGGGCGGTAGCTCGTAGGACGCGCTCGGCCCCGGCGGCGCCGCCTGCTCGATCAGCCGCGCGCCGCCGAGACGGACATCATGGATCTCGGTGCTCTCGCACAAGGCGACGTGACGTTGAATCACGTTCTCCAGCTCGCGGACGTTGCCCGGCCAGTCGTAGGACATCAGCTTCCTGCGAGCTTCCTCCGACAGCGACGTCACCGGTTTGCCCATCGCTTTGGAGTGGCGCGCGAGGAAGTGGCCGGCGAGCAGCGGGATGTCATCCTTGCGATCGCGCAACGGCGGCAGATCGAGGGGAATTACGTTGAGCCGGTAGTAGAGGTCCTCGCGGAAGCGGCCGTCCTTCACTGCCACAGAGAGGTCCTTGTGGGTGGCCGCAATGATTCGCACGTCGACCGGAACTTCCGAGTTGCCGCCGAGCGGAGTCACGCGGCGCTCCTCGAGCACGCGCAGGATCCGCACCTGCGTCGAGAGGCTCATCTCGGCAATCTCGTCCAGGAACAACGTGCCGGAGCTTGCCGTTTCGAACAGCCCCTTGCGGTCATCCACCGCTCCCGTGAAGGCGCCGCGCAGGTGTCCGAACAGCTCGCTCTCGAGCAAGTTCTCGTGAAAGGCCGAGCAGTTTACGGCGACGAATTGCCTGCGCGCGCGGTGGGAAGACGCGTGCAGCGACCGCGCCACGAGTTCCTTGCCGGTGCCGCTCTCCCCCTGCAAGAGCACGGTGCTGTCGGTGGGGGCAACCAGCTTGATGAGGTCGAACACGCGCTGCATGGCGGGCGTGTTCCCCACGATGAGGCGGCATGCCGTCTGCACGTCGCCCGGGTTGCGCGCCACTTCCACCGCGCGCTGGACGACGCGCCGAATGTGGTCGGTATCGAACGGCTTGCGCAAGTAGTCGAAGGCGCCGAGCCGCATCGCCTCCACCGCGTTGCCCCAACTCGAGTGCGCGGTGATGACTACCACCGGCATCGCGGGTGCCAGCGCGCGCGCCCTCTTGAGGAGCACCATGCCATCCATTCCCGGCATGCAGAGGTCTTGGATCATCACCGCCGGGGAGCCCGAGGAGATCGCCTCCAGCGCCTCTTCCGTCCCGCTCGCGGTCACGACGGAAAAACCCTCGTTCTTGAGGACGATCTCGAGCATGACGCGCATGCTCTCTTCGTCGTCGACGACCAGGATCTGCGCATTCTTCGCTGCTGCGGTCATACCTACACTCCTGCGAGCGCCGGCGCCGTTGCCGGCGAGTCCACCGGGCTCTTTACCGATGGAAGCCATACTTTGAACGTGGAACCGATGCCCCGTTCGCTCTGCACGTCGATCGTGCCCTTGTGTTGATGCACGATCTTTTCCACGATCGATAGTCCGAGTCCGCCTTCGCGAGTCTTCGTCGTAAAGAACGGATTGAAAATGCGCCGCATCACCGCTTCGGTCATGCCGCAGCCGCGATCCGAGACGCAGACCTCCCAGCCATCGGGAAATCCCTTCCTGATCTCGAGGCGCACCGAGCCACCCGGATTGCTGGCCTCGATCGCGTTCACGCCGAGATTCAAGAACAGCGTGTAGACCAACTCCCGTTGGCCGCTCACGAAGATCGGGCGGGTCCCTGGTTCGACGACTTCGATCGTCAATTGCGCGGCGTCCGAACGCTGGCGGAGGCTCTCCGAGACCTCGCGGATGCAGGCGTAGAGATCGACCGGCTCGCGCAACGTCGCGCGCGTGCGCGAGAATTCCATGAATTCGGCGACGATGCGGTCCAAGCGGTCCGATTCGCGGAGCACAATGCCGGAGAGCCGCTCCGCCTGCTCCGGCGTGACCAAGCCCTTGCCAAGCTCCTGGACGCAGCCGCGAATGCAGCCGAGGGGATTGCGAATCTCGTGCGCGAGGCCGCGCGCCATGTCTTCGATCTCCTCCAGGTGCCGCACGCGCGCTTCCGCTTCGACGGCCCGTCGTTCGAGCGTCTCATCGCGCAAGAGCGCTACCCACAGCCGCCCCGCCCCGGAGTCGCGATGGATCTCGCGAATCCGGATGTTGAGCGGAAACACGCGGTCGCGTCCCGCGTGCCACTCGAGGCACGTCTCCGAGCGCCGCTGCGCGAGGATCTCGCGCAATTGCCGATCCGTGTCCCGCCGAAACACTTCCTCCGGGAGCAAGCCGCGCCAGGGGGTCTCCTTCGGATAGCCGAGCATGCGCAGCGCCTCGTGATTCATGAGCAGGAGCCGCCCGCGCTCGTCGACGGCAAGCAAACCCTCGCCGATGTTTTCCACGATCAAGTCGTTGATCCGGAGGGCACGGCGCAATCCTCCCATCAACCATGAGCCCAGAAAGGCGATCACGTGCAGGGCGATCGCTTGCCCGATGAGGCACGAGAGCAGATAGGCCTCGCGCCCCTTGACGCCGCCCGCGCCAATCTCGATGCCGGCGGCCGGCGACCAGCCGAAGATCCTCGCGATCGTGATGGTCGCGAGTGCCGCCGACGACACCGTCCCCAGGAGCAGCGCGCGGCGGAAGTCGTAGTAGGTGCTGCTCGCGAGCACGTTCGCGAACAGGATCGGCAGGAAGAAAGACTCCACGCCGCCGGTCCACCACACGAGGGCGATCGACATGAGGCAATCGCCCGCGATCCGCAGCTTCAGCGTGACTCGGCGCCGGAGCACGCAGCCGAGCAAGATGAACGCCCCCCATAACGCGAGGATCCACACGAGGAACGGGCTCGCCGGCCCCAAGTTCGCGCCGGAGGCGCGGCCGCCGGCGAGCACGAAGAGAGCGACCGCAAGCGTCAGCATTCCCACTTGATAGAGCGTGAGCTGCAACGCCGACACCTCGCGCACGCGACCGGCGCGCGAGCGCATGGCTTTCTCCGTCTCCGCGCGCATTACCTGCTCGCCATGCTCCCGATCATCTTGAAGATCGGCAGGAAGATCGCCATCACCATTCCTCCGACCAGGAAACCCATCGCGCCGATCATGATCGGCTCGATGAGGGCGGTCAGCGACTTCACGGTTGCGCTGACCTGCTGGTCGTAGAACTCGGAGATCTTCTCGAGCAACGCCTCGAGCGCGCCGGAACGCTCGCCGATTGCCACCATCTTGGTGACCATGGGAGGGAATACGCCGCTCCTTGCGAGCGGCTCGCCGAGAGTCTCTCCCTGGCGCACGGACTCGGAGGCCTTCGCGATCGCATCCGAGAATACGACGTTGCCGGCAGTCGTCTGCACGATCTCGAGCGCGCCGAGGATCGGCACGCCGCTCTTGATCAGCGTGGCGAAGGTCCGGCTGAAGCGCGAAATGGCGACCTTGGCGAACAGCGTCCCGAATACCGGCAGCTTAAGTATGAGCCAATCCAGCGTGCGCTGTCCCTTCGGCGACCGGAAGTAGAAGATCACGCCGACAACTGCGATGACGATCGCGGCAATCCACACCAGGAAGTACCTCTGCAGGAACTTCGCGGTGGCGAGGAGCGCGGAGGTAATGAAGGGCAGCTCGATCTCCATCGCGGTGAACATCTCTTCGAACTTCGGAATGATGAAGACGAGGAGGAAGATCGTGATCCCCAACACCATCGTCAGCGAGACGACCGGGTAGGTCATCGCCGACTTGATCTCGCCCTTGAGGGCTTCCGAAGCCTCCTGATACTCGGCGAGGCGGTCGAGCACGGTATCGAGCTGACCGCTGGCCTCGCCGGCGCGCACCATGTTGACGTAGATGTCCTTGAAGATCTTCGGATGGCGGCTCAGGGACTGAGACAGGTCCTTGCCGGCGCGCACATCCACGACGATCTCGTTCAGCACGCGCTTGAAGCCGCGATTCTGCGTTTGCTCCTCCAGAATCTCGAGGCTCTCCACGAGCGGAATGCCCGAAGACACCATGGTGGAGAGCTGGCGCGTGAATACCACGAGCTCGGCGCTCTTGAGCTTCACCTTCGTTTTCGCACCGTCCGCCAGACGCGAGAAGGAAAGGCTGAAGAACGAGCTGCCGCCCTTCGTGCCCGAACCCTTGCCGGTGCCGAGATGGACGACGGTCAGTCCGCGGCGACGCAACTCCGAAACGGCTTCGTTCTCGGTCTCGGCTTCGACCGTACCCGTTACGATCTTCCCTTGGCTATTGCGGGACTTGTACGTGAAACTCTTCATGGCCGACTTTCCTTGCCTTCAACTCTGATTAGTCGTTCATCGTCACGCGGAGGATCTCCTCCAGCGACGTCTTACCTCGGATTACATTCAGAATGCCGCAGCGACGGAGCGAGATCATTCCCGCCCGAACGGCCGCTTCCTTGATCTCGATCGCCGATTTGCCGTTGATCACCAAGCGCCGGATCTCCTCGGACAACGGCAGCGTCTCCAGGATCGCGAATCGGCCTCGGTACCCCGCGGAGCAGCGGTTGCATCCGACCGCGCCGTGAAGCTTCATCGTGGCGAGGTCTTCCTTCGTGAAACCGAGTTCGACGAGCCGCTCCCTAGGCGGCGGATCGGCGAGGGGCTTCTTGCAATCGTCGCAGAGGCGCCGCGCGAGGCGCTGCGCGGCGATGCAGTGCACCGACGAAGCCACGAGGAACGCGTCGACTCCCATGTCCACGAGGCGGGTGACCGAGGAGGGGGCATCGTTCGTGTGCAGCGTCGAGAACACGAGGTGTCCGGTGAGCGCGGCCTTGATCGCGATCTCCGCGGTCTCGAGGTCGCGAATCTCGCCGATCAGGATGGTGTCCGGGTCTTGACGCAGGATCGACCGCAGCGCGGCAGCGAAGGTAAGCCCGCGCTTGACGTTCACGGGGACCTGATTCACGCCTTCGAGCTGATACTCGACCGGGTCCTCGACGGTGACGATGTTGTCCTCTGGGGAGAGTACGGCGCGGATGCACGAATAGAGCGTCGTCGACTTGCCGCTACCGGTCGGCCCCGTGACCAATATCATGCCGTAGGGCTGCGCGATCGCGGCGGCGATGTCTTGCAGCGCCTTTGGCTCGAACCCCAACGCCTCGAGATCGAGCGAGAGGTTGCTCGAGTCGAGGATCCTCATCACGACCTTCTCGCCGTGGATCATGGGCAAGGTCGAGACCCGGAAGTCGATCTGGCGGCCATCGACGCGGAGCTGGAACTTGCCGTCTTGCGGCACGCGCCGCTCCGCGATGTCCAGGCCGCTCATGATCTTCACGCGGCTCACGAGCGGATTGATCAGCTTGACCGGCGGCCGCATCACTTCCTTGAGCACTCCGTCCATCCGGTAGCGAACGAGGATCTGCTTTTCGTACGGCTCGACGTGGATGTCCGACGCCTTGTCGCGGATCGCCTGATAAATGATCAAGTTGACCAGCTTGACCACCGGGGATTCTTCCCCCTCGACGGCGAGGTCTCCCGCGCCTTCGTCCGCCTCTTCCTCCTGCTGCTGCAGGTCGATGTCCTGCTCGCCGAGGTTGTCGATCAGATCCTTCATCATCTGACCACCGCGGTCGTAGAAGCCCGGGATCGCCTTCTTGATCGCGAAGTCCGTCGACAAGACCGGCTTGATCGTGCACGAGGTCACCATCGCGATGTCGTCGAGCTTCACGATGTCGTAGGGATTGGACACGGCCAAGGACAGCATGCGTCCGATCCGTGCCACCGGCAGCACTCCGTAATACTTGGCGAGGTTTTCCGGCAAGAGTTCGAGCAGGTCTTTTTGCGGCTCGAGCTTGTTCACGTCGACCGGCGGCAGCCCGGTTTCCTTGGCGAGGGCGCAAAGGAACTTCCCCTGATCGAGCTTGCCGGCGTCGATGAGGGTTTCCGTTACTGAGGCGTTGTCGCCTTTTTCGCTCAACACGGCGCTGACGTCCTGCTCCGCGACGAGCTTGAAGCGCGTCAGGATAGGAACGATACGCTTATTGAATTTCGCTGCGCTGCTCTTCATGCCCGGCTCAGCTTTGGCGCTGGAAGATGCGCTTGAGGTCCTCAGGGTCCGAGGAGCGCGAGAGCGCCTCCTCATACGTAATTTGTCTTACCTTGTAGAGTTCGTGAAGCGCCTGGTTCATCGTCCGCATGCCGAGCTTGCCGCTCGTCTGCATGATGGAGAGGATCTGGTGCGCCTTGTTGTCGCGGACCAGCGAGCGCACCGCCGGCGTCGCGATGAGCACCTCGACCGCGAGGGCGCGCCCGCGTCCGTCCGCGCGAGTCACTAGCTGTTGAGAGAAGACCGCTTCGATCGAGAACGAGAGCTGGGTCCGCACCTGCTGCTGCTGGTGGGCGGGGAATACGTCGATGATGCGGTTTACCGTGGAGACCGCGTCGCTCGTGTGGAGCGTGCCGAAGGTCAAGTGGCCCGTCTCGGCGACCGTGAGGGCCGCGGAGATGCTCTCCTGGTCGCGCAGCTCGCCGATCATGATCACGTCCGGGTCTTGCCTGAGTACGCGGCGGAGCGCGTCGTTGTAGGAATTCGTGTCGGTCCCTACCTCGCGCTGGTTGACGAGGCTGCTCTTGTTCCCGTGTACGAACTCGAGCGGGTCCTCGATCGTCATGATGTGGTCGTTGCGGTTGCGGTTGATGTAGTCGATCATCGCCGCCAGGGTCGTCGACTTGCCGCTGCCGGTGGCCCCCGTGACGAGGATCAAACCCTTCGGCCGCAGGCACAGCTCCTCGCAGAGAGTGCTCGGAAGTCCGAGTTGGTCCAGCGTCTTCACTTC
>JAKEFC010000038.1 GCA_022616235.1 Planctomycetota bacterium
CGAGCCGCAGCACTCCATGCATGGCGCTCGGGGCGCGTATCGACTTTCCCCACCGCGCGGAGCGCGGTCGTGGAGTGCGGTGGCCTGACACCGCCTTTCCCCGCATTCGTGCGCCGCGACGAGCCAATCGGCGTTCGTGCCGCACGGCGTAAGGCTGCGCCCGGCCGCAGCACTCCATGCGTGGCGCTCGGGGCGCGTATTGACATTAGGGTTGCAATACCGGGTCGTAGACGAGCGCGAAGTTCGAACTCTTCTCGCCTTCGCCCTCTTTCTTCTCTTCTTCCTTTTCCTTCTTCCGCCTCTCGCGCTTTCTCTTCTCGTAGTTGTCCGGCGTCAGCGTGGGGTCCACCTTCAGCTCGCTGAACGAACCACCCGTCTCTTTTGCGAGGCGCTTGAGCCACGTGTTGGCTTCTTCCAATTCCTCATAGGGCTCGCCACCAGAGCCGCGCGGATGGTAGCCGAAGGTGTGGATCTTGACCTTGCGGAAACGATTCAACTCGAAGATTCGATCGAGGATCGGCCCCGCCGGGTCGTTCACTTTGCCGTCCTTGCTCGGCAGACCATCGGAAAGGAAATAGATCGCGTTCGTATTCGGGTCTTGAAACGCCTTTTCGATCGCGTCCTGCATGTTCGTCGTGCTGTTCACTTTGTACTTCAGCCCTTCGGCCCACTTCAGTGCTGCCATCTTGTTGGCCGGATTTGCGGGAATCAGTTGCTTCTTGAAGCCGTCGACGATCGTGTCGAAGCGAATGATGTTGAACATGGTGTCCGGCTCGATCTCTTCGATCACGTCGAAGAGCGCACGCTTCGCCATCTCCATCCGCGTCCAGAACTCGGCGAGGCGCTGATCATCCGGTGTCATCTGGCCGCCGCCGCTCGAGCCGCCGCCATCGCTGCCGTCGCCACTAGAAAGCCCCGGAATGTCGGACTTGTGCACGTAGCGCATCGTGCCCGACGTGTCGATGATGAAGGTCGCGAACCTGGAATCCACCGGCACGCCGACGAACTCGGCGCCCTTCGTGCGCCGCTTCCGCTTCACGCTCGTCTTTTGGTCCTTGCCGGCCCCCTCCGCATCCGCCTTCGGGTCGTACGAATCCCCGACTCCAGACCACCATTTCCGCCAGTCCTCCATGATGATGTGTTCTTGGCCGGTGAGCATGTAAAGCGCATCCAGGACCGCCTGGTACAACACATCTCGCTTCTTCTTCATGAGGTCTTCGAGGAGATCGAGGAGCGGCGGGATGGCATCCCGGTGCATCGTCTTCTCGAGCGCGGCGACCGCCGATAGTTGGACGTTGGGATGCTTGTCGGCGGTCAGCGAGATGAGGACCTTGCGCGCTTCCGGCGAGTCGATGCGGACGGCAATGTCCGCGACGAACACGCGCTCCTGCCAAACATCGGCTCCGATCCTCTTCTCGAGGAAAGCGGCCGCGCCCGCGCACTTCGCGACCTCATCTCCGGCGGCCTGATAGAGCTTAGGCGTCTTTCCAAGCTTGAGCCCGATCAGGAACAGCGCCTCGATCGCGTCTTCCGTACCGAGTGCGCCGATCTGCGCCATGAGGCCGATCGCTTCGTCTTCGCTGCCGGCTTGGATCGCCTTCTCGACGTCCTTCTTCAGCCCCTTCAACTCGCTCGCCGCGTGCAACGGGATGGCAAGCGCCGCGCTCATCACGAAAGACGCGAAGAGGAGGCTGGCGAGTCGTCGCGACAACAATCGAGAGGTCATCCTGGAAACCTTCCTTGAAGCGGCCGGAATCGACCTTGCGCGGAGCCGCAAGGCTCCCGTCCGCAGCCTATTTCCAATCCCATTCCCTTGCTCTCGGGCAATCTCCCCGCCGCGACCGCGAGAATTCCGATCGCGGGTCCCTACTATACCAAGCGCGGCAAAGCGCCTCCACAAGCCCGGCCCCTTGGTCCCGCTCCGCACAGGAGCACGGCAAGACTGCGCCGTGGGGGATGCTACGCGCCGATCTCTCGCCGTGTTGGGAACCGCTCCGCGAAAGCGAAGGCTCGCGCTCCGTGGGGGTCGGCCTCCGCAGGCCGCCTGCCGCCCTGTATTCTCCACCAGGGCGAGCAGTTACGGCCCCGCGGCCTCTGCCTGTCCGCGGCCGCTTCGATCCCCAGCGCCGCCCCGTTTCATCGTTGCCTCGCGATTTCCGTTTGCGGCTCCGGCGAGTAGACTCGCGCCCCTTCGGGCCTGGCGCCGATCGCACTCCTTCGCGTCCGCAGGGAGGACTCCGCTTGCAACTGCCGCTCCACGTGTTTCGCGCCTACGACATCCGCGGAATCGTCGATCAAGATCTCACGGAGTCTACCGTGGAGCGGATCGGGCTCGGATTCGGCACGCTCATGCACTCGGAGGGGCGCCGCCGGATCGGCATCGGATTCGATGTCCGCGCATCGAGCCCCCGCTTCGCCGCCGCGCTCGCGCGCGGCTTGGTGGCCGCCGGGATGCACGTGATCGATGCCGGCATGATCCCGACGCCGCTCCTCTACTATGCGGTCGCGCATCTCGGGCTCGACGGCGGCATCATGGTCACGGGGAGCCACAATCCGATCCAATACAACGGGCTGAAGATCTGCCGGGGCATCTGGCCGATCTGGGGGGATGAGATCCTCAAGCTGCGGGAGATCTCCCAGGTCGCCCAGCCCGCGCGCACGCCGGGTTCGATCGAAAGAGCCGACGTCACAGCCGCCTATCGCGCGGAGCTTGGCGGAAAATTCCGCATCCGCAAGGGGCTCAAAGTCGCGGTGGATTGCGGGAACGGCACCGCCGGCCCCGTGATCCTGCCGCTACTTCGCGACTTCGGAGTCGAGGCGCTCCCTCTCTACGCGGAGCCGGACGGGACGTTTCCGAATCATTTGCCGGACCCGGAAGTCGCGGAGTACATGGAGGATCTCGCGCGGCTCGTTAGAGAGAGCGGCGCCGCGATCGGCTTTGGGTTCGACGGCGATTCCGACCGGGTCGGCGTCATCGACGAACGCGGCGAGAAGAAGAGCGCCGACCACCTGCTCCTCGTCATGGCGCGCCATCTGCTCGCCGAAGTGCCGGGGGCGAAGATCATCTTCGATGTGAAGTGCTCGGACTTCCTACTCAAGGACATCGCGAGCCGCGGCGGCAAGCCGATCCTCTGGAAGACCGGCCACTCCATCATCAAAGAAAAGATGCGGGAGGAGCGTGCGATCCTCGCCGGCGAGCTGTCCGGCCATATCTGCGTTGCCCGCGACTACTACGGCTATGACGATGCCTTCTTCGCCGCGCTGCTCACGCTGCACATCCTGAGCGCTCGCGGTGGCAAGGCCTCCGACCTCTTCGCGGACATTCCGGTCACCTACTACACGCCCGAGATCAAGGTCGGCGTCGCGGAGAAGGACAAGTTCCGCGTCGTCGGCGAAGTCCTCGCCGGCTACCAGAAGCGGCTGCCGCCGGACCGCGTGAACTCGATAGACGGCGTGCGCGTCACCTGGGATGACGGGTGGGCGCTGGTACGGGCCTCGAACACGACCGCGAACCTCACGGTCCGGATCGAGGGCCGCACCGAGGCCGCGCGCACGCGCATCGCGAAGGAGATCGCGGAGGCGCTCCGCTCCCATCCCGTGGACGCCGCCGCGCTCGCGCCGTGGGCGAATCGCTAGGGCGAGAACCGGCGCGTTCGCGTCGCTCCGGCTCTTGCCGTTACCCGCCTCCCGGCGCGGCGCCGCCGCTCTTCGCGCGGCGTTCGGCTTCCTTCAGCTCTCGCGCGCGCTGCTCGTGCCACTTGCGCGCGCACTCCTTGCTCGAGAAGTAGACCCATTCGCCGTTCGCGTCCTTCCCCTTCTTGCCGGGGGGCGAGCGCTTCTCGACCTCGACACCGCAACTCGGGCAAACCGCGTGGGTCGTTTCTTTGAACTCCACGGCGCCGGGGGGCAGCTCGAAGACGTGCGCGGGCAGCTCCTTCTTCACGACTTCCTTGACGGTCGCATGGATATCGTAGTTCAGCGTCGCGGTCACGACGGTAATCGTCGCTTCGAGAGGCGTGCCGCGGATCTCCTTCAGCTTGGCGAGCACCTCTTCCGAGAACGCACCGACACGCCGGTAGAACTCGAAGAACGGAATCGCGGCATCGACCGCGTCGCTGACGCGCGCATCGACGATCACGCGGCCATTCTCCTTGACGACGTAGCGCTTCACAGAGTGGCCGAGGAGCGGCTCTGCGACCTCTTCGACCGCTACCGTGACCTCGCGGCGGCCGCCCGGCAGGAGGTGCATCGCTTTCATCTCCGCGGCGAACTCCGCGTCGTCCTTCGCAAGCTCTCTGCCGTGCTCGAGGAACTGCTTTTCGGCGAGATCGCGGTCGCGCTGCGTCGACGAGAGATGGACGCCGTTTCGAAACTCCTTCTCGTCCGGCGCGATCTCCCAGAACGCGGGCGGGTCGCTGTCGAGTCTGAAGAGGTACCTGATCCTCGTGCCGTGATCCAAGAGGTAGAGCCGATCGCGCGTCACCAGGATCTCCTGCTTGCTCACCTGCTCGAGATCCTGTCCCGGGAGACCGTTCGACTCTTGCACGATGTAGAGCCCGGGGACCCTCGCGACGGAGTCGGTCCCGGCATCCGGCGCGACATCCTGCCCGGCTTCCGTCGCCGCAGGGCGAGGTGGCGCGGTTTCTTCGAGAGCCGCGGCGGCTCCCGCCCGCGGAGCGCCGCCCGTGCACGCGGAGATGAGTAAGAGGACGCCGACAATCGTGCCTACGCTACGTGGCGGCAAGGGTCGAGCCTTTCTCGCTCCGGCGGCGCGGCGGCCGGAGGCAGGCCGCGCGCCGTGCTCCTAATCTACGCGCCGCGGCGTCTCTCCCCCGCCGCCCGCGCAAGGCGCTAAGCTTACGCCATGGTCCCTCTGCCGGTCACCGTGATTCGGAGCCCGCGCGAAAACCTCGCGAAATGCTCGCTGCGCACGCTGGAGGCGCGCCCCGAGTTCCGCTTCCTCGTCGCGGACGGCGCGTTTCGCTTCGACGCCACCGGCTTCCTCTTGCTCGAGTTGGAAGCGCCCGCGCTCGCGCCGAGCGATCGCGGCATCCCGCTCTTGATCCTCGACAGCACCTGGCATCTGCTCCCCGCGCTCGCGGCGCGCATCGACGGGACCCCCGTGCGCCGTGCGCTGCCGGGCGGCGTGAAGACTTCTTATCCGCGCGCGAGCAAGCTCTTCCGGGATCCGCCTCGAGGGCTCGCATCGATCGAAGCGGTGTTCCTTGCGAAAGCGGTGCTCGGGGAGTGGGATCCGTCGCTGCTCGCGGGCTACTACTGGAAGGATGAGTTTCTCGCCTCCGTGACGTCGGCCGGTTGGCGCCCCGGCGCCGGCGCGGCGGCAGCAGCGGACCAGCCGCACGAGCGAGACCGCCTGCGCTGAAGCTTAGAGCCTATCCAAATAACATCTCCGTAGGCCCGAGGTCGAGCGAGAGGTGCGCGCGCAAGGAGAGCCGAAGAGTCGTATTGATGGAGAAATACGGCGATGAGGTTCGACGCAGCGCGCGCGCCTCGCAGC
>JAKEFC010000267.1 GCA_022616235.1 Planctomycetota bacterium
CCGCGTCATCTCCGGGAACAGCCAGTCGTAGCATGTCGCGACGCCGAGTCGTCCCAGCTCGGTCTCCGTGACGGGCAGCGGGTCGTCCGGGTAGTGCTCGATGTCGTGAGGGCTCGTGTGCACTTCCCAAGGGAGCCATGGATTCAGCTTGCGGTAGCGCGCGAGGATCCCTTGCGGACCGATCAAGCACGTCGTGTTGAAGACCGCTTCGGGCCAGCGCGAGTCCGTCTCGAGGAAGCTGCCGGTCTGGACGTAGACCCCCAGCTTGCGCGCCAGTTCGGCGATGCGCTCCGTGTGGTCGTTGGGGATGGGCACGGCGAGCTTCTCGAGCAGCTCTTCCGCGCTCTCGTAGATGGGCGCCGCGTGCGCGAACTCGGGAAACACCGCGAGCCGCACATCGTGCACCGGTCGATAGCCCTCGACGGCGCGCTCGAGGAGCGCGAGGACGCGGGTAGTGTTCGCTTCCATCTGCGCGCGATCGCGGGGATTCGGTTGGTCTACCTGGCAGGCCGCCGCGTAGTAGAGCTTCGCCATGGGGAGCCTTTCGAGCGACGGCGGTTCGCAGATCATCGATCTCGATTCCGGCTTCGCCGCGCACGCGGGCGAGATCGTATAAGTGCGCCCCGGCAGGTGCCATCTCCTCTTCCCTCGCCGCGACCCTCCCGCGATGATTCCCCGCCCGCTTCGCGGCCGACCTCATCCGTGCGAGGAGCGAGGCTCCAGGCCGCCCGGCTCGAAACGGCGCTACAAGACCGGCTCACGCGTCGAAAAGAGGCGCAGATTGCTCGACATCAAGTACCTGCGCGCGAATCTCGACGGCGTCCGGGATGGAGCGCGTCGCAAGAGATTCACGGTCGACTTCGATCGAATTCTCGCCCTCGATGCCGAACGCAGGCAGATCCTCTCCGAAGTGGAGGCGTTGCGCGGCCGCCAGAACAAGACGGGCAAGGAGATGGCGCGGCTGGATGACGCGGGGAAGCAACGCGTCCGGGCCGAGATGGCCGAAGTTTCGCAGCGCGAGAAGCAGCTCTCCGAGCGCGAGAAGGCCGTCAAAGTCGAGTTGAACGATCTCCTCGCGCGCGTTCCCAATCCGCCGGCCGCGGAAGTCCCGGAGGGAAAGGACGACACGGAGAACGTCGAAGTCTCGCGCTCCGGCGAAGCCTCCCGCTTCGACTTCGAGCCGCGAGACCACATCACGCTCGGTCTCTCCCTCGGCCTCCTCGACTTCGAGCGCGTCGCGCGCATCTCCGGTTCGCGCACCTACATCTTGATGCGGGAGGGGGCGCTGCTCGAGCTTTCCGTGCTGCGATTCGCGGTGGATCGCCTCCTCCAGAAGGGCTTCGTGCCGATGGTGGTGCCATCCATCGTCAAGTACGATGCGCTCTACGGCACGGCTTACTTCCCGGGCGGGGAGGAGCAGGCCTACGCCTGCGAGCGCGACGGGCTCTTTCTCGCGGGCACCTCCGAAGTTCCGGTGACCGCCTTTCACGCCGGCGAAACGCTCGAGGAGCGCGACCTGCCGCTCCTCTACTGCGGAATCTCCAGTTGCTTCCGGCGGGAGGCCGGCGCCGCCGGCAAGGACACGAAGGGCCTCTACCGAATCCACCAGTTCCAAAAAGTGGAGCAGGTCGTCATCGGCCGCAACGACGAGCAAGAGTCGAAGCGCCATCACGAATTCATTCTGCACAACTCGGAAGAGTTGCTGCAGCAGCTCGGACTGCCATATCGCGTCGTCAACGTGTGCACCGGGGACCTCGGGATGGGCCAGGTGCAGAAGTTCGACGTGGAGTGCTGGATGCCATCGCGCGGAGGCTGGGGAGAGACCCATTCCGCGTCGAGATTCCACGACTTCCAGGCGCGGCGGTTGAATCTGCGGTATCGCGATGGCGCCGGCAAGATGCAATATTGTCACACGCTGAACAACACGGCGATCGCATCGCCGCGCATCCTCATCGCGCTGCTCGAGAACTATCAAGAGGCGGACGGCGGCGTGCGTATCCCCGACGCTTTGGTCCCGTACATGGGCGGGCTGCGGAAGATCGAGCCGCGCGCGGAGCCCGCGGCGCGCCGGAGGTAGGGGACCGTGAGGCACATCTGCATTGTCGGCTTGCAGTGGGGAGATGAGGGCAAGGGCAAGATCGTCGACGTACTCACCGAGGCCGTCGATGGCGTCGTCCGTTACCAGGGCGGGGCCAATGCGGGCCACACGGTGTGCGTCGGCAGCGAGCGCTTCGTGCTCCATCATTTGCCGACGGGCATCCTCCGCGAAAAAACCCTGGCGATCCTCGGCAACGGCATGGTGATCGAGGCCGCGGCGCTGCTTCGCGAGGTGGACACGCTGCCGCGCGGGAGCATCGATCGGATCTACCTCAGCAATTGCGCGCACGTCGTACTCCCGCATCACACCGAGCGCGATCGCGCCCGCGAGGAGGGTCCGGCGGGGACGCGCATCGGCACGACGAAGCGCGGCATTGGCCCCGCCTACGAGGAAAAGTACGCGCGCAGGGGCGTGCGCGTCGGCCAGTTGTGTACCCCTGGATTCATCGACGGAGAGCTTCGGGCGCGGCTCGCCGCGGAGCGCGTCGGCGCTGCGCTCCTCGAAGAGTCGCTCGAGACTCATCGCGAGCTCGTGCGCCGGCTCGGCGCCCGGATCGTCGATTGCCGCCGGCTCCTCGCCGATCTCCACGACAAGGGAGCCCGCCTCCTGTTCGAGGGCGCTCAAGGGAGCCTCCTCGACATCGACTTCGGGACCTACCCGTACGTTACATCGTCGAATCCATCATTCCTCGGCCTCGGCAGCGGCACCGGATTCTCGCCGCGCCGGATCGATCACGTGCTCGGGGTGACGAAGGCTTACTGTACGCGCGTCGGGGAAGGTCCTTTTCCATCGGAAGCGCGGGAAAGGGAAGCTGCCGAACTTCGCGAGAAAGGCGGGGAATTCGGGAGCACGACGGGGCGCCCGCGTCGCTGCGGCTGGCTCGATCTGCCCGCGCTCAAGTTCGCGCTCGCGCTGAACGACGTCGACTCGATCGCGCTCACGAAGGTCGATGTCCTGTGCGGCCGGCCGCGGATCCCCGTGGTCGTGAACTACCGCCTGAACGGCTCCCTCCTCGACGCCTTTCCTTCCGACTCCTCCCAGCTCCAGCGCGTCGAGCCGGTGATCGAAGAGTGGCCCGGATGGCGCGAGGCGACCAGCGCTGCGCTCGGCCCTTTCATCGAGCGCTTCGAGGCGCACGTCGCGCGCCCGGTGTCGCTCCTGTCCCTCGGCCGGCGGCGCGATGAAGTGGCGGTGCGACAGCCGTTCGCCGCCTACATGGAGGCGCGCCGGTGACACAGAGCGGCATCCCGGGTCACATCGCCATCATCATGGATGGCAACGGCCGCTGGGCGAGCCAGCGCGGCCTTGCCCGCATTCGCGGCCACGAGCGTGGCGCGCAAGTGCTGCGCGAGGTCACGGAGTTCTGCGTCGCACAGGGTGTGAGCGAGATGACGGTGTTCGCGCTCTCCACGGAGAACTACCGGCGGCGCCCCGCCACGGAGGTCAAAGCGCTGCTCGACCTCCTAGTGCGCTATCTGCGCGCGGAGCGCGCGACCATCGCCAAGCACGGCATTCGCTTGCGCGCCATAGGCAGGCTCCACGAGCTGCCGCCGCGAGTCGCCCGCCATCTCGCCGCGGTGCGCGACGAGAGCGCGCGGAATCGCGGCATGATCTTGCGCCTCGCGCTCAACTACGGGGGCCGCCAGGAGATCCTCGATGCGATCCAGCGCCTCGTCGCCGAGTCTCGAGACGGCGTGCAGAGCGGAGCGCCCGCGGCAGCGCCGGCGGCGTCCCCCGCGCCGGAGTCGCAGATTGCGGAAGGGGATTTCGGGCGCTATCTCTACGATCCCGACATGCGCGATCCCGACCTCTTGATCCGCACGGCCGGGGAGTATCGCATGTCGAATTTCCTGCTCTGGCAGCTTTCCTACAGCGAGCTGTACATCGCCGACGTCGCCTGGCCGGACTTCTCCGTCGAGCATCTTCGCGCGGCGATCTCGGCATACCAGAATCGCGTGCGCAAGTTCGGATGCGTTCAGACTCCGGCGCTCGCCCCCGGGGATGGAGCGGATTGAGCGTCCTCGGCCAGCGCTGCCTCTACGGTACGCTTCTCGGGGGCGCCGCGCTCGCGCTCCTCGCCGCGGATCGGAACTTCGGCAGCCAGGTGGGGTTCACGTTCCTCTGCCTCGTATTCGTGATGGGCGGCTGGCTCGAATTCTCGCGGACGAGCGGGATCGAAGATTCGCGCCATCTCCGGATCGGCGACGCCGTGGTCGTCGCGGCGATCGCCGGAGAGTGGTGGATCCTGCGGGAAGCGGTCGGAGGAGAGCGCTCGCTCGCGCTGCACGTGTTCCTCCCCTTCGCCGTTCTGGGCGCGCTGATCGTCACGTCGTTCCGCCGGCCGCCGTCGCGCGCGAGCTTTGGGGCGATCGCGCTCTGTTTCCTCGGGCTCGTCTACCTGCTTCTTCCCGCGCTCTGTTTCCTTCGGCTCCGCTTCCTCGAGGATGGCACGTCGTGGGTGCTCTTTACGCTGCTGCTCGCGAAGATGAACGATACGGGGGCCTACTTCGTGGGGCGTTCGTTCGGCCGCACGCCCCTCACAACGATCAGCCCCAAGAAGACTTGGGAGGGGGCGCTCGGCGGCCTAGTCTGCGGCCTCCTCGTGGCTTACGCTTTCTCGTCCTGGCGGGAGCCTGGGCTCTTCTCGCCTCTTGCTGGTACCATCTTAGGGGTGGCCGGCGGGATCGCCGGCCAAGTGGGAGACCTGGCGGAGTCCTACTGGAAGCGCGCGGTCGGCGCCAAGGATTCGGGCTCCATGATCCCGGCTTTGGGAGGTGCACTCGACATCATGGACAGCGTGCTCTTCTGTGCGCCGGTAGTCTATCTCTGGGCCGTCTTCGTAGGAGCTTGATGGAACGCGTCATCAAACTGACGGATGATTCCGAGGCTGCACAGGTTTTTGGTGTCTATGATCGCAATCTAAAAGTCGTCCGCGACTTCTTCGGCGTGCGCGTCACCGCGCGCGGCTCGACGCTGCTCCTGCAAGGGGAGTCGGAGCCGGTATCGAACGCCGGTGCCCTCATCGAGAAGCTGGCGGAAGCGGTTCGTAACGGCGGTCCTCCGCCGGAGAAGCTGCTCGACGAGCTGGTCGAAAAGAAGCGCGCTCCGGCTCCCGCGCGCGCGGCACAGGAACCGCAAGAGCCGGCGCGCAGCGTGGCGTGCTCAAAGGGACAACAGCTCTACCTAGATGCCATGGAGCGCTGCCCCGTCGTCTTCGCGATCGGTCCCGCGGGTACGGGCAAGACCTTTCTCGCCGTACGCATGGCGGTCGACGCCCTCAAGGCCGGGACCGTGAGCAAGCTCGTCCTGTGCCGCCCTGCCGTGGAGGCCGGAGAGAAGCTCGGCTTCTTGCCGGGAGATTTCCAGGCGAAGATCAATCCGTATCTCCGCCCGCTGTACGATGCGCTGAACGAGCTGCTCGACTTCGACCAAATCCGCCGCTACACGGACCGCGAGATCATCGAAGTCGTGCCGCTTGCCTACATGCGCGGGCGCACGCTGAATCGATCCTTCATCATCCTCGACGAGGCGCAGAACACCACCAACGCGCAGATGAAGATGTTCCTCACGCGCATGGGGAACGAATCTCGGATCGTCGTCACCGGCGACATCACCCAGGTCGACTTGCCGGAAGGCCAGCCATCCGGGCTCTTGGTCGCGCGCCGAATCCTCCGCGACGTCGCCGGGCTCGAGTGGATCGAGCTGGGGCCGGAAGACATCGTCCGCCACCCGATGGTGTCCAAGATCCTGGCCGCCTATGACCGCAGCCCCGAGCACACCGAGCAGCCCGGCGATCAGCCGCGCGGCCGGCCACGGCGATAACGAGGCCGAAGGCACCGGACTTCGCTGCGCGCTGCCACGATCGGTGCGGAGCCGACCGCGCGCGCTATTACTCCAATCCAGATCGATACTTAAGCACTCTGAACCACCGTCTTATCGGACCTTCACGGATTGAACTCCGGCTCGCCCCCGCCGTGATACCATCCCAGCGGTTTGGAACGCCTGCCCCGGGGGGATCGAGAGCGCCGATAGAAGTTGGCGGGGCCCGGCGCGCGCACGGAAGGCGCGCTCCCGGTTCGCCGGCGTCGTCGCGTGCGGAGCCCGGGGACTCGGGCACTCGAGCCCCGCGCCGCGGCGGCCCCAAAGCCCGGCGGGCGGCAGGACTCCCGCAGGGGCAAACCTCGCTCGAACGAGAAGCGGCGAGGTCGCAGAACGGGCCGCCCAGTGGAAGAGGGAGGCCCAAGGAAAGGTCCCACGCTCCGCATGGCCGTGTCGCCGGAGACGAAGAAGAAGCGCCAGACCTGGCACCGCTTGACCTTCAAGCACCAGCGCACCCGGGAGGACATCCTGGCGTACGACCTCCAGCTCTCGCACCGCGTCTACCGCGCGGTGGCGACGCTCATCTACGCCGCGGCGCTCACGTTCCTCATCGGGTTCGGGCGCATCCCGGGAACGCACGTCGCCGATTGGGCGGCGCTCGCGGGAGCGGTGCTCATCGTGCACGGCATTCTGTACGTGCTCGTGCGCGCGTTTCATCAAGAGGACCTGCTCAGCGTCCGGCGTTTCTTGCAGTTGTTCCTGCTCGCCGGGCTCTTCTTCGCGGCGACTTGGCTCCTCCTCGCTTATTGGAAGCACCACCTCTTCTTCGTGCCGCTGCCCCTCATGGCGATGGCGCTCGCGCTCGTCTATTCGAGCATGCTCGCGATTCACGTTTCACTTGGAATCGCGTGCATCGTCGCCTTGATCTATTTCCCGAGCTTCGCCGATTCGGCGCACTTGGCGACGCAGATCCAGCTCATCTGCGCCCTCTTCGCTGGCTCGGTCGTCGGCATCCTCGGTGTGCGCCGCATCCGAACGCGCAAGCGGCTCGTCATCGTCGGCATGGCGAGCGGCGCCGCGCAGGCCTTCGCGATCCTCGTGTTCCAGCTCTGGAAGCAAGACGTGCCGGCCGTGAGCGACCTGGAGAGCCTGAAGTTCGCTTGGCACGTGTTCTTCTCGGACCCGGTCGCCGGTTTCCTGAACGGCCTCGCATCGGGCATCCTCATGACGAGCATGCTCCCCTACTTGGAGTCCTATTTCGATGTCCTCACCGACACGCGCCTGATCGAGCTGTCCGACTCCAATCGACCGTTGCTGCACAACTTCTCGCTGCTCGCGCCCGGCTCGTGGCAGCACTCGCTCACGGTGGGTGAGCTTGCCGCCGAGGCGGCGCGCAGCATCGGGGCGAACGACCTCCTGGCGCGCGTGGGCGCCCTCTATCACGACGTCGGCAAGATGCTGAAGCCGAACTACTTCGTCGAGAACATGCGCGAAGGGGAGAATCCGCACGATCGCCTTTCTCCCGAGATGTCGCGCTTGATCATCATCTCGCACGTCAAGGATGGCATCACGATCGCCGAGGAGGAGAAGCTCCCGCAGCCGATCATCGACATGATTCCGATGCATCACGGCACCTCGGTGGTCGAATACTTCTACAACAAGAAGCGAATGAAGGAGGAGGAGGAGGGGAACGAGCGGTCGCCGAAGGTCGCGTTCCAATACCCGGGGCCGCGCCCCACCTTCCGCGAGGCGGGTATCTTGATGCTCGCGGACACGACGGAAGCGATCGCGCGGACGCTCAAAGATCCTTCGCCGGCGCACTTGCGAACGACGGTGCGCGGCATCATCGAAAAGAAGATGGCCGACAACCAGTTGGATGAGTGTCAGCTCACCGTGGCGGATCTGAGTCAGATCGAAGATGCCTTCGTGCGAGTCCTCATGGCGATCCATCACGGGCGAATCAGCTACCAAGATGCCCTGGCGCAGGACCGCGAGCGCCTCGCCGGCGCGTCCGAAGAGGTGGCGGCAGCGGCCGCGGGCGCCGGCGGAGGCGGCGGTGGCGGCCGGGAAGGGCTCGGCGCCGGGGCCGGGGCGGGGACCGGCGCCGCGCGCGCGGCGTCCGGGGAATCCCGCGAGAAGCCGGTGCACGTCCCCCCCAGAAACAGCGCGCGCACGCCTTGAGCTGCCGCGTGCGGGGGCCGCGCGCGTCCGCGCCCCGACCCCACGTCTCCATCGCGAATCGCCAGCGGCTGATCCCGATCCCGCGCCGCGAAGTGGCGGCGCTCGTTCGCTACGCGCTCGCCGAGGAGGGGATCCGCGACGGCGTCGATGTCGCTTTCGTCGATGACGCAGAGATCGCCGCTTTGCACGAGCGATTTCTCGGCGCCACGATGCCGACCGACGTGATCACGTTTCCGCTCCGCGGCGAAGGTCCCGGCGCCCCGAACGACGGCGAGCGCGAGCCGCTCGGCGAGGTCGTCGTTTCCACCGAGACCGCGATTCGGCAGGCTCCGCGCCACCGCTCGAGCCCCATCCGCGAGACATTGCTCTACGTAGTGCACGGCGTCTTGCATCTCACCGGCTACGACGATCGCACCGGTGCGGCGCGGCGCCGCATGAAGAAGCGCGAGCGCGAGCTGCTCGCGGGATGGCTCGCAAGCTCCGCGCGAGGGCGCCGCGCGCGGGCGGCACGGCGACCCGAGCGGCGGCCCCCGGCAAGGGCGCGGGGTGCGCGCGCAAGGAGAGCCGAAAGGC
>JAKEFC010000268.1 GCA_022616235.1 Planctomycetota bacterium
AGGCCGCGCGCCAGAGCGACGCGGCGGCGGAGCTGGCGGTGCTGGCGGCGACGCGGCGCGAAGAGGAGGAGCAGCTCAACCAAATGGAGCGGTTCCCGCGCGAGACCGCGACGTGCGACGCGGTCGAAGCGGCGCTCTCGCGCCTGAGCGCGCCGGGGATCCGGCAGGCGCTGGAGAAGTACCGCGAAACGCGGGCGCGGATCTTCGCGTGCGATCGCACCCTCGCCGACCTGTTGCAGGATGCGGCGCGCGAAGAGCACAAGACGATCCAACGATTGCGGGGATCGTTCAAGGAGCGGGCACGTGAAGCGCAGCGCCAAGGAGAAGAGCGCAAGCGCGAAGAGTCGCGGGGAGACCGCATCGAGGCGGAGATCCGCGAATACCAAAAGCAGGAAGGGCGCCGCGCGCAGCTCACGGAGCAGAACGAGCGGTTGCGCCGCGAAGCGGTCGAGAAACGCGAAGAGGTCGAAGTGCGTCAACTACTGGTCGCGCTGCTCGACGAGAGCGCGGACGCCATCCGGCAGCGCGCGGGCCCGAGCCTCGGCCGCTGCTTGAAGCGCCTGCTGCCGAGCCTCACGGGGGGACGCTACAACGACCTCCAAGTGACTGCGGACTTTCGACTGCGCCTGTTCACGAGCGAAAAGAGCGACTTCCTCGCCCAACACGAGCTGTCGGGCGGCACCTTCGAAGGGCTGGCATTCGGCTTTCGCTTGGCCTTCTCGCAAGCGTTCATTCGTGCCGTGACCCACGCCCCGCAGTTCCTGTTCCTCGACGAGCCGTTTCGCGCCATGGACGCCGTCCGAGTGCATCACACGCTGCTCGCGCTCCTCCGACTGAGTCCGGAGCTGGCGCAGATCTTCGTCGTCCTCCCGGGCTTGCGCGACGGCGACCGCGCGGCGTTCGACGAGATCGTCCGCACCGCGGTCGGCGTCCGCGATTTCGAGCATCGGTTCGCGGGCGGCGGCGCGGAGCCGGAGGCGGCGCCTCTGGAGCTTGCCGAGCGGCTCCGAGCGGCGGCGGAGCCGCCGCCAGCGGAGCCGCCCCTGGCCGCCGGCGCGGCCGAGGAGGCAAGCGAGGAGAGCGCGGGCGCAGCGACCTCCTCTGCCGCGGCGGACGCGGATGACACGCGCGTTGGAGCCGCGGATTCGACGGCGGCGGCGCCGGCGGGCAACGACGCCGCGCCCGTGCCGCGCGGCAAGAAATTTCGGCCGAGCGTCTGGTTCGGCGCCAGCTTCGTTCCTGCCGAGCCGCAAGAAGACGAGCGCGCTGGTGATTGACGGCTGCCGGCGAGACTCGTTTCGTCGCGGCCTACCGGCGCGCGCCGCCGCCGCGCGCGGAGCGGGCCGGCCGCGTCCGCTGCCGGCGAATCGATGATCGACGCCGCGCCGATCGAACCGGCCGCCGCGACCTGCTACTTCGCGTCTGATTTCCACTTGGATGGCTCGGCGCGCGGCGAGAGCGGGCTGCGGCGCTTGCTCGCCGCCGCCCTCCGCGGGCGGGCGGAGCTTTTCATCCTCGGCGACCTGTTCCACTATTGGTTCGGACGCCAGCACCTGCAAATGCCGATGTATCGCCGCGAGTTGGCGCTGCTCCGGCGCGCCACCGGCGCCGGGGTCCGCGTCTCGCTTCTCCCCGGCAACCGCGACTTCCTCGTCGAGGGCGCGTTCGAGCGCGCGACGGGGGTGAGAGTGCTGCCGGATTATCAGGAACTTCGGCTCGGCGCCGAGCGCGTTCATCTCTCACACGGGGATCTCTTTTGCACCCGCGACATCGGTTATCGGCGCCTGCGCCGCGTGCTGCGAAGCAAGATGGTAGTCTTCTCGGCGCACCATCTGCCGTCTTGGATCGTGCACCCGATCGCGAAGATGTTGCGCCGGCAATCGCAGCGGTCGGTGGGTGCGAAGAAGAAAGCGGACCTGGAGCCGAACCTCGAGGCCGTGGAGTCGCTGTTTGCGCGCGGCTTCGGCGTCGTCGTCTGCGGGCACTTCCACCGCTTGCGCTTCGAAGATGGTGCGCCCGAGGCCGGCCGCGGGCGCTTTCTGATTCTCGAGCCCTACGAAGAGCGGGGTTACGTGCTCACGTGGCAGCAGGGAGAGTGGCGGCAGATGCGACTTGCCGGGGAGGATCTTGAATGAGGATCGAGCGCGCGGAAATCGATGGCGTCGCAATCCTGCGCGTCACCGGCGAGGTCGATTTCTCCGATACCAGCGCCCTGATCGGCGAGCTGCGTTCGCTGAGCGATGCGGGCCAGAAGCACGTGCTCATGAACCTCAGCCTCTGCAAGGGGATGGTCTCGAGCGCGATCGGGGTCTTGGTCGGCTGGCGCTGCGAAACGTCCCTCAAAGGGGGCGACTTCTGGGTCCTGAGCCCGTCGCGCGAAGTGCGGGACATCTTCGACATGGTCGGCGTCACCGAGCACCTCGTGCGCCCGGAGGCCACCGAAGTGCAGGCGATCGCCGCGCTCAAGGTCGGCCAATGGCACTAGGAGCCTATCCAAATAACATCTCCGTTGGCCCGAGGGCGAGCGAGAGGTGCGCGCGCAAGG
>JAKEFC010000269.1 GCA_022616235.1 Planctomycetota bacterium
CCTCTACGTATTTCTCCATCAATACGCCTCGGCGGCTCTCCTTGACATCCGGCGCCTCGTTCGACCTCGGGGCAACGGCTTCATTCTGAAACGTGCTCTTACCGTGCGCCGGTGCGCCTTGCGGTGGCGCACGCACTCGAAGCATAGGGATCGATTCGCGCGATAGGAAATTCCATCCATGACCCGCGTACTCATGATCCTCGCGATATTCGCGATGTCCGACCCCGAAGCACCGGACGAGGCAGAGCCGAAAGCGACGATCATCACCGGAGCGATCGCGGCTCAACCCACGGAAGCAGGCTTCGAGATCCAAACGGCCAAAGGCAAGATCGCCGTCGCCGTATCGAGCGACACGAGCGTGACCGTGCACGAGGCCGTGCCGCTGGAGAAGGTGCCGCCGGGCACTCTGCTCGCCGTCCTTGGCAGGCGGCAGGAGAAAGTAAAAGTACCGGGGGGAGGACCGAGCCTCCCTGCGCAGATCGTGCAGATCAACACGGTGGTTGCCGTGGAAGAATTCTCTCCCCCAAGAATTTCCGACGATCAGTTCAAGGCGAGGCTCAAGTGGATCTTCGGCGTGTTGGCTTCCGGCGGCCAGCACTTCACGCTCGATGGCACCAACATGCAAATCGGCAAGGATCGGCTCGTGCTCGCGGGGAAGCGCGCCGATCTCGAATCCAAGCCGCTTGCCAAGGGGCAGCACGTGCGCATCGAGGGGATCGCGGCGGACGACAAGAAGCAGCGCCGTCTCGAGGCTCGCAGCATCGTGGTCCTGGCGTCGCAGTTTCCCGCCAAAGAGTACGAAATCGTATTCGGCGACGCGGCCAAGAATTGAGCGCGCGGCGCGAGCGCGACTCTGCCGCGCGAAGCGCGCTCGCCTTCCCTTGATGGGGCCGCTCGCTTATCCTGCATCGAAAGGCGAGCGCTGCCGCGGCTGCCGGCGGCTTTCGCAGGGCAATCCGAGCAAGTTGTCGTTTCGGCGTGAAGGAGGGCAAGGTGCGTCCCATCGCCATCGTTGCGCCCGCGATCGGTGCCATCGCCGGTGCGCTCGTTTGGGCCGGAATTTCTTACTACACGGAGTACGAGATCGGATACGTCGCTTGGGGGATCGGCGCGCTCATCGGGTGGCTCGGCGGTCGCGTGGGTGGGGGCGGCACGAACATGGGCATTTATTGCGGCGCGCTTGCGCTCGGATCGATCTTCATTGGGAAAGTGATCGCGATTCAAACTAGTGGCGAACATTGGCTCGATCAATTCCTCAATACCGGTCTTACCGCCGCCGCGTACCAGGAATCGCGCGAAGACGCCGCCGCTTTCGCGACGACCGAGAGCAGCGAGTGGAGGACATTCATGGTCACGCGCGGCTTTACGGAAGCGAAGTCTCCCGATCGAGTTACCGACGACGAGCTACGGCGCTTCGAACAGAATCATGCGCAGAACTTGCGAGATATCGCGGCAAATCCGCCGTCGTACGAAGAGTGGAAGTCGCGTGAAGAAGAGCGGGTTCGCGCGAGTTTTCGCAGCGAATTCTCGCCTATGCAAGCTGCAAAGGAGAACCTAGGTCCGATCGACATCTTGTTTGCGCTGCTCGGCATCGTCACCGCGTTCCAGCTCGGTCGCGGATCGCGAGAACAGCACGCGGGGAATCCGCCCCCTGCCGCCGGACAGGTCTGAGCGACGCCGTGGAGGTGGACTCCCGGAATCTCTTGCGAGGCTCGAATTGGCCAAGCATCCTCGGGGCAACGTCTTCGACAAGCTCGCCGACCTGCGCGCGCAGCATCGCGAGCGCCGCGAGTCGACGGGTTTCGCGTTCGCGTTCGCGGACCGCATCGACTCCTTGAACCCCGCGCACTGGGACCAGGTCACGCGCGGCGCGAGCTGGTTCTTGGGGCGCGACTACCTGAGTCTCGTCGAGGAGCACGGACCCTCCCGCTTCCAGCACCGCTATGCGCTGATCTCGGCGGGCGCCGATCCGGTGGCTGCGGTCTCCGTTCAATGCGTCGATCTGCCGGCGGCGAGTCTCGTGTCGCGCGCGGACGGCAAAGGGAGCGGCTCGAAGCGGAAGCGGGATCGCTTCAAGAACCTGCTCCGGCGCGCGCGCAACAAGGGGCTCTCCCAAGTCGTGCCGCGGATCCTCGTGTGCGGGAGTCTTCTCACTTGGGGACAGCACGGCGTCGCGATTCGCGCCGGCGGGGATCCCGCCCTCATCTGGCGCGGCATCGCCGAGGCGCTCTATCGAATTCGCCGCGCGGACAAGCTCCATGGCACGGTGGATCTCGTCCTTCTGAAGGACGTACCTGCCGGAAGCTGCGACGGAATCGAAGCGCTGCGCCGGATCCGGTATCGCCCGTTCGAGACCGAGCCGGACATGGTGCTCGCGCTCGACCCGCGATGGAAATCTTTCGAGGACTACCTCGGCGGTCTCAGCGCGCGCTACCGCAAGGCCGCTCAGAAGCTGCGGCGCGCCCTCGATGACTCCGGCTTCGTCCTCGCGCCGCTGGAAGATCTCGCGCCGCATGAGTCCGAGCTGCACGAGCTTTACTTGCAGGTGCACGACAAGGCGCGCCTTCGCCCGGTGACGCTGCCGGCGGCGTACTTGCCGGCCCTCGCCCGCTTGGCCGGCCGCGAGCGCATGCGCTGCACCGTCGCGCGGCAGCGTGGCGCCGAACGCCTCGCCGGGTTCGTGACGACCGTGAAGGATGGCGGCGGCGGGCTCGGCTATCTGATCGGCATCGATTACGCCGCGAACCGCGCGGCGCCCATCTACCTTTCCCTCTTGCAGCAAGTCGTCGCCGACGGCATCGCCCTGGGCTGCCAGAGCCTGTCGCTTGGGCGCACCGCCCTCGAGCCGAAGTCGCGGCTCGGCGCGCAACCGGTGCCGACCGAGGTGTGGCTGCGCCACCGCCTTCCGATCGTGAACCACATCTTGCACCCGCTCCTCCGGACGATCCCGCACGACGAAGCCCCGGAGCGCAGTCCCTTCAAGGAAACGAGGGGCGGCGGCGAGGGCGGCAACGATTGAGAACCAGAGCGCGTGTTGCCCTCGCGCCAGGATCCTTGGATCACGGGATGCAATGGCCGAGGTGTTTCGAGATGGCAGGCCGGGGGTCCGCGAATCGCGGATCCAGCGCACCTCGGTTGACTTACGACTAGAATTGCGTGTATTTGCAGGGATGCCGGGTTTCTCCCGGCTCGGGACCGCACCCCCATCGAATGGAAAGAGCCAAACTTGATGGACGCGATCGCACCTCCAGTTCCGCGCTTCCGCCGCCGCCACGCGCTCGCCGCCCTGTTCGCCGTCTTCGCGGCGGCGGGACTGCCGCCGCTCGTCGCGCAGGCGCCCCCGGCGAAGATCACGGGGCTCTCCGAGGCGCTTGAGCCGGCGCCGCTCGCGCAACCCGCCACGGAGCTTGCGATCGTCGAGGACCTGTCCGAGGAGGTCGCGAACCACTTCATCGATTTCTCCTACGCAGTGCAGAAGCGCGACTTCGCCGCCGCCGTCGAGTACCTGACGGAGGATTTCAAAGGCTACGACTTCGCGGACCTCGGCACCGCTAAGCCGCAGGCTCCCGCAGGCGGCGCCCAGGCGACGCTCTTCGATGCCATGCCCAAGGAGCGAAGGGTCATCGGGCGCGAGGATTTCATCGCATCGCTAGCCGCCCTCGTGGCGCCGCTCGAGTCGGTCGAATTCGTATTCTTGAAGACGCGCGGCGCGGAATTCGAGAGTGCCGCGACCGTCGACGCAACCTCGCGCGGAGTCGTTCGCCAAACACTCAACGTGATCGGCAGGCGCGCCGGCAACCGCCCCTATGCGATCAACTGCTGGCTGCACGGCGAAGTGGTACGGCCGGCTGGGAAATGGCGCCTGCGGCGCCTGCTCCTCGACAAGGCGCTCGTCGCGGAGCGCGCGGCGCCCTGCTTTACCGAGGTCGCGCACGGAACGGGAGTTGCGCATCGCTTGCCGCCGCTCAAGGAGCAAAAGAGCAAGAGCTTCTACTGGCGCGGGGCGGCGACGGCGGATGCCGACGGGGATGGCCGTTACGACATCTTTGCCTCGTCGCTGGACCGCAACTTCCTCTACTTGAATCGAGGCGACGGCACC
>JAKEFC010000270.1 GCA_022616235.1 Planctomycetota bacterium
CCGCGATAGACGTACCACGCGTAGCCGATGCGGATCGAGTCCGCGCGCCGCTCTTCGAACGGGTACGGTCCTTCCGGCACGAGCAGCGCCGCCCGCGCCGAATCAAGCTCGCGAAGAATGCGGCGGAATCCGGCGGCGTTCATTCCTTGGCCGTGGAGCGCCACCACGAGCGCGCGATCGAAGGGATTCGCGTCCGAAGGAATTTCGAGTAGAAATCGGCAAGAATGAGAAAAGGCGACGTTGCCCTCGATTAAGTTCACTGGCAAGAGCAAGACCCTTTCGACTCGATTGCAGGGTTAGAGAACTCTCACGGAACTCGATTCGCTCGTTGCGGCAGAGTGCAACAGTAGATCCCCGCGTGGTGCGCGCGTCAAACGCGGCGCTCGCGGTGCCGTTGCAGTCGCGTGCGCGCGGGTGCGGCCGCTTGCCACTTTCGACCGATGTGCCGCGCGACTATACTCGCGCCGCACGGACGGCACTTTCCTTGCATCGCACCTTCGGCTCGTTGCCGTAACTGCGCGCGCGCGCAGGCGGACGCGGGCCGCGATACTCATTTGATCGCAAATCCATCGTAGATCGGCGGGTATCCTAGTGGCGGCATCGAAACCCGGCACCATGGATGTTTGGCTTCGGCGCCTGCGGGCGTTCTTTGCGGCAGTGTTCCTCGCCGTCGCGGCAGTCATCCTCTACCACCTTTGCTTTCCGGCAATTTACGAATACGCCGCGGCGCGCAGTTTTGCCGGCGACCAGTGGTACGACCCGTACCGCGCGCCGGATTCCGGCCCCGTAACGTGGCTGCGTTGCAACTTCCACGCGCATACGAAGCTGTTGGGAGGGCTCGCGAACGGAGAGCAGTCCGTGCCGGAGATGCTCGATTTCTACCGCGCTCGCGGCTACGACGTGGTCGGCATCTCGAACTATCAGAGCATCCGGCCGGCAATGGACGGGGAGGAGATCTTCGTCCCCGTCTACGAGCATGGCTACGGCGCGCGCTACCACCACCAAACGGTAATCGGGGCGAGGCGAGTGAATTGGCTCGAGTATCCGCTCTATCAGGAGCGCCGTCACAAGCAACACGTGCTGGACGCGCTGCGTGATGACGGCGAGTTCCTCGTGATCAACCACCCGGATCGGAGCGAAGCTTACGACCTCGATGACATGCGCGCCTTGACCGGCCATCACGCGGTGGAGATCTGCTCACGCTTCGCGGAGGCGGAAGCGCATTGGGATGCCGCTCTCACCGCCGGGCGCCCGATCTGGGGAATGGCGAGCGACGACTGCCACAACGTGGAGCGCCCCACGCAGACGGAGATCGGTTGGGTCGTCGTGGGTGTGGGCGAGCGAACGTCGCGCGGCGTCTACGATGCGCTGCGCGCGGGGCGCTTCGCAAGCGTGTGGGCGAAGAATCACGAAGCGCCGAACCGGCTCATCCAGTGCCGGCTCGATGGCGATCTGCTTCGCGTGTGCTTCGCGGAACCGACGGAATTCATTCGCTTCGTCGGTGATGCGGGCGCGGTGCGGGCCGAATTCAACCGCACCGACGCCGCGGAATACCGCCTGCGAGCAGAGGATACGTACGTTCGCATCGTCGCCCAAACGCGGGGCACGCGGCACTACATGAATCCGGTCTTCCGCCACGCTGGCGAGCCGTTTCCCGCGCTCGCGGCGGCGGTGCGGCCGATCGCTACCTGGGGAACGCGCGCGGCCGGTCTGCTCGCCTTCGCGCTCCTCGCGTGGGCGGTGCTCCGCGCGCTCCGGAGTAGGCGGCCGGCGATTGCGGCGGAACCCGTCGGCGCGTTCGGCGCTCCCGCGGAGATCGCCGCGCCGAGTCCCGCCGCGCTCGTCCTTCAGGGCGAGCGAATCGCCGTCCGGAAGACGACGTAGCCGCCGTCCGTCCAGAGGGTCTCCACGGTGACCGCGCTCACCAGCGCGGCAAGATCGCCGCGCGCGACGATACCGACCTCGCGCCTGCTTCCCGCGAACAACTCGGCGATCTTCTCGGGATTCCGCGGGCTCACGTAGTGCGTCCTCCGCGCGCCGTAGAAATTCACGCTCGGTGCGTGTTTGACGCCGACGAGGACGATGGCGCCATCCGGCGGAACGTGCTCCGCCGCGGTCATGGCCGCCGCGCGAAGCGGTGCCGCAAAGTGCGCGTCGTACTTCGGGAAGACGAACATGGCGATGAATAGGAGCGTGAGCCAACAGCCGAAGCCGAGCACGTACCCCGAGGCGGCGCGCTGCCATCGATCGCGCAGCGCGAGCACCAGCGTTCCGCACGCGATCGCGACCCCGCCCGCGACGAACGGCGCCGTGCCCGTGTCGAGCGGCTCGAAGAGCCCCGGCGCCTTCTGCGCCGCGTCCCCGATCACGGCCGGCAGGCGCGGTACCAGGTAGGGAATCGCCGCGATCGCCGCGCCGAGCGCGATCCAGATCGCCGCGGCGCTGCCTAGGGTCCAGGAGGCGGCGCGGCCGCCCGCCGCGCATTCATCTTCGCGCCGCCAAGCGTTCGCGACGAGGAGCGCGAGCGCGGGGAAGAGCGGCGCGATGTAGCTCGGGAGCTTCGTCGCGGCGACGGAGAACACGACGAACGTAACCGCCGCGAAGCAGAGGATGAGGCGCAAGAACCGCGCACGCTCGCCGCCCGCGGCCGCGAATTGTTCGCGCGCGAACGATCGGAAGAGAAACGGGCTCCATGGCAGGAACCCCGCGAGCAGCACGGGAACGTAGTACACGACGGGACCGCCGTGCCCTTGCATCGGAGCGAGGAAGCGTCCGGCGTGATGCTCGAGGAACAGCTCTCGCAAGAAACCGAAGCCATCGGGATGAGTGAACCCGAGGAGGAGGTACCACGACAGCCCGATTCCGAGCGCCACTGGGATTCCCGCGCCCAGCCAGGCGGGACGGAGGAGCAAGCGCAGATTCCGGTCCCATGCGAGGCTGCAGATGATCGCCGCACAAGGAAGGATGAGTCCGATGAGCCCCTTCGTCAGCATCGCGAGCCCGGCGCTCGCCGCCGCGAGCGCGACCCAGAGCGTGCCGCCGCCGCCCGCGAGCGCTCGCTCGCGCGCGCGATGGAAGCAGCCAAGGCACAGTGCGAGCCAGAGCGTAAGCCAGGTGTCGGTGAGCGCCACTCTGGCGAGCACGTTCATCTCGATGGAGGAGCCGAGCACGACGGCGGCGAAGAACGCGGCGCTCGCGCCAAGCGGCCGGCGCGCGAGCAGATAGACCGCCGCGAGCAACGCCGTGGCCGCCGCGGCATTCAGGAATCGCGCGCCGAACGAGCCGATGCCGAAGAGATGGAAACCGAGCGCTTCCGTCCAATACAGGAAGGGCGGCTTCTCGAAGAACGGCTCGCCGTTCGATTCGGGGACGAGATAGTCGCCGCGCAGGTACATCGTGCGCGCGACTTCCGCGTAGCACGCCTCGTCGTAGTCGACGACGCCGGTTCCGTCGAGCGCGACGAAGTAGGAGGCGGTGAAGAGGCCGATCCCGAGCCAGTGGAGGCGCATGCGGCCGCGCTCCTATTTGGCGGCCGCTTTGAGCACCGCCTCGTAGTTCGGCTCCTGGGTGATCTCCGGGACGTATTCGACGTACTTCAGCGCGCCATCGGGGCCTGCGACAAAGACCGCGCGGCCGAGGCAGCGGTCGAGAGGACCTCCGCTCACGAGGCAGCCGTAGGCGCGGCCGAAAGAAGCATCGCGGTGGTCGCTCGCCGTGATCACGTGCTCCACGCCGTTCGCCCCGCACCAGCGCTTCTGCGCGAAGGGGAGATCCATGCTCACGCAGATCACGACCGCATTCGCGAGCTTCGCGGCTTCCTTGTTAAAGCGCTGCATCTCGATGTTGCACACGCCCGTGTCGAGCGAAGGGACGGCGCACAGGATGCGAGTCTTCCCCGCGTGGGTTGTGGCCGTGCAGTCGCTCATGTCCGCGAGCTGCAAGCGATAGTCGGGTGCCCGCTGCCCGGCGCGTATTTCTTCGCCGAGGATCTTCACCGGATTGCCCTTGAGCGTGATCGAAACCATCGGGACTCCTCTCGGTAGGGTGAGGACGGAACTTTGCACGCGCCAATGCGGCAGCTCGGGCCCTTGTATCCGATCGGCGCTCGCGAGGGCAACGCATCGCGGCGCTACCCTTCGAGCCCCTTGATGTACGCTTCCGTCAGCGGATCCCGCGGCGCTTCGAACACCTCTCGCGCCGTCCCCTGCTCGACGAGGCAGCCGGTACCGTTCCTGATCCAGAAAAACGCGACGCGATCGGCGAGACGCCGCGCCTGGGCGAGATTGTGGGTCACGATGACCAGCGTGAAGCGCCCGCGCAGACTTGCGATGTGCTTTTCGACCGCCGCCATCGAGATCGGATCGAGCGAGCTGCAAGGTTCATCGAGAAGCAGCACGCGCGGGCGCAGCACCAATGTGCGCGCGATGCAGAGCCTCTGCTGCTGCCCGCCGGAAAGCGCGAGCGCCGGCTCGTCGAGCCGGTCCTTCACCTCATCCCAGAGACCGACGTCCCGGAGCGCGCCCTCGGCGATCTCGTCGATGCGCTTTCGGTCGCGCACGCCGTGCTCGCGGAGCGGCAGAGCAAGGTTGCGCCGCACCGACAGCGGAAACGGGTTCGGCTTCTGAAAGATCATGCCGACTTCGCGCCGGAGGGCGATCAGGTTCGTGCGCGCCGCGAGCACGTCGAGATCCTCGATCTCGAGGCTGCCCGTGACCTCGGCATGCGGCACGAGGTCGGTCAGTCGATTCAGGCACATGAGGAAGCTCGTCTTCCCGCACCCGGAGGGGCCGATCACCGCGGTGATTTGGCCCGCGGGGATCCCCAGCGAGATCCCCGCGAACGCGGGCTTCCCGCGATATCGCACGGACAGATCGCGCGCCACGATCTCGGCCGGATGCATCGCACGCCGATCCTCGCCGGCGCGATGCGCTGCGGTGCGCGCCCCGAATTGCACCTTCGACAGGATCATGGCGTGTGGAAACCCTTCTTCACGAATCGATGAAGGAACCAGGAGACGAGCAGATTGATGGCGACGAGGAGCACGATCAGCACCAGGGCCGACCCGTGCGCGTTCGCGTTTCCCCCCGGGACGTTCATGGCGAGATCGTAGATGTGGATCGAGAGCGCGCGCCCCGAATCGAAGAGCGATTCCGGCATGCGGTCCGAGTAGCCGCTCGTGAAGAGGAGAGCCGCCGTCTCCGCCATGGCGCGCCCGACCGCGAGAACGAGTCCGGCGAGGATTCCTGGCGCCGCGAGCGGAATCAGCACGCGCAGGATCGCGGAAGCGCGCGAGAACCCGAGGGAGGCCACGGCCAGCCGATGCGGCGCAGGCACCGAGCGAAACGCCTCCTCGGCGACGCGAATGAAGAGCGGGAGCACCATGCAGGCGAGGGTCAACCCTCCGGAGAGTATCGAGAACCCGAGACCGAGGGTCTTTGCGAAGAAGGCGTTCCCGAACATTCCGAAGATGATGCTCGGAACGGCGGCGAGCACGTCGAGGCTGCGCCGGATCAACCGTCCGAATATCGTTCCCGCGTCCGCATACTCGGCAAGGAGTATCGCCGTCGCGAGACCGACCGGCAGCGAAGCGACGATGCACACGCCGAGAATGAGCGCCGTCGAAACGAGGATCGGCGCGATGCCGCCCGCCCGCCCGGCGCTCTCAGGCGCGGCGGCGAGAAATTCCCAGCTCAGCGCCGCTGCTCCCTGCCAGAAGATGTGGCCCACGATCGCGAGGCAGACCCCGAGCGATGCGAGCGCCGCGGACCACACGAGAAGGTCCGAGGCGCGTAACCGCGGTTCGTTGGGAGCGCTAGCCGTGGATACGTCCATGGCTCACCAGCTCGGCCGCCGAGATCAAGAGCACGACGAATCCCATCAGGATCAGGCCGCACGCGAAGAGCGCGGCGCGATGCTGATCCATGGCATAGCCAAGCTCGAGCGCGATGTTCGCGGTCACGGTGCGTCCCGAGTCGAGGGGGCTCCCGGGAAGCTTGACCGAGTTGCCGC
>JAKEFC010000039.1 GCA_022616235.1 Planctomycetota bacterium
CGACCTGGTGAGGTCGTTGAGGATCGAAGTCGCGGTTTCGACGCAGCAAGGCAGCCACATCGGCGCTTGCAGTAGAAGGATCATGAATAATTCGGGCTAGGCCCCGCACCTTCCTGGACCGCGCCAAAAAAACGCGCGCGCGACGCGATCTCAATGGTAGAGGCTCGCGAGGTCCCACCAGGGCAGGAAGATCGCGAGCGCGAGGAAGAGCACGAACGCTCCGAGGAATACGGTGAGCGCCGGCTCGATCCATTTCGTGAGCGTGGCGACCGAGCTTTGGATCTCACCATCGTAGAAGTCGCATACCGCAATCAGCGACTCATCGAGAGTTCCGCTCTGCTCGCCGACGCGAACCATGTTCTTCACGAGCGGAGTGAATACGTCTCTCTTGCCTACCGCCTCGGCGAGCGAAGAGCCGCGCTCGACTTCATCCCGCACCTGCGCAACCTGACGCGCGATCTCCCGATTGCCGATCGTATCGCCGATCACTCCGAGGGACGTGAGCAGCGGCAGCCCGTTCGCCTGGAGGAGACTGAAAGTCCGAGCGAAGCGAGCGAGATAGGTGTGGTGTAGGAGCATCCCCACGACCGGAACGTCGAGGAGCGCGCGGTCGACGCGAAGCCGGAAGCTTGGACGTCCGCAGGCGCGGACGAAGGCGTAGACACCGAGTCCCGCCGCCCCGAGCAGCGCCCACCAGTAGGACCCGAAGAACTCCGAACCCGCCATGAGCAGGCGCGTCGGGAGCGGCAGATCGCCCCCCATGCGCGCGAACATTTGTCCGAACTGCGGGAGTACGACTTGTTGGAGAACCACCACCGCCAGGATCATCACTGCGACCACGGTGGCGGGATACTGGAGCGCGCCGCGCACGTCGCGCCGGATTTTCAACTCCCATTGGAGCATTTCGCTGAGCTGCCGAAACGCGTTTGCGAGCGCTCCGACTTTTTCCGCGGCGCCCACCGTCGCGACGTAGAGCCGATTGAAGGTCGCGGGAAACAGCGCGAGAGACTCCGACAGGGACCCGCCCTTGCCGACGTTCGTGTAAATGCCGTTGAAGATCGGCCGGTAGTCCTCTCGACACTGGCGCATGAGCGTTTCGAGCGCCAGCGAGACGTTCACGCCGGAGCGAAGCAGCGTGCCGAATTGGCGGGAGAAGATCGCGACCTCGCGCCGCGGGAGGCGCGCAGGTGTTCCACCGCGCCCGTCCTGCCGGCGGTCGCCCCGTTCCTCCGCCATCGCGAGGGGCGTGAGCCCTTTGTTCTCGAGCAGCGCGCTGGCCGCGTCGAGCGACCCGGCTTCCACGGAATCCTCCACGACCGCGCCGCTTGCATCGACCGCGCGATACCGATAGGTCGTCACCCGACCACCTCATCGGCGGAGTGAGCGGGCTCGCTCGCATCCACGGAGGCCATGATCTCTTCGAGCGTCGTGATGCCGCCCGTGACCTTGCGCAGTCCATCATGGAACATCGTCGTCATGCCATGCCGCCGCGCGAGCCGCCGCAGGACCGGCGCGGGCGCGCCTTGCATGATCTCGGCTTGCAGCTCGCCGTTCAACTCGAACAGCTCGTAGACTCCGGTGCGTCCGCGATAACCGCTCCGGCGGCAGCGGTCGCAGCCGCGGGGGCGAAACCACGGCATCGCAGCGATGCCCGCGAGTGCGCGCAGCTCCGCGGGCGGCTCGTACGGCTCGCGGCAGTGGCCGCACGCGACGCGGACCAGCCTTTGGCCAACTACCCCGATCAAGCTCGACGCAACGAGGAAAGGCTGCACGCCCATCTGCACGAGGCGGGTCACGGCGCTCGCGGCATCGTTCGTGTGCAGCGTGCAAAGCACGAGATGGCCCGTTAGCGCCGCTTGCACCGCGACGTTGGCCGTCTCGCCATCGCGGATCTCGCCGACCATGACGACGTCGGGATCCTGCCGCAGGATCGCGCGCAGACCGTTGGCGAAGGTCAATCCGACCTTCGGATTCACTTGGATCTGGCGGAGGAGGTCGATCGTGTACTCCACCGGGTCCTCGATCGTCATGATGTTCTTCGCGACGGTGTTGAGGTGCTCGAGCAGGCTGTACAGAGTCGTGGTCTTGCCGCTGCCCGTGGGGCCGGTCACGACGATCATGCCATACGGACGCAGGATCATCGCGTGCAGCCGCGCGGAGTCGGCATCGCTGAGTCCGAGCGATTTCAAGGAAATGCGCGCCTTCGAAGAGATCAGCAGGCGAATCACTACGTTCTCGCCGTGCAGCGTGGGCAACGTCGAGATCCGGAGGGCAACCTCCTCCCCCGCCACCGTCATGGAGACGTGGCCATCCTGCGGCGCGCGAGACTCGGAGATGTCGAGCCCGCCGAGGATCTTCACTCGCGAGACGACCTGTGCGCGCACGGACGCCGGCAGCGTGTGGACTTCGACCAGCTCGCCGTCGATTCGGTTCCTGATGAGGAGTTGGTGGCGCGACGGCTCGATGTGAATGTCGCTCGCGCCATCGCGGATCGCGCGCTGTATCAGCGAATCCACCTGCTTCGGCACGTCGATCGCCGCGTCGCCGCTTCCCGCCGTGCCCTGGTCTGCGTCGCCGAGGATCGGCAATGGCTGCGCATAGTTGCGCGCGATCGCATCCAGAATTGCGCCCTCCGGGGCGAAATACAGCTCGACTTCCATCCCCGTGTCGGAACGAATGCGATCGATGGTGACGAGGTTCGTAGGGTCGGAGATCGCAATGGCGATTCGCTGCTCGCTGAGAAAGAGTGGGAATACGCACTCCGAGCGTGCGAAGTCTTCGCCGATGAGGACGAGAACCTGGGGGTCGGCGAGGAAGCTTCCGAGATCCATGTAGGGGATCCCGAAATACTCGGACCTGCCGCGATCGTATTCCGCCGCGGTGAGGATCTTGAGGTCGACGAGCGAGTCGCGCAGGCTGCGTCGTTTCGCCCTGCTGGACGCCGCCGCGGCATCGAGCGCCTCCTTGCTCAGCGTGCCGCGCCGAACGAGGTCTTCTCCGAAGTCTAATTCCTCGCGCTTCACTCCCGGCCTTTCCCGACGAGTTGCCGCATCGTTATCGACCACTCGGCCTTCCGCGCGCACCCGGAGGCAGGCGGCAATTTGAAGCGTGCTCTAAAGGTGGCGGCCGAGGAGGTCCGATCTTCCAACGAGCGTCGCGAACGCGATCCGGCTCATTTGGGCGAAGCGATCGGACATTTCGCCGGTACGGATCGCGGTGCGGCAAGACGAGCGACAACCAAAGAAGTCCGATAAGGAGCAACCGTCATGAAGGTGGGCGACAAGGGATTCACGATCATCGAGCTGGTGATCGTGATCGTGGTGCTCGGAATTCTTGCTTCGGTAGCGTTGCCGAAGTTCTTCAACATGTCCGCCGATGCGAAGGAAGCGGCTTGCAAGGGCGCGCTCGGCGGCGTGCGCTCGGCGGTCAGCAACTTCTACGCGTACAAGGCGACTCCGACGGGCGGCGGCACTGCCTCCTGGCCGACCCTGACGGAACTCACGACCTCCGGCTCGGTCATGGAAGGCACGTTGCCCGCGAATCCGTACTCCACGAACTCGACCCCCGCGAACCGCTATGCGTGCATCGCCGGCACGACAAAGGGCACACCGGTCACGGCGGGAACGACGGGCGCGTGGTGCTACAAAGCCGCCACCGGGGAGTTCTGGGCCGACACCGCGAGCGGCGCGAGCGAAGCCGGCTACTAAGCGCGGGCTCGATCGTGCATCGATGGCAGGGGCAGCGAAGCGCGGGTTCACCACCGTCGAGTTGGTGCTGGTCCTCGTGATCGCGGGAATACTGGCCGGCCTGGCAGTGCCGGTGGTCTCCCGCATTTCCGCGCTGCGCTCCGACGCCGCCATCTCGAGCCTCGCGGGCCACATCCGCTACGTGCAGACGCAGGCAATGGCAACCAGGCGGCGCACGTGGCTCGTATTCGACGCGACGGCCGACTCCTACGCTGGCTACATCGAAGACCCGGCGACGCCCGGCAAAGCAAACCGCATCGCTCTCACCGACCCGCTGACGCGATCCGCCCTCGCCGTGACGATGGACGCGGGCGTCTTCGCCGGCATCGACCTGAGCGCCGCGAACATCAACGGCGGAGCCGAGCTGGAATTCGATTCGCGCGGCCGGCCCAAGGACGCTTCCGAAGCGGCCTTGACGTCGAACGGTACGATTACTTTCTCGACGGGGATGGCGATCGCGATCGCCGCGGAGACGGGGCACCTTGCGATCACGCCGTAGCAACGATCGGCAGGAAGCACCGCGGTGCGCCGCCGGGCTCACGTCCGTGGAGCTCGTGATGGCGATCGTCATCCTCGCGATCGCGTTGCCGCCGCTTCTGTTCGCGTTCAGCGAAGGAGCGCGGGACGCCGTGCTCGCCGAGAAACAGACGATCTCCGCGTTCCTCGCCCAACAGAAGTTGGAGGAGATTGTCGCGGACCGCCACGCCGCGGGCCGAGGCTACGGCTACTTGGCGTCGGCGAACTACGCGGCGGAGAGTCCTGTGGCCGGGTTTGCGAGCTTCAGCCGCTCGGTCTCCTTCTCGGAAGTGCAGGCGGCGGACCTAGCGACGGCCCAGTCCGGCTCCGGGTACAAGAAGGCGGTAGTGACCGTGGACTACACCGGTCCTACCGGAAGCTACGTGCTCACGTGCGTGTTCTGCGACATCTAATCGCGCCCTCGAGTGCCGCCGGACGCCCGCGAGCGGCGCGCGCGCGCGCTTTCACGCTCGTCGAGCTGGTGACCACGATCGCGCTCTCTGGCGTGCTCGCGGGCGTTCTCGCCGTTCCGCTCACCGAGGCGTTCAAGACTCGCGCGCGGCTCGGAATCCGCAACGAGTTGGTGTTCGCGGCGCGAACGGCGCTCGACCGCATGGCGCGCGACTTGCGCATGATCGCTCTCTCCGGAGTAAACCCCGACATCTCGGCTGCCGAAGGAAGCCGCATCGATTTCGGCAGCAACGTGTACAGGCTCTCGGGGACCGACTTGCAGTACTCATCGAACGGCGGCGGGACCTACCGGACCTTGGCCTCCGGCGTAGCGAGTCTCGCGTTCGATTATCGGAACGAGACCGGAGTTGCGCTCGCTTCGCTGCCGCTCAACGGGTCCGATCGCCACGCGATCCGCCGAATCTCCATTACGCTCGCTCTCTCCAAAGCCGCTTCCGCCGCCGCGACGGAGTCGATTACCGTTGCCACTTCGGTCTATCTCCGCGCTTTCGTTTTTTGAGCGACGATCGGCCGTTGCGCCGCGGTTTTCCCGAAGTCGCCCGCCCGCCGTACAGCCGTCGAGAAATCCCGATGCTCCAGCCGATAAAAGGATATCCGCCACGAAGAGCCTATCCCAACACCATTGCCGTTGGCCCGAGGTCGAGCGGGAGGCGCGTGCGCTAGAAGAGCCGAAGAGTCGTATTGATGGAGAAATACGGCGACGAGGCTCGACGCCACGAGCGCGCCTCGCAGCCTACCGCAGCCAGGCGAGGTCTCGAGATCGGCTCTAGGCTCGCCGCGGGGCAGCATTTCGGCGGCGCCCCTCTCGTGGAGGCGAACTCTTTACTTTCGGATCCGTCGACATCGGAGAGCACGACATGGGCGAGCCGCAGGCAAGGGGCGAAGAGGTCGAGCTTGCGGGCATTCGCGCCCAACTTCGTGCAGGCCTCGCCGTAGATCGCCTTCCCGCCATCCTCTCGCGCTCGCGCAATCGATTGCTCGCCGTGGAGTTGAACAGCTACGCGCTGAAGAGCGTCGTTCGTACGCGGACCCCTTCCGGCTTCGCGCTGAGCGACCCGCGGCAGTATTCGGTGCCCGCCGAGTTCCACCAAGATCGCGCCCGACGCGCGCGCTTCCTCGGCGAGCAGTTGCGCGCTTTCCTGCGCGGCTCCAGAGCACGAGACTTCCTTTGCGTCTTGCCGAGCAGTCGCGTGCGTACGACGGTGGTCGATGTGCCGCCGCTCGGCGCGGACGACACCTTGGGCGCGCTCGCCATCAAGTCCGTCAAGCTGACCGGCGGGCTCGCCGCGGGGTGGCACGTGCACGCGACGCGGCTCGCGCGGCCGGGGGTGAAGGAAAACCCGGCGCAGCGCTTCTTGCTCACGGCCTACGAGAGTGCCGAGAGCGAGGAGCTCGGATCGATCTTTCAGATTGCCGGGGCGCTGCCGCTCGCCATGACGACTTCCGCGGCGGCCTACCAGGCCCTCATGCCCGCGGCGGATGCGGGGAAGTCCGGGGAGGCGTCCGAAGAAGCGGGCGAGGATGACGCGCCGGTTTGGGTGGTCGTAGAGATGCATCGGTACAGCACCGGGATGCACATCTATCGCAGCGGAGGCCTCGTCTATACCCGCGTCGTGCAGTTCGGCGGGAACGACCTTACGCGCGCTTTGATGGACACGGTCGCCACCCGCAGCGGATTCATCGAGCTTAGCTTCGAGCAGGCCGAGCAATTGAAGGAGACCTTCGGCTTACCGGCTCCTGGCGACGACGAACCGCTCCGCGGCAGCCCGCTCCTCCCCGAGCAGCTTCGCATGATGTACGAGCCCAAGCTCAATACCCTCGTGTACGAACTTCGCAATTCAATTCGCTACTACCAGCAATTGAGCGGCGACCGCCGCATCCATCGCTTGATCCTGACGGGCGGATCGTCGCGCATGAAGGGCCTCGATCAGCACCTCTTTCGCAGCTTCAAGATCAATCCTCAGCTTTTCTCCGCCCAAGAGATTCCGTTCGCGGTCGATGCGCGCGACGAGCGGGAACGCGCGTTCATCCTGAGCGAGACCCCGGCGCTCTCGGGTGCGCTGCACGGCAATGCGCCGCCCGAGGACATCCTGCCGCGCGAAGTGCGACTGGAGCGCCGCCTGCGAGCCCCGACGCGCGTCGCCGTGAGCGTCTTCCTCGGCGCCGCGGCATTGCTGCTCGCGCTCGGTTGGCGCGCGCAAGGCGCGGCGGCGGCGGGGCGAGACCTTTTGCCGGCGGGCGGCGACCCCGTGCGGCGCGCCGGAGAGCTGGCGGCGATGTCGGACGAAGGCGCGCGGATCGATGCGTCGAATCAACGACTGATGGACGAGTACGGCGCCGCGCCGCCGATCGCCGAGATCCTCGCCGACGTCGCGCGCCGCATGCCGGCGGAAGCGACGGCGACGCAACTGCGCCTCGCGGTGCGGGGCACTTCCGCGACTCTCTACGCTACGGGGAGCATCGATGTGCGGAGCGGGGAAACGCGCACGCCGCGTTCCTTCCTCGGGGAGGCGTTCGAATCCTCGCCGTTCGTGCGCAGCATGGTAGTGAAGAGCTTGATCCGGCGCAGCGAGAGCGCCGAACGGAACGACTTCGAAGTGGAGTGCGCCCTCTACCTTCGCGCCGCGGAGCGACTGCCGTGAGGGGGATTCATCCGCGGCGACGCCTGCTCTTGCTTGCGGCCTCGAGCGCGCTCTGCGTCGCCGCCTACGTCGCGTACTACCGGCCGGCGATCGCGGCGCAGGCATTGGTGCAGGGGACGCTGCGCGGCGCCGCCGTCACCGCGGAAGCGAAAGCGGCCCTCGATATCTCCTACATCGCCGCGGCGAAGCGCCTGGAGCAGAGCAGCGCCGCGCGCGATGCTTGGCTTGCGCGCCTGCGGGAGACGCCGCCGCTGGAAGAGGTGTACGAGCGCTTCGAAGCGAGCTTGCACGATCGCGGCTGCGCGTTGCAACAATTCGCGCCCGCACCCGATGTGACGCGGCGCATCGACGCTGGGGAGCTGTCCTTCGTGGAAGAGCGCTTCGCCGCATCGTTCCAGGCCAGCTACCAGGATGTCGCGGCGCTATTCGGCGCGTGGCAGGGACTCGCGGGGTTGCTGCGCTTCGAGAGTATCTCGATCGTCCCCAGCGGCGCGGACGGGTGCCGGGTGCGCGTCGATCTCACCTGCGTGCTCGCGAGAAAGCCCGCTCCCTCGCCGGCGGGCAGCGGAGAGCGACAACGATGAAGCGCCGGACCGCCAATCGATGCATCGTGCTCGTCGTCCTCCTCGCCGCGTGGGGCATCGTGCTGTGGCGTCAGTTCGGCGGCGCGGAAGCCGCCGCGCAACTTCCGGCTGGCGCGCCGATCGCGCCGCCGCCGCTCCCTCGGCCGGGAGACACCGAGCGCGCCGCGCCGCCATCGCCAGGAGGGTCCGGCGCCAGCCACGTCGCGAGCGCGGCGGTCGCCGAGGCCCAGCGCGCGGCGTCGAAGCTCCCTTGGCATCGCAATCCCTTCGAGCGCGTCTGGCGCGAGCTTCCGATAACGGGAGTGGATGAGGCGCCGCGGGGCGGCGGTCCCGAGGACCTTGCCGGCCGCGGCGCTCCGGCGCTCACGGCGATCCTGGGCCGGTGGGCCGTGGTCGGCGGCAAGCGCTACGCGGTGGGGGACGAGATCCCGGGCATCGGCCGCCTCACGAAGATCGAATTCGATCATGTGGAAGTCGAGTTGAACGGCGTCGCGAAGCGCATCTTCGTCTTGCGCCCGCCGCGGCAGGCGCCGGCATCCGGGGAGCGCGGCAAGAATTGAGCGGAAACTGCGCGCGGCGCGGAGCGATCGGGCCGATGATGGGAAACGGCACCGCGGACCGGACGAGCCGCCGCGGGCGCCGATAACGAAGAACTAGGGAGCGGAATGCCGGGAATGAGACTGAAAATCCCCGCGCTGATCGCGGCGTTCCTCGTCGCTGCGAGCGCGCCTCTGCCGCTCGACGGCCAGGCAGAGGGCGAGCCCCTGATCACGCTGAACGCGCCGAGCGAGGACCTGCACGTGCTCCTCGACGCCGTGGCGGAGCAGGCCGGCTTCAGCATCTCCGTGCCCTTCAAGATCAGCGACAAGGTGACGGTGCGGCTGCGCGAAGTAACGCTCCGGCAAGCGCTCGATGCGATCCTCGCTCCCAACGGCTACCACTACGTGATCAACGGCAAGGTGATCACGGTGTTCGATTCCGAGATGGCGAAGGACAACGCACGGCTGCAGCCGGCGGAGGAGATGATCCAGTGGCGCCTCTTCGAGCTGAAGCACATCCCCGCCAAGGGTCTCGAGAAGACCGTGCTCGGGATGCTCACCAAAGAGCGCGGCATCTTCCAGATCATTCCCGCGCACGTCACTCGCGGCTGGGAGGTCGGCGAGCAGGTGGGAGAGCCGGTGACCCCTGCCGCTCCGGTAGGGGTCATCGCGCCGCAGCAGAACCTGCTCGACGAGAGCCGCTCCTATCGCTTCCTCGTGCGCGACGTGCCGGCCGTGCTCGGCACCATCGAGCAGATGGTCGCGAAAGTGGACGTACCGCAGCGCCAGGTCTACATCTCCGTCGTGATCTTCGAGATGAACCACGACGAACAAGAGGAGATCGGCTTTCGCTGGCGAATCTCGTTGGACGCGACCGGTTCCGCGTTGCCGTGGAATTTCCCTTTCGGGCGCCATGACGCCGGCGAATACCGCGCGATCGTGGATCCCGCGGACCCGCTCGCCCCATCGGTCTCGGGGCGCGCCTTCCCCGATGTCCCAGGGGACTCGAACCTCACCGGCGTGGATGGCGGGTTCATCTTCGGCAGCGTCAAGCTGACGAGCACGCAGTTGCTCGCCGAGCTGAATCGCCTGGGGGCGGAGACGAACATCGTTTCCAACCCGCGCCTCATGGTCGGCGACAACCAAGAAGCGGTGATCCTCGTCGGCGAGCGTTTCCCGATCTTCCGCACGACGATCACCGACCAGGGGACGGTCACGGAGAGCTTCGACCGCTACGAGCCGATCGGGATTCAGATGCAGGTCGTGCCGCACATCCTCGAGAACGGCCAAGTAGAGGTCGCGCTGAATCCCCAAGTCACATCGCTCGGCAACCTCGTCATCGGCACGACCGGGTTGACGTCGCCGCGCATCAGCACGCGCGAAGTCAGCACGGTGATACGCGTGGAAGATGGGGCGAGCATCGTGATCGGCGGCCTCGTCACCGATCGCAACTCGGAGACGAAGACGGAGACCCCCTGGCTCTCCGCGATCCCGATCCTCGGCAGGCTCTTCACGCACGAGGCGAAGAGCAAGCAAAAGGTCGATCTCGTCGTCGTCCTGACGCCGTACGTCGACGGCCTGGCGGAGCGCCACGACTTGCAGCGAGAGCTGGAGAAATCGCGCGCGGGCGCGCGCGCCCAAGAGCCGGCAGCTAAGAGCCCATCTCAATAACATCGCCGTTGGCCATCACCTGGAGCATTCGGGGTCGAGCGAGGAGCGCGCGCGCAAGAAGAGCCGAAGAGTCGTATTGATGGAGAAATACGGCGACGAGGCTCGATGCCGCGCGCGCTCCGCAGCCGACCGAAGCCAGGCGAGGTTTTGAGATAGGCTCTACGTAAGCGCGCTCGGCGCCTCTCCTGGCGCCGGCTATTCGAAGTAGTTCGCGTGGCTAAGGTATACGTCGGGGAGATTCTCCGCGATCGGCAGGATCTGCTCTTGCTCGAGGCGGAGGAGGCGCGAAGAGCGGACGTTCACTGGAGCGATCGTTGCGGACGTGAGGAGCCCGATGCCGATCATGTTCGCGATCAGATCGGCGGTGGCGACGGCCGCCACGTTTTTTTCGCTGGGGATGTCCTTGTTCCGCTCATCTTGGATCAGGTGGTGGTAGCGGACCGGATTCACGAGGAACTCGGGCAGCTTCCACTTCGTGACGATCATGGCGCCGACTTCCTCGTGCGAGAATTGGAAGACTTCCTTCTCGACTTCCGAAGTGGGGCGGCGTTGCTCGAGCGCGGTCTGGATGATCTGCAGGTAGCGCTCCGGTTTTTGATTGTTCATGAGCACCTTGCCGACGTCATGAAACAGTCCGGCGAGGAACAAGTCATCGACGGCTCCGGGAGGAAGTCGCAGCGTCTCGCCGACCATGCGCGAAGCGAGCCCGACTCCGAGCGCGTGCTTCCACAGCTCTTCCGCGGTCTTGTTCTTGCTCCGCAGCACATCGCGCGTCGCGGCGATGAGCACGAGATTGCGCACTCGGTTGAAGCCGAGCCGCGCAACCGCGGCCTGCAAGGTCGTGGTTTCGCGGGTGCCGGCGAACATCGCGGAGTTCGCCATGCGCAGGAGCCGGCCGGCGAGGGCTTGGTCCGTTTCGATGATGCTCTGGAGCGTTTTCGCGGAACTCGCAGGGTCGCTGACCGCGGAGAGCACCTTGTTCGCGACGTGCGGCAGCGCCGGCAGGTCTTCGGAGGTTATGAGTATCCAATCACCCATAACGGCGGAGTCTCCTTGGGGGAGCGAGCAATGAACGGAGTGCGACCATCATTGAAGGCTACCATCTTGGGTACGATGCCGCCGTGCGGGTGCCGCCCGTGGCGTCCGGAGAAAAAGTGCGCTGCGCCCGCGACCGCGGCGTGTCGAAGAAGATAGGCAAGGGCGCGCTGGCGCTCAACCTGGAGGAGCTTCGATGAGTTATCGGCCCGTGCTGATTGCGACGATCTTGTTCGTGGCCGCCGGCTGCGCGAGCCGCACTCCGGAGGGAGTCTTCCGCGCGGCGACTTGTGCGTTCGCGAAGGGAGACGTGGGCGCCGGCGTGGCTCACTTCTCGGAACGCATGAAGGCGGCGCGGCCGCAGCACGATCTCGAATACTACTACCGGAACGCGACCCACCGCAGAGGCGTCGAATGGCTCGCGGACGACATGGCGTTTCAACTGCTCGAGCAAGCGGAATCGACGGCGCTCGCGCGCGTGATCTGCCGCGGGCGCGCCCCTGAATTCGTCTACTTCGTGCGCGAGGGCGCGGCGTGGAAGCTGGATCTGGCCCCGCCTTCCGCGGTGCCGGCGCAGAACTAGCGATTCAGACGGATGCCGCTCGGATCTCCGAGGTCAGTAGGTGCCTTGGGTCCGATCCGCGTCAGATGTGACCGGCGCGACTGGCTCGCCCTGCTCGCGATGGCGCCGGCGGTTCCAGGCGTAACCACACCCGGCGCCCAAGACGAACAGCACACCGCCCATGCCGAGCAAGATGGGACTCTCGTCGGACTTGCCCGCGAGCTTCGCGATCTTGGGATCGCTCGGCAGACAACGCACGCGGATCGCGGCCCCGGTGGAAGTGGCTTCGTACACCGACTTCGAGACGGAAAAACGACGCGTGAAGGTGTCCCCAGTCCTCCCGCCAGAAGGCGAATACTGCACCGTGAGGTAGTTTTTCTTCCCTGAGCGCCGCCGCCGCTCCTGGGACTTTTCGATCACGTTCCCCTCCACGTCGACTCCTGCGCGCCTGAGCGCGGACTCTTCGTCGAATTTGACCCACCCCGCGATCAGCAATACCGAGCCGATGAGGAGCAGGAACAGCGTGATCGCTCCGAGACTCCGGCGCGCCCACCAGGATTTCAGCGGGGGTACCGACACAGAGGGTGCCAATCCTTCATGGACCGGCGCCAAAGCGCCGGACGGTAGCGGCTTTACTTCGAGACGTGCGCCTGCTCGAGCCTCTTCGCGCGGCGGACCCACTGCTGGCTGCGGATGCGGCTCGCCGGGGAACCGATCTTTTCGGCGATCTTTTGGATCTCTTTCTCTCCCCACTTCGCGATCTGCGCATAGGTCGTGATCCCCGCTCGCCGCAGCCGCTTCTCGATCGCGGGGCCGATACCGGTGATCTCTTGCAGGTCATCGCGCTTCGCCGGCCGGTGCTGCGGCTTCGGCGCTGCGCTCTTCGACCCGTGCTCCTTCGCCGCGCGTGTGCCGTTCGCGCCTCGCGCCGCAGCCGCAGCCCCCCCCCGCGCGCGCTCCGCGGTCGCTCCGACCTTGCCTGCGCCCTTGCCGCGCGGCGCGACCACCGCGCCCAGCTCGGAGATGTGGGCGCGGAAGCGAGCGAGCGTCGCATCGCGCGCCGCCGCGTCCGGTTGCTTCCCCCGCTTGCGGCGCTCCCCCTTCTTCGCGGCGGTGCCGGCCTCGGGTTTGGCGTCCAGTACGTGCGGCTCCGCGCGCGCGAGCCTGGCCTCGAGCCGGGCGACGTCGCGCTCCTTCTCGGCAAGCTCCGCCGCGTGCGCGCTCGAAAGCTCGTCGACGCGCTCCTTCTCGATCTCCAAGTCGGCCCGCAACTCCACGAGCGGCTCCAGCTCCGCGACGCGGGCGGAAAGGCGCGCCACTTCTAGCGCGCGCTCTTCGAGCACGGCGGCGTGGCGGTCTTCGAGGTCGATGAGTCTCTGCCGCAGCCCCGCGATCTGCTGCTGTTTCTCTTTCACGACCTCCGCGTGCTCGTCGACGACGCCGCGCAGCCTCTCGTCACGGGTTTGAATCTCGCCGGCCAGCGGCGTGAGATTCCCCATTTCCTGGCGCAGCTCCTCGACCTCGGTCTCGCGCGCGGCCAGCTCGTTTTGCGAGTGCGCGAGCTGAGATGTCAGCTCCTGCACGCGCGCCCCGCTCGCGGCAAGCTCCGCGCCCAATTCCGCCACTTGCGCGCCGAGCGCGCTCAGCTGCACTTCTCGCTGCTGCTGCTCTTCGACGTGCTCGGCCGCGCGCTCGCGCAGCCGCGCCTCGCGCGTCTCGAGGTCTTTCACTTGCGTCTCGAGGCGGGCGACGTTGCCGAGCTTCTCCTCCAGGATCTCCGCGTGCTCGTGCTCGAGCGCCGCAATGCGCTGCCGGAGCTGCGAGATCTGCTCCTGCTTTTCCTTCATGGTGCCCGCGTGTTCCAGCACCACGTCGCGCAAGCGGGAGTCGCGCGCTTGGACCTCGGAGGCGAGCGGCCCCAGCTCGCCGATCCTGCGCTGCAGCTCCTCGACGGCGATTTCTCGGCGCTCCAACTGCTCGCAGGTCTCGGCGAGCTGCGACTTGAGCGTTTGCTCCCGCTCGCTTGCGGCGGTGAAGCGGATCTCGAGCGAGGAAAATCGCGCGCTCAGATCCGCTAGCGCGCTCTCCCTCTCGCGCAATTGCGACTTGGCCGCGTCGAGGTCGGCCTCGAGCGGCGTAAGGTCCGCCATCCGTTTTTCAATGTCGCTCGCGCGCTCCGTCGTCGTCGCCAGCTCTTCGCGCGCTTCCGCGAGCTCGAGTTGGAGCAGCTCCGCGCGCTCGGCGGCCTCCTCGAGCTTCTTCTCCCGCTCTTCGAACTTTTCTTCGGCGGCCTCGATCGCCTTCGCGTTCCGCTCCTCCGACTCCCTCCGACGCTCCAGCTCGCTCTCGGCACTCGCGGCCGCGGCGGCGAGCTTCTCGACCCGATCGGACAGCCGCCGCACCTCGGCTTCGCTCTTCCCCAGCGCGCCCTTTGCTTCCTCGAGCTCCGCGGTCAGGCGCGCGGCGTCCTC
>JAKEFC010000040.1 GCA_022616235.1 Planctomycetota bacterium
AAAACCTCTCCTGGCTTCGGTCGGCTGCGAGGCGCGTGCGCGGCGTCGAGCCTCATCGCCGTATTTCTCCATCAATACGACTCTTCGGCTCTCCTTGCGCGCGCGCCTCTCGCTCGACCCCGCATACCCCAGGCGATGGCCAACGGAGATGTTTTTGGATAGGCTCTTACTCATACGGTGACCGCCTCCCTCCGCGCCGCGTAGAGGTCCCACTTCTTGATCTTGTCGCGCAGCGTGCGGACGCCGATGCCGAGGCTGGCGGCGGTCTTCTTCTGGTGGCCGCCGAAGAGCCGGAGCGTGTCCGCGATCAGGAGCCGCTCGACATCTTCGAGCGCCATGCCGCGCAGCCGCCCCGCATCGATCGGCGGCGCCGCGACGCCTTCGGCGCGCAGACCATCCACGTCGATCTCCTCCCCGAGGCTGAGCAGCGCCGCGCGCTCGATCAGGTTCTCCAATTCGCGCACGTTGCCGGGCCAATGGTAGGAGAGAAGCTCGCGCCTGGATTTCTCGGAGAAGCGGCCCGGCTTGCGGCCCGAGCGCCGGATCGCCTGCTCCAGGAAGTGGTCCGCGAGAAGGGCGATGTCTTCCTTCCGCTCGCGGAGCGGGGGCACGTCGATCGGCACGATGTTGAGGCGGAAATAGAGGTCCTCGCGGAATCGTCCGATGCGCACTTCCTGCTCGAGGTCGCGGTTCGTCGTGGCGATCACGCGCACGTCGGCGCGCTTCGTCTTCGATGAACCGACGCGCTCGAACTCCTTCTCCTGGAGCACGCGCAGGAGCTTCGCTTGGAGCCCGTTGTCGATCTCGGAGACTTCGTCGAGGAGCAGCGAGCCGCCCTCGGCCATTTCGAAGCGCCCGGAACGGGCGCGATCCGCTCCGGTAAAAGCGCCTCTCTCGTGGCCGAACAGCTCGCTCTCGAGGAGTCCCGCGGAGAGAGCGGCGCAATTGACGCAGAGGAATGGCCGCTCCGCGCGCGGGGAGCCGTAGTGGATCGAACGCGCCACCAGTTCCTTGCCGGTGCCGGTCTCGCCGCGGATGAGGATGGTGGCATCGGAGCGGCAAACCGCCGTAATGCGCTCGCGCACCGCGCGGATCGCCGCGCTCTCGCCGAGGAAAGGTCGATCATCGCTGCGACGCTTGAGTTCGCGCTTCAGCGCCTCGTTCTCGCCGAGGAGCCGGCGATGCTCGATCGCTTTCCCGACGAGGAGGCGCAGCTCTTCCGCGCCGAACGGCTTCAGGATGTAATCGGAGGCGCCGCGCTTCATCGCCTGGACGGCGGTCTCCACGGTGCCGTGCGCCGTGATCAACAACACGGGTAGCTGGGCATCGCGGAGGCGGATCTGGTCGAGAAGCTCGATGCCGTTCATCCCCGGCATCTTGAGGTCGGTGATGACGAGATCGAAGCTGCGCTCGTCGTGCGCTTCGAGCGCCTCGCGCGCCGAAGCGAATCCTTCCCCGTCGTGGCCGTCGTCGTGAAGCGCATCGAGCAAGGAACCGCGCATGAATGGGTCGTCGTCGGCAACGAGGACGCGAGCCATCAAACCTCCTGTACGCTGGGTTGAGCCGGCAGGAGGATGCGAAAGCGCGCGCCGCTCCAATGCGCTCCGCCCCCCCAAGCATCGCGCACGACGGCGATCTCGCCTTCGTGCGCCTCCACGCGATCGTGCACGATCGCGAGTCCGAGCCCGGTTCCGCCCGGGCGCGACGTGTGAAATGGATGGAAGATCGCTTCTTCGTCGCCGGCGGGGATCCCCTTGCCCTCGTCGGCGACCTCGAGCCACCGCCGCCCCGCGGTATCGGTCCCCCAGAAGATCCCGATCGACTGGCGGGACGGATCCGAGAGCGCTTGGGCGGCGTTAACCATCAAATTCACAAGGACTTGCGTGAATGCATGTGGGTCGACCGACAGCTCCAGCTCGGGGGGGCCTTCGCGAACGATGCGGGGAGCGGGGACCAGGGCATCGGGAGGAAATGCGATCTCGACGGCTTCGCTCACGAGCGCCGCGGCGAACGCGCGCGTCCTCTCGAGCGGACGATTGCGCGCAAAGGAGAGCAGGTCTTCCACGATGCGATTGAGATGCAGCACCGCGCGTTTCACGTGCTCGAGGCGAGCGCGGCCGCGCTCGCTCGGAGCGTCCTTGAGCAATGCATCGATCGTGAGGCGGACACCGCCGAGGGGATTTCGAAACTCGTGCGCCACGCCGGCGGCCACGCGCCCCAGCGCCTCGAGGCGTTTTTTGCGCTCGAGCCGCCGGTTTTTCTGCGCCAATTCTTCTTTCAGCAGATCGACCTGCGCTTGCAGAGCTTCGTGCGCGGCGACGAGTTGGGAGGTGGCGCGAGAGAAGTCTTCGAAGAGGCGCGCGATCTCGGCGGACTCGAGGAGGCGCTGCGAGGGTTCCGGCGCGGCGGAAGCGGCGATCTCTGCCGGCGGCGCCGTCCTGCCGAGCATCTCCCACTCGCTCTGGATCGCGTCGGCGAGTTTTGCAGGCCCCACGAGCGTGTCGTCGACCATGGCGTCACTCCTCAACGGCGCGCCTTATAACTTGTACTTTATAAAATGTAAAGTGTGTTCCCGCGCGGCGCCCGCGCCGACGCGAACTTGCAAACCGTTATTTCAACATAAGTTACGATCGAGGTGGGCGGGGCGAACATTGCCGCCCGGTAGGTGATTCTTGCCCACGGCGGGAACCGCCGCTCCAACGCTACGTCATTGCGCCGACGACGGATTCCTGCGAGTAGTTGCGGAGGTGGAGCCCGAAGTGGTCGCCGACCTTGATCGTCTTGCCGCAGCCGACGGCGACGTTGTTCACGTGCAGCGCGATCGGATCCGCATTGTTCTTGGAGAAGACGATCACGCTTCCCACTCCCAGCTCCAGCACGGCTTCGAGCGGCATCTCTTTCTCCGCGAGCACCGCGATCATCGGGCAACGGACGTGAAGGATGCCGGCGAGATTCGGAAAGCGCTCGACGAGCATCTCGATCGGCAACGTCGCGTTCGGAGCCATTGGGCCCTTCTTTCGCCGCGGAGCGTCCCCTCAACCCTTGGGTTATCGGACCGATCGCGGCGAGTCTGAAGCGCCGCGCGCGGCGGGGTCCGGGGCTGCGGCGCGGGCCGCGCGGGAAGCGTGGGAACGGCGGAGCAGCAAGCGGCGCAGCGCGAAGCCGGCCGCGAGCAGCGTGAGGAACGCGGCGCCGGCGAGGATCGCCAGCCGCTCCGGATGCCGCCACTCCTGCGCGACGTACGAGTAGGCCATCCCGGCCGGGACTTGCCCCGCGAAGGTCGCCCAGAAGAAGGTCCAGGCGGACATGCGCGACAGCCCGGCCAGGTAGCTGATTGGATCGAAGGGCACGATCGGCACCAGTCGCGCGCCGAGCACCGCCGCGGCCCCGTGGCGCTCGAGGAAACCGTTCGCGTGCGCGAGCGCCCGTGCGGACACGAGCTTGCGCACGACCGGCTCGCCGTAGAGGCGCGCGAGGGCGAAGCAGATCCACGCCGCAACCGTCGCGCTCAGGATCGAGAGCCAGCCGCCCCAAAACGGACCGAAGAGAATGCTATTCGTCGCCGTCACGACGACCGCCGGAATCGGCGCCGCCAGCGCTTGCACGACCATGAGCGTGCCGGTCGCGGCGGGCGCCCACGCGCCCAGCTCGGCCGCCCACTTTCGCAATCCTTCCGCGTCCCCGGCCCAGAGCATGGAAACTGCCGCATCGAGCGACGCACGCAGGGATGCGCTCGCGCCGTACGCGCAAGCGAAGGCGAGGAACGGCAGGAGCCCCAGGGCGCGGATGAGCAGAAGCTTGCTTCCGGTGCTCGGCGGCTCGATCCTGTCCGGTGAAGGGAGGTCGCTCATGACCGTTACAACCTACCCGAAGCGCATCGTTCTTTCCTTCTGCATCGGCGTCGCCCTCGTATGCGCCGATCGCCCGATGATCGGCGAAGAGACGGAAGGCTCCGGCGCGCCCACCGCGGAGCAACAGCTCGAGGAGAAGTTGAAGTCGGCGTTCCGCGCGACCACGGTCTCCGTCGGCGAAGGGGGCGTCGCGACGATCGTGTACGACTTCGAGTCCAAGAACACGGATCTCACCGCGGACTGGCTGCCCGGCATCGACCAGATGGAGCGGCGCGTCCGCTGGGCGCGCGGCGACGAGGGAACCTTCCGTACGGTCGAGCACGGGATCATCATCGCGGACCATGGAATCTGGATGCACAAGGCGCTCTGGAAGAATCTCACGATGTCCGTGCGCTATCTCTCCATGTCGGCGCTGCAAGGGGGCGACCTGCTCGTCGCCGGATTCGCCTACAACAAGGAGAAGTCGATCGCGGGGGGCAACTTCGGCCACCAATGCGTGCGCCTGAACGGAGAGCGCCTCGCCGACAAGCCGATCCCGGAGGCGTTTCCGGGCTCGGTCGCGGAAAAGGAATACAACTGCGGCATGGAGCTGAAGGACGGAGTCCTCTACGCGACGAAGGATGGCAAGCACACGGCCGACACGGAGGAGAAACCCAAGTTCTTGAAGGACCTCTCGCCCGGCCGCGCCGCGCTCGTGTGGAAAGGGCGGGTCAATGGCTTCGTCTTCAAGATAACGCTCGAGGGGACGCTCGACCCGGAGTGGTTGAAGACGCTGAAATAGCCCTCCGGACCAATCCGTGATGCACTCACGCGTTTACGCGATGAGCGGCACGGCGAGCCAGCACCAGCACGCGGCGAGCGGCGCCGCGATCAAGTCGAACACGATGCCCGTGCGCGCCATCACGGGGATCCTCAGG
>JAKEFC010000041.1 GCA_022616235.1 Planctomycetota bacterium
GAGAACTGCCGGAAAAACTGATCCACCATTGTCGCGTTGAGGAACGCGACGGACCTGCGCAGCATCCGCTACCCGTCCCATGAGCAGCTCGAGCGCCTTGGGGCACGTGTCGGAGCATCGTTCCCTGAGCAAGAGCAGCTTGACCGCCTCGTCGACGCCGAGGTGTTCGCACGGTGAGAAAGGGAAGCCCGGGCAAGGGGAACAAGCTCATCGAGCAGGCACGCACTATTCTCCGGGCGCTCGGCATGCCGTCGGACCAGACGAACGAGCGTTCCGCGCTCACCCTGCTGGCGTTGCTGCACCTCAAGCCAACCCGGCGAGGCTCGGACTGGAGCACGGCAATGGCAGCGCTGCTCGGCATCACCGAGATCATGGACTACATGGCGGAGCACTTCGGGAAGCAGTACGCGCCCAACACGCGCGAGACCGTGCGACGCTTCACGATCCACCAGTTCGTGCAGGCAGGATTCATCCTCAAGAACCCCGATGATCCCAAGCGGCCGACGAATAGCCCGGACAATCGATACCAGGTGGAGCTTGGTGCGCTCGCGCTGTTCCGCACGTTCGGCACGCCAGCGTGGCCGCAGCGACTCCGCGAGTATCTGACGATGCTCCCGACCCTGAAGCAGCGTTACGCTAGCGAGCGGGAAATGCAGTGCGTCCCTCTCGAGCTGTCCTCGGGCAAGACGATTCGACTCTCGCCCGGCGGACAGAACGACCTCATCAAGCACATCATCGACGACTTCTGTCCGCGCTTCACGCCAGGAGCCACGCCAATCTACATCGGCGACACCGCGAAGAAGTGGGCGTGTTTCGACAAGCAGGGATTGGCTGACCTCGGTGTGCGCGTGGAAAAACACGGGCAGATGCCGGACGTTGTCGTGCACCTCGAAGTCAAGAACTGGCTGGTGCTGATGGAGGCCGTGACGAGCCACGGTCCGATGACCCCGAAGCGACTCGTCGAACTCAAGAAGCTCTTCGCTGGTGCAACTTGCGGCCTCGTCTTCGTTTCCGCTTTCCCTGATCGGAAGACCCTGAACAGGTACCTCGCCGAGATCGCCTGGGAGACCGAAGTCTGGGTCGCGGAGAGTCCAACGCATCTCATCCATTTCAACGGCGAGCGGTTCCTGGGCCCGTACGTCACACCGGATGGCTCATGATGCGACGTGCGCCGCGTTGAATCGCGCTCCCGGGGCTTGCGCATGCGGAGCGTGGGGAAGAGGATGCCAAGCGTGATGTGCAAAGTGCCCGGTACCTTCGAGTCGTGCGCCTGAGCAGCAAACGCCGCCCGAGCCGGAGCCGTATCCGTGGCCGGAGCCAATCGAACAGGACTCGAGCTAATGGTGAACTCATGCCGCTCGGCGCTGCTCTGGGCGTCGCTGCTGCTCTTCGGCGCCGGCGGCGCATGCGCGCAGGAGCCGGAGCGTGCGCCTCGCCAGGAGTTCGATTTCTTCGGCCGGGTGTTCGCCCGCGACATCGGCCTGCCGCTCGAGGGGGTGCGGGTCGAGTTGTACGAAGGCGGCGGATTCACGCACGAAGCCGAGCCGTTTCGCGTCCTTCTGACCGATGCCACCGGCCGTTATGCCTTTCGCGGAGCTACCCCCGGTGGAGCGAATTGGATCGAGCTTCTCGTCTTGGCCGATGGGTTCAGCCCAAGGGCCACGTCGATGGGCTACGGAATTGCCATCTCGAAGCGCGAAGTTCATCCGTTCTATCTCACGCGAGCCACGGCGCGACCGGGCAATGTGCTCCTCCCCGGCGGGCAGCCCGCCGCAGGCGCCACGGTCCGCGTGTGGCTCGAGTTCAACGACGCCGGCGAGTACGGCGGCGCACTCGACCTCATGGACAGGCCGCTCATAACGAAGACAGACAGCGAAGGGTGCTTCCGCGTCTGGTCCCGAATGCCGCCGAAACGCATGAACGCTAGCTATCCAAGCTGGAGCGATGCCTGGCTCGATGCCCAGTCCCACGCGCGTTCCGGGAACGATTCGGTGATCTTGCAGCTCCAGGAGAAGCTGGTGGCCGCCGCTCTCACCGGGGTGGTGCTCGCCCCTGACGAGAGCCCCATTGAAGGCGCCACGCTGCGCGTGAAGCGTCATGGGCGAACGATTGCGGCCACGAGCGATCGCGAAGGGAGCTTCACGCTACCTGGAGTCCCGAATCGCATCTCGCTGCTCGAGGTCTCGCACCCCCGGTACGTGTCGCGCGAGATCAACAACGTCTGGCTCAGCGACGGCGCCATGAAGATCCGCCTGGCACCGGGTCACTGGCTTCGCTTCGACGTCGCGGACGCCGCGGGCAACCGTATCGATCTCGCTGGACGCGGCATCGCGTGCCGGCTCCCCGCGGACTCTTACAACATGCGGAGGAGCATTGCGACCACCAGCACCGAGCGCGGCTACGTCACGCAGGCCATGGAGCCCGGTGCTGGCACGATGGAAATTCGGCTTCAGGGCTATTCTCCCATTTCGGTGGCCTGGCCCGAAGGCAGCGGCGAGCACGACCTCGGCAAACTGACGGTCGACCGCGGCACCGCGCTCGAATTACGCGTGACCGACGCCGATGGGAGCCCGATCCCCGAGGCGCGAGTGTCGGTGTCCGGCGATGCAGCAATTGAAGCGCTTGCTCCGTACCACTCCGACGCTCAGGGGCGTTGGCTCTGCGGCGGCATTCGGGCAGGCATAGAATTGGTGAAATACCACGTCAGCGCCGACGGCTTCGAGAAGCGAGAGGGCGAGGTCGCGTTGAAGCCGGGGGCGACCACGATGCACACGGTCGCCTTGCAGCGCGGGGCGACGCTTCGGCTGACCCTCGTCGATGCCGATGGCGATCCGGCGCCGTGGGTCTTGGCGAAGTGCCGCATCGTCCCGAACCAGGGCTTCGACGCGCGGAAATGGGGTTCCCGCCAGGTGAGCGATGAGAATGGCCGCCTCGAGCTGATCGGGATCCCGGCGCAATGCGCGATCGAGGTGGCCTGCGAGCGCGGCATGAACGAGCTTGGATCTGGCACTTTCGAAGACTTTACGAGCGGCGAGGTCCGCGAGGCCACGCTGCGGCTCGCTGTGGCCGCGGTACGCTAGTAATTGTCATCCTTCGGAAGCGGTAGCACGATCTCGATGCGGGGTTTGTCACGCTCAATGGTCACCCGCGCCGACACCTTCGCGGCCCGCGCTTCGCTTTCGGCGTCCGCGCGCGAGGTCGAATCCTCCCTGCGCGACATGCTGACTTGCAGCGTGTAGCTGCCCGGTTCGAGCCGGTCGAAGCGAAACAGGCCTCCGTGATCGATGCCGGCGCTGTCGATGGTACGGTCCACCAGCTCCCCGTAGTCCATGCGCTGCAACTCCTCGTCGCTCACGTGTCCTTGGAGCAGTGCGACCGAGCCATGCTGCACGTAGGACGGCCACGTACGCACGCGCCCGGAGATCTCGTGCGTACGATCGTCGAAGCGAAGCGTGTAGCTCGGCGTGACTCCAGGCGCGGTGCGCAGCCACACGTGCCGCTTCGGTCCAAGGCCGTACCTGCGCCTTCCTTTCGTTTCTTCGCTTGGGTCCGCCATGCGAATCTCGCATCGGAGCAGCCCCGGCGGCAGCCGCTCGAGCTTCGCGGGAGCGCCCAGCCAGGAGTTCTCTGAAGTCCACCCCGATGGGTCCCTGTAGCGCACTCCAAGCGGAGTCGCAATCGCGGTGCCGTCGCTCTCGAATCGGACGTTGGCGCTGCAAGCAAGATGCGGGATGTCGAACGGGACGGGTTCGGTCTCGCCGCTAGTTACCGAGCTGCTGCGGCTGATGTGCAAGCCAGTAGAGCGGCAATAGTCGCTAAAGAAGTCGGAGGCGCCAGGACTCAAAGGAACGAAAGAAACCTTGTACTCGCCGCGCGAAAGCTACAGCTCGAATCGTCCATGTACATCTGTTGGCGCGGAATCGCCTATCGCGCCGCTGCCTGGCGAGTCTCGCTGATACGCCGAGACTGGCACGCCGGCGACGCCAATGCCGTCGCGGACGATGCGGCCGCGCACGTTTGCGCGCGCGCATAGCGTGACGGCGATGTCGTCGGGCGAGTCGGCGCGAGCGGAATCCACGGTCGTATTCCATTCAGTGTAGCCCGCGAGACCGACACGGACCGATCTCGCCGTCGTTGGACCTCCCGACACGGCAAAGCTGCCATCGCTCGCGGTAATTGCGGCGCCGTCCAAAGAGGGAATGAGACCGCCGGATCCCCCCATGATCAGTACCAACGCGCCGGAGAGCGGCAGGCCGTCCTGGTCCTGGACGTGTCCCGCGTGCCGCTTCGTCTTTCCGATCGCAAGTACGACCTCGGCCGGCGTGCTCTGCTTCGTGAAATCGATGCAGGCGATGGCGCCGGTGCGGCCGGGTACGGTCGCCACGACGGCCCAGCGACCGCACGCTTGATCGAGGCCGTCGATCTCGAAGCTCCCGTCATCGCGGGCGATGCTTCGGACGACCAAGTCCTGAATCTCTGTGCTCCATCCGGCGCCGATGTTGAACACGGCGAGATCGAAGCTCGGCACCGGCAGCCCCGTATCGGCATCCACGACGCGGCCGCGGATGCTCCCGAGCGGCGGCAGGACGATTCGAACGTCGCCAGCATCCTCACTCTTGACTTCGACCCGAACGCTGGAAGCGCCCGAGGATGTGGCGTGCAGATCGCACGGATACTCCAGCCACTGAAAGAGGACGAAGCGTCCATCTCGATCCGTGGCGGCTTCGTACTTCCCGGAAACTCCGTGGCACGTCGGCGTTGCCGTCACGCGCACCCCCGCGACCGCGGTGCCGTTCGCGTCGACCACGATCCCGGAGATGGGCCGGTAGCCGAGCTGCACGAGCTGCGTCTCGTAGCGGATCTCGACTTGCGCGCGCTTCCAGCTCTCGACCCGGATGGCCGTTTGCTTGCCGCTGGCGTCATCGATTCGCGGGCGCACTTGCGAGAAGTACTCGCCGGGGGCGAGCCTTTCGAAGGAGAAGCGTCCGCTCTCATCGGTGCGCGCTTCGGCGAGCGCCCGCGAACGCCACCATTCCTCCGAGGACTGATGCGCGTATAGGTACACGGGAGTTTCCGGCAGCGGCTCGCCGGCATCGGTCGCGAGCACGCCGTCGATCGCGCCGGTATGAGGGAGCACCAGTTCGAGCGGCAAAGCGGCCGCCGCGGCGGGACTCCCCGGCTCGAGCAGGGCAGGCACGTGCCCATCCTTCGCCGCGTAGATCCTCACTTCCCGCGCGCGCGGCTCGGCGAAGGCGAATCGCCCCGCATCGTCGGTCGCGGCTTCGAGGATCTCCACGCCGGTATCGAGCCAGCACTCCACGCGCGCGCCGCCGACGGAATTGCCGGCTTCATCGCGAATGGTGCCGGCGATCTCACCGGCTGAAGCGGACGAAACTACTCCGCAGAGCCCGATGACAAGAGTCGCGAGCGCTAAACGGACCATGGGATGCCGCCCTCCCTTCGACGCGCCGCCATTATCTCGCCGCTCCCGCCGCGACGCGAGCAGCCGATGTTACGAGCGTCGCCGGCGGGGCGATGGAGCGACCGTAGCGTTTCCGTTATAGTTGCGCCCTTTTCGGCCCCGGACGGCGCCGCCCGGAGCCGCAAAGTACCCATAGGCGAGAAAGTGCATAGCCGTGTCCGCCGATCCCGCCCAACGCGACAAGTCGATGGATGATCTCATGGCGCTCTGCAAGCGGCGCGGGTTCATCTATCCCGCGAGCGAGATCTACGGCGGGATCAACGGCTTCTGGGATTACGGGCCGCTCGGGACGCAGCTCAAGCGCAACCTGCGCGAGGCGTGGTGGCAGGACGTCGTGATGAATCCCTGCGGCGGGAGGCCAGGTCCGCACGGGGAGCGCGTCCGCATCGTGCCGCTCGACACTTGCATCATCCAGCATCCGCGCGTCTGGGAGGCGAGCGGGCACGTCGCGGGCTTCAGCGATCCGATGCAGACGTGCCGCGCCTGTAAGAAGCTGTTCCGCGCGGATCACGTGGCGGAGATGCTAGAAGAGAGCGAGTGGGGGAAAGCGGTCCTGGAGATGACGCGCACCGCCGCCGCGCCGGCGGAGCGCTTCGCCTACGCGCGCGAGCCGCTCGCGAAGTGGGCGCGCACGAAGGGACGGCAGCTCGCGCCTGGCCTCGCCATCGTGCTCGAGACCCCGAAGGTCGCCGCGGCGATCGAGAGCCGGATCGAGGCGAGTGGCGCGGGCGAATTCGCGCCGCTCGAATTACTGTCCCTGCTCGCGACGGCGAACGCCGGCGGCGCGCTCGCGACCCCCTGCCCGAACTGCGGCGGCGACCTCACGGAGCCGCGCCAGTTCAATCTCATGTTCGAGACCCATACCGGCGCGGTGCGCGACGACGCGAGCAAGACCTACCTGCGCCCCGAGACCGCGCAGGGGATCTTCATCAATTTCCGAAACGTCTGCGACACGACCCGCGTGCGCCTCCCCTTCGGCATCGCGCAGACGGGAAAAGCGTTTCGCAACGAAGTCACACCGCGCAACTTCACCTTTCGCTCGCGCGAGTTCGAGCAGATGGAGATCGAGTTCTTCTGCCACGCCGGCGAGGCGCGCGATTGGTATCGCTTCTTCTGCGACTGGCGCCTCGCGTGGTGGCAGTCGATCGGGCTCGGCGGCGCGAACCTGCGCCTGCGCGCGCACGAGAAGGACGAGCTGGCGCACTACGCGCGGGACGGCGCCGGCACGAGCGACATCGAATACCGCTTTCCCTTCACGGCGCCCGGGTTCGGAGAGTTGGAGGGCGTGGCGCACCGTGCCGACTTCGATCTGCGCGAGCACCAGCGCATCGCCGGCGCCAAGCTCGAGTACTTCGACAGCGAGCGCGGCGAGCTGGGGCCGAACGGGCAGCCGAAGGGGGAGCGCTACCTGCCGCACGTGATCGAGCCCTCCGCGGGGCTCGACCGCGGCGTGCTCGCCGCGCTCTGCGAGGCGTACTCGCGCGACGAATCGCGCCCGAGCCCCGAGATCATGCGCTTCCACGCGCGCCTCGCGCCGATCAAGGCGGCGGTGTTTCCGCTCGTCAACAAGGAAGGGATGCCGGAGGTCGCGGAGCGGCTCTACCTCGAGCTTTGCTCGCGCTTCGGCAGGCTCGGCTTCATCGAGACCGATGCGAAGCAGTCGATCGGCAAACGCTACGCGCGCATGGACGAGGCCGGATGTCCCTACTGCTTCACGATCGATGGCCAGACGCTCGCGGACCAGACGGTGACGGTGCGCGATCGCGACACGGGCGCCCAGGAGCGGATCGCGATCGCGCGCGCCGCAGACTACCTCGGCGCGAAGCTCGACGCGTGAGCCTCGGGGCGGGCCGCGCGCCGCGCCGTACTGGAAACGAAAACTTGCACCTGTGAATGCGGAGGGTGTGCGAAACATGTCGAAGCGATTGCGTAGAATCCTCGCGCGCGCCATCGCGCCTTTCCTTGCGACTCTGTTCGCGGCGGCGCCGCTCTTCGCCGCCGAGATGCGCGGCTGGCAAGGGATGCGCGTCATGCAGCAGGATGGAAATCCGGGGCGCTTCTTAGTCGCCGACGTCGATCGCGATGGGCGCGATGAGATCATCGTCATCAACACCCGCCATTCGCGCCTCGACCTCTACCGCTGGATGCCTCCGGGCGCGCGCCGCGATCCGCTGCCGGCCGATCCCGAGCGCCCGAACGAGCTGCCGCTCGCGCCGGAGTGGACCCGCACCGAGCTGGCGCTCGAGGACCTGCCCGTCGACGTGGAGCTGATCGACCTCGACGGGGACGGGACCCGGGAGTGGCTCGTGATGTCCAGCTCGGCGAACAAGCTCATCAGCTATTGCCTGACGGACCAGGACAAGCTGAGCAAGATCACGAGCTGGGACTTGCAGCCCGGAACGCCGGCCGGTCGCGAGCTGTTGCTCGTGCGCCGGATGAAAAAGGGAGGCTTCGAAGCGCTCGCGAGCTACGAGCAGGGGATTCAAGTCGTGCCCCTCGCCGCGGGGGCGCGCGCCACTTGGCTCTTGCCGCGCGAGTTTCGCACCCGCAACGCGTTCGGGCTCATCGACTTCGATGGCGACGGCGACGAAGATCTCATCGAGTGGTCCCCGGTAGCGAAGCAAACCGTGCGCTGGTATCCGTGCACGGATGGCGCGCTGCAACCCGCGCAAGTGCTGTACGACAAACCCGTGCAGCGCTTCCAAGTGCTGCCGGTTTCGGGGAAGCAGGCGGAGGTCTTGCTCCTCGCGGGCACGCAGGAGCAGGCGTTGCAGCGCTTCGCGCTCGGGCGCGGAGATGAGAGCGCGGTCGGCCGCCAGCAGGCGGTCCCGTTCGCGGGCGGCGGCAAAGCGACGCCATGGACCGGCATGGTGCTCGGCGACAACCGATGTCTCGTCGCGGTGGACCCCGCGCAGCCGCGGCTCCGCGCGCAAGCGCTCGGCCAAGAGGGTTGGCTCGCCGAGGACTACTTCCCGAGCATTAGCGGCGTGCGCGCGCTCGCGGCGCCGTTCGGCGCGCCGGGGACGCTCCTCCTCTGGGCGAAGGATGCGGCGGATCTCCACGTGAGCGATTGGGAGGCCGGGCGCCTCACCTATCCGCGGACGCTGCCGCGCTCCGAGAGCGTCGCCGATCGCAAGATCCTCGCGCTCGACGCGGTCGGCACCACGGTCTGGTGGGCGCAGAAGGTCGCCGACGATGTCGATCTCTACGTTTGGGATCAGCGCGACAAGGAAGCGGCGAGCACGCGCTTCGCCGGCGCCGGGGCGAAGGCCGAGCGCGTGCAGTGGTGCGGCGGGACGCGGATCATGGTGCAGCAGACGTACTCGCAGGGCGCGAAGCTCGCCGCGATCGATGGGGACAAGACGACGATCGCCGAGCCGCCGCACCTCGCGAAGATCGACTTCAACGAGTACCGCCTCTTCGATCGCGGTGGGGAGCGGGCGCTCGCGAGATTGACGGATGGAGTCGTGCAATGGCTCAACGACAACCTCGAGCCGGTCGATCAAGTGATGCTGCCGGACGGGCAGCGGATCGCGGGGTTCGTGCCGCTGCCGGACCGCGCGGCATACGCGCTCGAACAGGGGGGCGCGTTCCTGCACAAGATGAAAGCCGACGATGCCGGGATCCTGCGCGTAACCGAATCCTACAAGCTCTCCGGCGGCACGGCGATCACGCGGGACGAGGCGCTCGGCCTCATCGTGAGCGACACCGAGCGTCTCACGCAGCTCTCCCATGGGCGCCGCTGGGAATTGCGCCTCCTCGACAGCATCGACAGCCGCGTCGGTCGGCCGAGCGGCGTGAAGGAGTCGACGATCCACCGGGTCTTCGTGTCCGAGTTGACGGGGGACGACCAGGAAGACGTGCTCATCTGCGACGACCGCCGGCACCAACTGAGCCTCCTCGCGCGGACCGAGGAGGGGCTCAAGTCCGTGTTTACCTGGCCCGTCTTCGAGGATCTGCGCTACCCTTACGGGGACGAGGCGAGCGAACTGGTGCCGGAGCCGCGCGCGGTCGCCGGCCTCGACGCGGACGGCGATGGGCAGCGTGACATGGCGATGTTGTGCCACGATCGCGTGCTCGTTTACTTGGCGAAGGATGGCAGTCCATGAAGGGGATTCGTAGAGCCGGAGGTGGCTTCGTCACGCGAGCGCTCCGCCTGGCGCTGCCGCTCGGTCTTGTGCTCGCCGCGGTTCCGCTCCTGCGAGCGCTTGCCGCCGACGTGGGAGAGCAAGTGACCGTGACGCTCGTGGGCGGCGCGAAGGTGACCGGGATGCTCCTTCGCGACAGCGATCAGGGAGTGGCGCTCGATCTCGGGCACGACGTGGTCTCGATCCCGCGCGACCGCGTCCTCGATGTGACCGCCGTCGATGGGGAAGCGCCTGCCGCGGAGAAAGCCGACAAAGGCGTCTTCACCACCGGCCGCCTCGAGGCCGTGCCGGTTCCGGAGCTGGTGAAGCGCTTGGGGGACGCGGTCGTGATGATCAAGACGGCGCGCGGACTCGGGAGCGGCTTCATCACGAGCGCGCGCGGCCACCTCGTGACGAACTATCACGTCGTCGAAGGGGAAACGAAGATCATCGTCACGGTCTTTCGCCCGACGGAGCAGGGGTACGAGAAGCGCGAGCTGAAGAAGGCGAAGATCATCGCGCTGCACCCGCTCCGCGACTTGGCGCTGCTCGAGCTGGATCGAGAAGAGCTGGATGGACAAGAGTTGAAGCCGCTCGTCATCAACTCGGAAGACGACCTGCGCGTCGGCGATCTCGTATTCGCGATCGGAAACCCGCTCGGGCTGGAACGCACGGTCACGCAGGGGATCATCAGCTCCGTGACGCGCACGCTCGGACACGTGCGCCTGATCCAGACGGATGTGTCGATCAACCCCGGCAACAGCGGCGGCCCTCTCTTCAACGCCCGCGGCGAAGTCGTCGGCGTCGCGTGCGCGGGCCACGTCGTGTTCGACGGGCTCGCGTTCGGGGTCCCCGCGAACGACCTCGTCGATTTCCTGGTCCACAGAGAGAGCTACCTCTACGACCCATCGCAGCCGCAAAACGGCGTGACGTACTTGCCGCCTCCCTATCGGGGCCCCGATGAGCCGAAGAAAGACGAACCGTAATCGCCGGCGGGGGTGGTTTCCAACTTGGTGAGGAAGGAAAGAGTACAGAAGAATGAACGCGCGGATGATTCGGACGTTGGTCATTGCCAGCGCCGCCTTGTGCTTCGCGGTCCCCCATTCGGCCGCGGAAGATGTGGCGCTCAAGCCCTCTTGGACTTGTCTCCCGGCCGAAACGATCGCACTCGTTCGGATCCCGAGCGTGAGCGCATTCCTCTCCGAGTTTCGCAAGCAAACGAAGCTCGGCGCGGTCCTCTTCGGCGAAGAACGGATGAACAAAGCCCTCGCCCTCCTCAAGGACGCCATGGGCGCCGAATGGGAGGTCATGAATCAGGACCTCGGCAAGTTCGGCCTGAAGTTCGAGGACTGGCGGGAGTTGCTGGCGGGAGAGACCGGCTATGCGGGCGTCCAGATCGGGCGTGCCGGCGACAGGCCTCTCTTCGTGGGCTTGGGGTGGTGCGAGCCCTCCGGAGACCTCGGCGCGCGCGCATTGAAAGCGCTCTTACAGGGATTCGATGAATCCAAGGACAAGCAGCCAGGTACCGTGCGCATCGACGCCGAAATCCATGGCCACACCGTCTCTCGCTTTTCGATCGACAAGAATGCCAGGGTCGAACCGCCGCTACCGAATCCCCCCGCCGATTTCGCCGAGAAGTCGCCGGATGAGCAGCGGGCGTGGTTCGAGGCGCGCAAGAAACTAAAGGCCGAGCAGGCGCGGGTCGTGGTCGCGGATCGCATCCACTTGCTCGTCGCGCGGATCGGGCAGCGCATCGTCTTTGCGAACACGTTTCCTCAATCCGAGAACACGTTTCTTCCGCAGCTCGCTGCGAACCCGGATCTCAAGATCGATCTCGATGCGGCCACCGGCCTCGCGCCCGCGACCGACGTCTTCGCGCGCTTCTTGGCGGCGCACACCGCGGCGGAGCCCGCCTCGACCGGCCCGCGCGCGATGGTAGCCGCGCCGATCATGGCGACGCTGCCGAGCGCAGGGGCACCGCTCCTCGAGTGTTTCTTCGATCCGCGGCCGCTAATCGACCTGGTCGACCCCCAGGATCTCGATACGCAGCGCGGCCTCCGGATCATGGGTGTGCGGCAGCTCGGGCCGATCGGGATGCGGGCCACGCTCGACAAGACCCTCCTGCGCTTCGGAATGACGCTCACACTGCCCGCGCCGCGCACCGGGGTCCTGGCGCTCATGGATCAGGAGCCGCTCCCGCCCGAGCCGCCGCCATGGGTCGAAGAGAACGTCGCGTCGTACATGCACTTCGCGTGCGACTTCGGCAAGGTCTACTCGCTCGTGAAAGAGGCGTTCGTCGCCGAGGGCGGCGCGGAAGCCGCCGCCGGCTTCGCGCAATTCGAGCAGGGAGTGCAGGGAACGCTGCAGACCGATTTCGCGACCGCCCTCAGCTCGTTGGGCCGGCGGCACGCATTCGTGCAGTACACCGCCGCCAAGAAGGTGGTAGCGGATCCAGAGAACGAGGAATTCTCGCTCGATGACGTGATGGGCACCTTCGCGATCGTTTGGGAATTGAAGGACGAAGAGATTCTCCGGCGAGCATTCCAAGCGCTGGAGCCGTTTGCGCAGGGGTTTCCGGGCTTCGTCGCGCCAGTCGAGGAGCAGGGTTTCAAGGGTTGGCGCGCGCTCCAAGGGTTCGAAGCGGGAATGTTCCTAGGCCAAGGTCATTTGATCATCGCGTTCGGCAAAGGGAGCGCGGAGAGAGTCTTGGCGAGCATCCGCACGCCGCCCGCAAGTCCCGCGTCGCTGCGCGAAGGCACCGTGCTCAAGAAGGCGAGGACCTTGCTCGATCTGCGCCCCGCGCTCGGCTTCGCGGTCACGAATCCTGCATCTTACGAGAGCGATCAGCTTGCGATGATCTCGTCGGCTTTGGATCTAATTCTGAATCAAATCGATGAAGAGTCCCCGGAGTGGACCGCGCGCGCGCGAATTGCTCCCCACGGTCGATGAGCTGCGGGGCTCGATGGGTGTTTCCGTCTTGCAAGCGTTCGCGAACCAACATGGATTGGTCATCGAGTCCAGCAATGACATGCCCGCGCCGTAAGCGCGGTCATCCGCGCCGCGCCTTGCCCGCTTCGATGACGGCCCCCGAATCGTCGGGATTCCGGGGCTTTCGTCGGAAACGAAGCCGGCGAAAGGGAGTCAGTGAAGGTGAGCGCATTCCTCTTCCTCGTTGGCGGGCTCTCGATCGCGGCATCCGCCGCGCTCGCGATCCTGATGGATGGACCGAATCTGCCGTTGTCGATCGTCGCATGCGGCTTCGCGATCTGCGGCGGCCTGTCCCTCTTAGAGCGCGTTTCAAAACGCCGCCTGCCTTCGGTCGGCTGCGAGGCGCGCGCGCGGCGTCGAGCCTCATCCCCGTATTTCTCCGTTAATACGACTCTTCGGCTCTCCTTGCGCGCACGCCTCTCGCTCGACCTCGGGGCTTCGGCTTCATTTTGAAACGCGCTCCTAGCGTGCGCGGTCCTGGAAGCCGCGCGAATTCGGCGGGGCGATCGTAGCTAGCCGCTTGGAGGAGTCGGTATTCCGAAACGAGGCGGAGCCCGACAAATCGTTGCGTTCGGCGGGGGCGGCTTCTCCATGGAGCCGGGCGTCTCCGCGTTGGATCGTTATGTCTTGAAGCAATCTCCCAAGCGAAACCCGTCCGTCTGCTTCCTCGCGACGGCGAGCGGAGACGCGGACGCCTACATCGCTCGCTTCTACGCGGCGTTCGAGAAGCTGCCATGCCGGCCGGCGCACGTGGAGCTGTTCCGCCGAACGCCGGACCTCGAAAAGGTGCTTCTCGCGCAGGACGTGATCTACGTCGGCGGCGGAAACACGAAGAGCATGCTCGCGGTATGGCGCGAGTGGGGGATTCCCGCGCTGCTTCGCCGCGCGTGGCGCGCGGGCACGGTGCTCGCCGGTGTGAGCGCGGGCGCGATCTGCTGGTTCGAGTTCGGCGTCACGGACTCTTGGGGGGACCGACTCGCGGGCCTGCCGTGCCTCGGGCTCCTCGCGGGAACCTGCTGCCCGCACTACGACGGGGAAGCGGAGCGGCGCCCGGCTCTCCGCAAACTCGTGGCGGAGGGAGCCGTCCCGAGCGCGCTCGCACTCGATGATGGCGCCGCCGCGCACTTCGTGGAGCGTAAGCTCATCCGCATCGTTTGTTCGCGGCCGGGCGCGGGCGCCTACCGCGTGCGTCGCGGCGGCGCGCGCGCCGTCGAGTCCGCGCTCGAAGTCCAGCGATTGCCGAGCCGCCGAAAAGCCAGGGGCTGAGCGTGCACTTTGCGCGACGAGAGGTAACGGCCTTCTCCGCCGGTGCGTGCTACGGCGGCGGACTCGGTGTCCTCGCCTGGATCTGCGCCGGCGCGGGACACGGCACGTACTTGCTTGGCGCCGTGACTTCTGCACCATTCTCCGCGCTTGGCCACGATGCTTTGCTCTTTGCGGGCCCTGTCGTATGGGGAATCTTGGCCCTCCTCGCTGCACTCGGTCATCGCCCGAAGTGCCGGCAAGGCTTCCTGATTGCGGCGGCGGTGCACTACGCGAGCGCACTCGTGCTGGTTTTCGGCACCGACTTCGGCGCGTTAAAGTATCTCCAGCGAGTCATGGAAGGCATGCCGTTCGCGCCGGTCGCATGGGCCGTCGCCTATCTCGTCGGCCAGGTCGCGCTTTGGTACGGGCTACATCGCGTCCGTGCGACCGCTCGCATTGCTCCCGACGGTCGATGAGCTGCGGGGCTCGATGGGCGTTTCCGCCTTGCAAGCGCTCGCGAACCAACATGGCTTGGTCATCGAGTCCAGCAACGACATGCCCGCGCCGTTGTAGTAATTGTCAGCGGCGCGCCTTGCCTGCTTCGCGGCTTCGCGCGGCGCGGACGAAGGCGCGTACGCGCTCGACGTCGATGGCGGAGTCCGTGACGCCGCCCACTTTCAACGCCGTGCCCACGATCGCGCCGTCCGCGATGGCGAGGATCTCCGCGGCGTTCGCCGGCGTGACGCCGCTACCTGCGAACAGTAGATGGTCCGGCGCCGCCGCGCGCACGCGGGCCAATTCGCCGAGATCCACGGCGCGGCCGGTCGCTGGCCCGGTCACGATCAAGCCGGCCGCGCCTCCCCGCTCCACCGCATCGCGCGCGGCCTGCTCGAGATCGAAGCCGGGGGGCGGAGTCGCGTGCTTGACGGCGACGTCGGCGAGGATCGCTACGTCGCATTCGAGCGCTCGGCGGAGGCGCAGCGTCGCGTGGGCGCGCCCCTCGATGATCCCTTGGTCGGTGAACATGACTCCCGTATGGACGTTCACGCGCACGAAATCCGCCCCGGACGCCGCCGCGATCGCGACGGCGGCGTCCGCATCGTTTCTGAGCACGTTCACGCCGAGGAGGAATGGGGGCGGGCAGCCCTCGCGAAGCGCGGCGCAAATGGCGCTCATCTCGGCTACTACCGAATACCCTGCCGCCGCGGGGGCAAACGGCGCATCGCCGTAGTTTTCGACGATGGCGCCATCCATCCCTCCTGCCGAAAGCCCACCGGCGTCTCGCCGCGCCGCCTCCTGGATCTCGCGCCGATCGCCTCGATACCGGGGGCTCCCCGGCAAGGGGTGGAGGTGGATGACCCCGATGAGGAGCTTTCGACCATCGGAACGCGGAGGCAGCATGGGTGCCTCTCCTTTGCTTTTGACCGCATCTAACCTGTTTTGCGGAAGTATCTTACAGACAATTTCCCCGAGGCGCCTTGTATTCAAGGCTACTTATGTGCGCACACATCGAACGTGTGCGCATTTTTGTTGGCCCATGCCGCCTCCTGTCTTGCCATACGCCCGCGCCCGGCCGTTGACCAGCCCCGAGCCCTGAGTTACTCTGCCCCGTTTAGCTGGCGGCCGGAGCTGCTTGCGCGGGGAGGCGAGTTTCCGCGATCCATTCTCATCCATCGAGTAAGGACCGTCCCGAGGGGGGCTCGTGACCAGACCGACGATCATCGCCGGCAACTGGAAACAGAACCCATCGCGCGGGGAGGGGGAGAGTCTCTACCGCGGAGTTTGCGAAGGTCTGATGGCGCGGGCAGTGCCTCCTTCGCTCTCCGTAATCCTGCTACCACCTTTTCCATTCCTCGCCTCGCTGCCGCCGCACCCGCGCGTCGAGCTGGGCGCGCAGGATGTCGCAGTGGAGCCATGGGGCGCCTATACGGGCGAGGTGGGCGCGCCGACGCTCCGCGAGTTCGGCGCCAGTCACGCGCTCGTGGGACACTCCGAGCGTCGCACACATTTGGCGGAAAGCGATGCGCAAATCGCGCGCAAAGCGAAGGCAGCGCTGGCGGCGGGACTCGTACCTATCCTTTGCATTGGCGAGACGGAGGAAGAGCGAAAGTCGGGAGTGACCGACGAGGTACTCGATCGCCAAGTCGTGCGCGTGCTCGAGGAGCTGCCGGAGAACGGGCCGCTGGTGATCGCGTACGAGCCGGTGTGGGCCATCGGAGCCGGAGTGAATGCGACCCCCGCGATGGCCGCGGCGGCGCACGCGTTCATTCGGGAGCGTCTCGCGACGCTTTGGTCCAAAGAGCGCGCGCAAGCGACGCCGATCCTCTACGGAGGCAGCGTCACGGCGGAGAATGCGCCGGAATTGATGCGCGAGCCGGAGATCGGCGGTGTATTGGTCGGCGGCGCGAGTTTGAGGCCGGAATCGTTCCTAGCGATCGTCGATGCCGCGCTGGCCGCGGCGGGCGGCGGGAAGAAGCAAGCAAATAGTCGGTCGCGCGCGGGAGGCAGGAGCTGAGCGCGGCGAATCGCCGCGCAGGAGTCGAGAATGCTGACATTGATCTACGTGGTTCTCGGGTTCGTTTCCTTGTTGCTTTGTGCCGTGGTCTTGATTCAGGACTCGAAGGCAGGCGGCCTCTCCGGCGCGTTCGGCGGCGGCGGCGGGGATTCCTTGCTTGGGGCGCACGGCCAGAAAGACTTGGCGAAGGTGACGAGCGTTCTGGCCTTCGCGTTCTTCGTGCTCGCGATTCTCGGCGGCTCCTGTGCGATGCGCGAAGAGGAGCGATCTGTCGTCGGCGAATCGCCTACGACTTCGGAGATCGCGCCGGGGTCACCGGGGTCGCCGGAAGGCGGTGCGCCGGACAATGAGACCGGCACCGGCGGCGCGACGGGGGGCGGGGGAGCGCCGGGCACAGGAACGGCCGGCGCGGGAAACCCCGGCGGCACGGCGCAGCCGGCGTCGCCATCCGGGACCACGCCTGCGCCGCCGCCCGAGACGCCCGCACAGCCGCCGGCCGGCGGCGGAGGCGGATAGGAATTCCGGCGGCTTGGCGGCGCTCGTGAAGAGCACGATCCGGAGCATGACCGGCTTCGGTTCCGGCAAGCGGGAGCGCGATGGGATCCTCGTCTCCGTCGAGCTTCGGTCGGTGAACCATCGATTCTTGAAGACGAGCGTGCATCTCGCCGAGGATCTTGGCTGGGTGCAGAGCTTGGTCGAGACGCGGCTCCGGGAGCGCATCGAGCGCGGCTCGGTGGGCGCGACGCTGCAAATCGAGCGCAGCTCGCGCGCGGGGGCGGTAGCGGTCGATGCCGCGCTCTTGCGCAAGCTGCACGCCGAGGTGGAGGAGGTGCGGCGGGCGCTCAAGATCGAGAGCCCCGTCGCTCTCGGCGATTTATTGGCTGTGGAAGGCGTCGTACGAGCGAGCGAAGCCGCGCTTCGCGACGCGCCTGCGGTGCGTGTGCTCGTGGAGGAAGCGGTAGACGAAGCGCTCGCAGCCTTGCAAGCGATGCAGGAGCGCGAAGGCGGATTCCTGCGCCAGGAGATCGATGCGCTGCTCACCTCGGTCGAGGTGCGTATGCTGGAGATCTCGAAGCGCATGCCGGACGTCGCGCGCCTGAATCGGGAGCGCTACCTCGCGAAGCTTCGCGATTTCGTCGCCGGCACCGGCATTGAGCTTGCGCACGCCGACCTCGTGCGCGAAGTGGCGCTGCTCGCGGAGAAGGCCGACGTGACGGAGGAAGTAGGCAGGCTGCGCGGCCACGTCATTCAGTACCGAGAGGCGGTGGAGGAGGGGGGGCGCATCGGCCGCAAGCTCGACTTCCTCACGCAAGAGATGTTTCGGGAAGCGAACACGATGGCGGCGAAGGTCACCGAGTACGACCTCGCGCGCGCGGTGGTGGACGTCAAGGCGGATGTCGACCGCCTCCGCGAGCAGACGCAAAACATCGAGTAGAGCATAGAGAAGAGCATCGAGAAGAGCATCGAGCAGCCGTTGCCGCAAGTTGGAAAGTGGACGCACGATCGCCGAGAAGTCGCAGCGAGGACGGTTGGTGGTGATCTCGGGGCCATCCGGGGTCGGCAAGACGGCGCTTTGCGACCGGCTCGTCGCGCGTACGCCGTGCCGCCGCGTCGTGACCGCGACGACGCGCGCCGCGCGCCCGGGGGAGCGCCACGGCGTCGACTACTACTTCTACGGCGAAGCCGAGTTTCGCGCCGAAGTTGCGCGCGGCGGCTTTCTCGAGCATGCGGAGGTGCATGGCAAGCTCTACGGCACGCCGCGCGCGCCCGTGGAAAAGCAGCTCGCGGCCGGGACCACGGCGCTGCTCGTGATCGATGTGCAGGGGGCGGCCAGCTTGATGGCCGCGAAGGTGCCCGCGACATACGTCTTCATCGAGCCCCCGACCTTCGAGGCGCTTGAGGCGCGCTTGCGCGGGCGCGCCGGCGACTCGCCGGAGGCGATCGCGCTCCGGCTGGAGAACGCGCGCAAAGAGATGGCAATGCGCCATCGCTACGACTTTCGAATCGTGAACGCCGACTTGGACAAGGCGATCGAGGAACTCATCAGTCTGCTCGGCCTTACGCGGCTCGCGCAGGCGTGAAAGTGAGAACGGCTCCATGCTCGACATAGAAACCGAAGATCAACTGGTTCTGAAGGTGGGCGGAAAGCTTCGGCTCACGTCATTGATGCAGAAGCGCATGGTCGAATTGAAGCGCGGCGCGGCACCGCTCGTCGAAGGGATCGAGCGCGGGAATCTCATGGGCGTGGTCGTGGAGGAGATCCTCCAAGGCAAGATCGCGCTCGCCCCCGCGGAAGAGTGCGACATGACCTATCTCGACCTCGCGAAGCGGCGCCGGCTCTCCGAAGACGGATCCGAAGAGAAAGAGATCTACGGCTCCGATCTCAAGCGGATCAAGGAGCAACGCATCAAAGAGCTTTCCGCGCTGCTCAATCCGACGAAGAAGTGACCGATGCCTGCGGGCGATGCGCTGGCCGATGGTTTTCGGGGCCGCAAGATCCTGCTCGGAGTCACCGGGGGGATCGCGGCGTACAAGGCGGCGGACTTGGCGTCGCGCTGGACCCAGCGCGGCGCCACGGTGCGCACGCTGATGACCCCGGCGGCGGCGCGCTTCGTCGCGCCCCTCACGTTCCAGGCGCTCACCCGCCAGCCCGTCGCTACGGACATCTGGCGCGCCGAGGAGGAGAGCCATCACCGCCCCGAGCACATCGACCTCGCCTCGGAGGGCGACGTGTTCCTCGTCGCGCCGGCGACCGCGGACTTCCTGGGCCGCTACGCGAACGGGCTCGCCGATGACATCGTGACCGTGACGCTGCTCGCGTTCGCGGGCAGCGTTCTCGTTGCGCCGGCGATGAACGATCGCATGTGGGCGCACGCAGCGGTAAAGCGCAACCTCGCGCTCCTCCGCGAGCGCGGCGTCGCGATCATCGAGCCGGGGGTCGGGCACCTCGCTTGCGGGTCGTTCGGCGCGGGGCGCCTCGCCGATCTCGATCTCATCGATCAGGCGGTCGCGAAGTCGCTCGCGGCGCGCGCGCGATGACGTCGCCCCGCCTCCTCGTGAGCGCGGGTCCGAGCCGCGAATTCTTCGACGACGTACGCTTCCTCTCCAACGCCTCCAGCGGCCGCATGGGGATCGCGATCGCCGAGCGCGCGGCGCGCCGCGGCTGGACCGTCTACCTCGCGCTCGGACCCGTCGAGTTGCCGCCGCCGGCGGGGGTTCGCTGTCACCCGTTCGTCTCCGCGCTCGACCTTGACCGCATCGCGCGCGAGCTGTGGCCGGAGGTCGACGCCTTCTGCGCGGCGGCCGCGGTCGCCGACTACCGGCCGCGCGAGCGCGCCTCCGGCAAGCTGAAGAAGCGCGCGGAACCGCTCCCCGTCACCCTGGAGCCGAACCCGGACGTGCTCGCGAACCGCGCGCGCGAGAAGGGCGAGCGCGTGCTCGTTGGCTTCGCGCTCGAATCCCCCGTGCGGCGCGAGGAGGGGCTCCGCAAGCTCGCCGAGAAGGGGCTCGATCTCTTGATCCTGAACGGCATCGAGAATCTCGCCTCCCGCGCCGGCGACTTCGAATGGCTCGAAACGGGGGGCGCCTCCCAGATCCTGCGCGCGATCGCGAAGGAAGACCTCGCGGAGCGGATCGTCAGCTTCATCGCCGCGCGCCTCGCCCTCCGCACCCGCCGCCGGTGAATTTGCCGTGGGCCAAGCGGCACTCGCGCGTCTGCACCAACTATCGCTCGACACTACATGAGTAACTCGTGACGACGCTCCGCCCGCGTGTCACGTCTGCTCCAGAAATGGCGCTGCCTCCCATCAGTAACTCGTGACGAGGCTCCGCCTCGTCACGGGCGGACCCGCGGCTCTGCCGCCGATGGCGTGACGATGCGGTGCGTGCCGGCCGGTGCTACGGAGATGCGGCAGAGCCGCGGGGGCTCGGTGTCGAGGCGGAGCCTCGACACCAGGGGGGAAACGCGAGAGCCGCGGTGATCACGGGGCATGCCAGAGCCTCGACACCA
>JAKEFC010000271.1 GCA_022616235.1 Planctomycetota bacterium
TGGATGGCGGACAATACACGGGCACGCGCGGGGAGCTACGCGCGCGCCGCATCCTCGCGGCCGCCGCCGCGCGCGCGGACCGCATCGCTTGGGCGCAGCTCCGGCCGGTGATCGCCGGCGTCCTCGACGCGGTCGGGCGCTCCGCCTACGGCGTGGCGGAGGGGTTGGTCGGAGCGCCCCTCGACGCGGAGAGCGCATCCGCGGACTCGGAGCGCGCGGCGCTCCGAGACTTCGTGCGGGAATTCGAGGCGGTCGCGCGCCGCAGACTGGAAGCGGAGTTGGACGGGCTGCGCGCGGAGCGCCGCTACAACGAAGCGGTGCAACGCGTGAACGGCGCGATCGGCAACCTGACCCGCGAATCCGTCAAGTGGGCGGAGGAGCGGCGGCGGCTCCTGCTCGAAGAGCATGCGCGGTTCGGCGCGCAGCGAAATGGGCTCTTGGAAGCGATCGCCCGCTGGATGCCCCAGACCGAAAAGGGGGAATGGAAGAGCGCGCAGAAGATCCTCGCTGACGCGGGGGTCACCGGCGAATTCGCGGAGCTGGCCGCGCGCCGTGACATCTTGAAGCGCGCGCTCGAGCGTGCCGAAGCCGTGACCGAGCGCGTGCGTGCCGGTCTGCGCGAACACCACGCGAATCGCCGGGCGCGTCCGTATCTCCTGCGCGATCCCGGCGGCGCGCGCGAAGTACGCGGGACGATCGAGCGCAAGGACGACATCGAGTCATTCCGATTCAACCTGAAGCACGATGGGCTGACCAAGACGGTGTGGTACGCCTTTCGCGAATTGGATGCGGAGACGTTGCGGGGCCTCGCGCGCGATGGTGGAGGCGAGGCGGCGAGCGATGAAGATGTCGCGCTTCTATATTTCCTACTTGGCGAATTGGAATTGGCAGTGGAGCGAGGCGGCGTCCTCGCGGCCCTCGCGGCCGCGCCGGAGTGGCTCCCCGAGGCGCGGGAGTACTACGGGCGCTGGCGCGAGGGGCGGCGCGGCGAACTCTTGGAGAAGGGACGCGTCGCACACAAGAACGCCGAAAGCGATCTGGCACGCGATGTTTATCTCTTGCTCGAAAGTGAATACTCCGATGCAGAGCTGGAACGTTTCCTCCCGGAGTGCCGGACTTGGCTCGAAGAGTATTGGCGGCGAGATCCACTCCTCGCCTTTCCGGGCATCGATCGGGAAGAGTCCGCGGCGGAGAAGGATGGCGACGGCTACATCGTCACTCTCGCGTACGACTTCAGCAAGAAGCTCGAGCAAGGGAGCCCGATCGACGATTGGAAGAAGGGGGCGAACTCGCAGCTCCTGTGGAAAGATGGGACGGCGCAGATGCTCGGCTCCATCCGCCTCCATCCGAGCGGGAGCGCCGAAGTCTTCGCCGATCACTTGGAAGTTGTCATCACGCTCCGTGCGCGCGACATCCCGAAGAACGGCGGCGGCAATCTCAATCTCCTCCTCTGGGCGGGGCTGCCGACTCCATCGCCGCGCGGACAACTCTTCGCCCACGGCTTTCGGCCGCAGAAGCTCGCCTCCCTGTGGATCGGCGATCGCGAGGTCTTGCTCCCGGCGACCGTGATCGGCGACGTCGCCACCTTGGAAGCCGGGCGGGCCGCGAGTATGGATCACCTGCGCCCCGAGCCGGATCCCGGCGAAGGGCAGGCTTACACGCTCATCGCGCGCAGCAATCGCTCCTTCAGCGATTTCGCGATCGGCAAGGGACCGGTCATCGGGGGAACCGTGGACACCGCCTATCCCGACGAGCTGCGGCACGGCACGGTAGAGATCCGCACCTACAACACGCCGGTGCAGATCCGCGACATCCTCGTAAAGGGCCGCCTCCAAGACGCTTGGTGGCGTGCCTGGGTGGACGAGCAGATCCGCGCCGACCTGGCGCGCCGGTGACTTGCGGGGTTTTTTCGCAGCTAATAGACTGGGGACCCAACTTCCCGGCGGTGCGCCGCCCCATCCCGGCGCCATCCGCTCGCGCCGTCCCGAAAGGGCCTCATTCATGCGCGATTCGCGTAGCTCCCGTTGGATTCCGTCCCTAGTGACGCCGCTCCTTTGCCTCGCCGCCATCCTGCTGATCCCGTTCGGGGTCGCGGCCGGGGTCGATTGGGACAAGTTCAAGGCGGGCGACACCGTCACGATCACGCTCAGGAACGGCGGCAAGATCCAGGGAACGATCGTCGCGATCGAGGCCGATCGCGTGCGCCTCAAGCACAAGCACGGCACGGGGTGGTTCGGACCCGATCAGGTACAAGAGGCGGTCAAGGACAAGTCGCCGAAGGAGCGTTTTGACGAGCAAGGGAAGCTCGCGAAGACCGCGGATGACTGGTTCCGAATCGGCAATGCCATGGAGACGGAGAGCGAATTCGAGCTGGCGACGAGGGCCTTCGACGAAGCGCTGAAGCTGGACCCCGATCACGCGCCGACGCGCGCGAAGCGGGGCGAGATGCTGCACGAAGGCAAGTGGGTATCCGAAGAAGAAGCCATGACCGCCCAAGGCAAGAAGAAGCACAAGGGCGAATGGATGACGGATGAAGAGATCGCAGAGGCCAGGCGGCTGGAAGCCGACGCGCTCAAGGCGATCAAGATGAAGTCGCGCCAGGAGTTGATCCTCGAATACGAAGGGCGGCCGTGGCCCGACGTGAATCCGATCATGACGGAGCACTATAACATTTCGTGCAATTCCACAGAGGAAGTCGCGCGCGAATATGCCGTGCAGCTCGAAGCGCTCTACGACAAGTATTCGCAAGTCTTCAAGAGCTTCGATCCGGAAGCGAAGTTCAAGGCGCTCGGCAAGGCCAAGATCTGGATCCACAAGAACAAGCAGCAATTCGATGACATCACGAGCATGGTGCAGGCCGGCGGCTTCTACCGCACCGACGTCAAGGACGTACACGCGTATCACGGCTCTTTCGGGACCATCGGCACGACCTACGAGGTGCTCGCGCACGAGTGTACGCACCAGTTCGAAGGCTACATCCTGAAGAACTTCTGGAACGTGCCGATGTGGATCATCGAGGGCCTGGCCGTGTTCTTCGGCGACGGCTCGGAATTCAAGGGAGGCAAGGTAGAGATCGGGCTGATCCCGCGGGAGCGCCTCGAAGCCCTCCAGCGCACGATCGAGACGAACAGCTATCCCGATTTGAACACCTTGCTGCGCACCGCGCAGCCCTTCGATGGATTCTTCTATGCGCCCGCCTGGGGCGTCGTGTATCGCTGCCTCCGCGGCGACAAGTCGAAGCCGAAAGCGCACGACGGCGAAGAGCTGGAGATGTTCGCGAGCTATCTCGACCGCCTCGCCCGCTCGACCGCCGATGTGTGCGACTACGATGGGGAAGCCAAGCGCTTCATCAGCGAACTCACCGGAGCCTCCAAGAAGCACAAGACGCTCGAGGCGTGGGAGACCGACTACAAGGCCTGGATCATGAAACTCCCTTTGGAGCAGCTCATGCACCGAGGCAAGACTCCCGGCTCGTGGAAGAGCGACAAGCTCGGCTTCGAGGTGCGCATGCCGGCGGGGTGGTCCGTCGACAAGACGCGGCGCTTCCGGGAGGAGCAGATCGCATTCGTCGGCACCGGCGGCAAGCACCGGCGCATCTCGTCGGGCACGACGGGCAACTGGGCGCGGGCCGAGCTATCCGAGGAACTCGTGAACAGACTGATCTCCGGATTCTTCAATTCCGTCAGCCACGATGCCCCCGGGTGTTTCGAGCCGGTGCTGAAGGACAACCTGCACGGCTTCCCCGCGGTGGACACGATTTTCCTCGCCGTCCCGAACGTGAAGAGCGAAAGCTCGACGGGCGCGAAGGGGGCCGGCGAAGGACAGAAGGGCGACACCGAGACATTCCAGTATCGCGTGGTGGTCAACGCTTCCGTCGACAAGGTGCGCGTGAACGTGCTCGAAGCGGATCCCGCGGAATTCGCGGCGACCAACGACAAGGTGTTCGGCAAGTACCTCGACGACTTCAAGGTAGAGGACTGAAACGATGCTGCTCGGCGATCGAGAGGCGCGCGGCAAGGCGCGCGGTGTAGTGAGCGCGCTCTTTGGAGTGATCCTCGCGGCGCTGGTGGCGCTGCCGCTGCCGGCCGAGACCGATGCGGAGGGTCCGGCGAAGGAATCCGCCGAGAAGAGATCCGGCGCCGAGTCCGCGCTCGTCATCGTCGTCCTAGAAGAGGGGCAGGAGCTGGTCGGCGAAATCGTCGCCGAGACGAAGACGCAGGTGACGCTAAAGACCTCGTTCGGGACCTTCACGCTCGCGCGCGACACGATCAAGGAGATCCGCCGCGACGTGGACGTCGTGCGGCTCGAGTGGGAGGAGCGCTTCCGGCGCTTCACCGAGAGCAAGGACGTCGCGAAGCTGCTCGAGCTTGCGGACTGGGCTGGGGAGAAAGGGCTGCGCGAAGAGCGGAGCGCCACTCTCGGCAAGGTGCTCCAGCTCGATCCGGCGAACGAGGCCGCGCACGGCGGGCTCGGGCACGCGCGCTTGGACGGTGCATGGGTCGACGAGAAGCGAGTGCAGGAGCTGCTCGCGGGCGGCTACGCGCTCGAAGGGCTCGAGCTGGTCAAGAAGGACGGCGCGTCCGCGACCGGAGTCGCTGGGGGCGGCGGCGAAGGGCCGCTCACCAAGGAAGAGCAGAAGCGGCGCGAGAAGGAGCGCAAGAAGGCGGAGAAATTCCGCAAGAGGAAGGAACAGGAATTCGAAGGAGTGCCGTGGGACAAGCACTTCGTCAAAAAGACGCCCCACTACGAGATTCACTGCAACTCGACCTTGCGCGTGACGGAGTATTACGCAGGGATCATGGAGAAAATCTTCGAATCACTGTCCAAGCGATTCACGGGCAGTGACAAGCAGACAGGGCGCTCCGCGGTCTTCATCTACAAGACGAAAGAAGAGTTCTACGAGAAGAACGGCTTTCCGCCGAATGCGGGGATCGGCGCCTACTACAATCCCGCGAACCAGACCATACACGGTTACCATGGCACGTTTGCTCTCACGGGAAGCACGTTCGGAGTGCTCTGCCACGAAGCGGTCCATCAATTCCAAGGCCGCAAGCTTGGCATGGGACCCATGAACAACATGCCGGTATGGCTCATCGAAGGGATGGCCGTGTATTTCGGCGACGGTGCGCGCATAGACTACGAGAAGAACGAAGTCGTGTCTGGGCTCGTCTTCCGGGACCGACTGCTCGGCCTAAAGCGGAGGATCGCGGAAGGAACGAACGAGCGGCTCGCCCGCCTCATCGAAATGCAGCGTCATGAGTTCGGAGGCGCTCAGTACGGCGATGCTTGGGGCTTGATTCACTTCCTCTTCAGCGGTCCTGAGAAAGAAAAGGGTCGAGAGCTACTCAAAGCTCTATGGCAGAAGGTCGTCAAGAACGAGACCGCATCGGTGACGCCGCAAGATTTCAGAGACTTGGCGGAGAACTACTTCGGCGGGGTGAAGGAGCTCGAAGAGAAAGTATTCTCCTACGTGAAGTCGCTGCCGATGGAGCCGAACGGCATCGTCGAGGGAGAGGAGTTCGCGTCCAAGGAATTCATGTTCCGAGTCATGCGCCCATCCGCCGATTGGACCTTCAACGCCATCAGCGAGGAAGACAAGGTGCTTGTCGATCTCGCGTACACGGAAAGGCGCGCCGCGATTCGGGTCGAGCTGGAGAACAAGGAAGATATCTCGCTCGAGGATGAAGAGTTCGTCGACAAGATCTACGGCGATGTATTTCAGAAGCGCTACAAGATCCTCGACCGAGTCACGCGGGAATTCACGGCCCAGGATGTCGAAGTGATCACCTACGTGGACCGCCCGCCCGCGGAGGAGAAGCCGAA
>JAKEFC010000272.1 GCA_022616235.1 Planctomycetota bacterium
CTCCTCGACGAGGAGGTGGGCGTTGATGCCGCCGAATCCGAACGCGCTCAGGGCGCCGCGCCGCGGCGCGCCCTCCGCGCGGCGCGGCCACGGGGCGGCGGCGCCGAGCACGCGGAACGGCGAATCGTCGAGGGAAAGGCGCGGAGATGCGCGCTCGAAAGCGGCGGTCGGCGGCAAGGTCTCCTCCGCGAGCGCGAGGACGAGCTTCATGAGCCCGGCCGCGCCCGCCGCCGTGAGCAGGTGCCCGACGTTCGACTTCACCGAGCCGATCGCGCACTGGCCGCGCCGCCAATCGCACTCGCTCCAGAGCGCGCGCAGGCTCTCGATCTCCGCGGCGTCGCCGATCGGAGTGCCGGTCGCGTGGCATTCGATGAGATCGACGTCGCTCGGCTCCCAGCCGGCCGCGAGATACGGCGCGCGGAGCGCGCGGAGCTGCCCCGCGCTCTCCGGCGCGAGCAAGCTGCCGCCGAGATCGTTCGAGAGTCCTACGGCGTGGAGGAGGGCGTGGATCCGATCGCCCGCGGCGAGCGCATCGCCCTGGCGTTTGAGGAGGAAGATCCCCGCGCCTTCCCCGACGACGAGGCCGTCCGCCTTCTCGTCGAAGGGCGAGCAGCGGCCGCTCGGGGAGAGCGCGCGGAGCTGCGAGAATCCCATCTGCGTGTAGAGGCAGGAGGGGCGCGACACGCCCCCCGCGAGCATCGCATCGGCGCGGCCCGCGCGCAGCTCGTCCATCGCGAGCTTGACCGCATAGATCGATGATGCGCACGCCGCATCCAGCGTGAAGGCGCCGGCGCCGAGCCCGAGCGCCTGGGCGACGAGTCCCGCGGGGAGCCCCGCGACGTAGCGATCGAGGGGAGAGGGGCGGGGCGCCGCACGTTCCTCCCGCGGCGCGTTCCCGAGCGCCTCGAGCGCGAGCGCCGCCGCATGATCCGTCGGGAGCACGATGTTGCCGAGGATCACTCCCGTCCGGCCGCGATCGAGCGGCGCACTGGACCCCGCGAGCGCGGCGCGCGCGGCGTGGAGCGCGAGATGGAACATCGGATCGAGGCGCGCCGCGAGCGCCGGGTCGAGCGCCAGCCCCGCCGGATCGAATTCGAATCCCTCGATCAAGCACGCGCGCCGCGAATACACGCGGTCGGCGACCGCGGGGCGCGGATCGTACGCTTCATCGGGAGCGAGGAGCCAGCGCGCGGCCGGGACATCGCGCGCGGCCTCGGTGCCGCCGCGCACGTTTTCCCAGAATCGCTCCAACGTGAGCGCGCCGGGGAACACGCCGCCGAGTCCGACGATGGCGATCGGTTCCGGCGTGCGCGCGTCGCGCGGCGTCACGGCTGCACGGATCAATTCCGTCTCCCTACCGTACCAGTTGATTCAGCCGGAATGCGGTCGCTAGCGATGCATCGACGACGCACTCGTAGTCCATCATGCGCGCGACCAGCGCCCCCGCGCGATCGAGATACTCGATGTTCGCGAACGCGCTGTGCTCGCTCGAGCGCGTCACTTCGATCACGATGCGCGTGTCGCCTCGCGGGAACGAGCGCTGATACTGGCGATAGTTCCCCGCGAAGCAGGGGAGCGAACCGGCGGCGAGATGCTCCTGGCTCCACACGATCATGAGCTGGAAGCTCACATCCAAGACGAGCGGGTCCGCGAGCCAGCGGCTGCGCAAGGGGCGCGCGAGCCACGCGCGCGGTGCGGGCGCGCTCCGGCTCACCCCCGCGATCCCTTCCCCGGAGCACCCTTCCACGCCGAGCAGCCCTCGCAGCTCGGGGCCGTGGAAGAGGCGCTCGCGATAGATCTCCTCGACGTCGCGCGGGAACGGGGCATCCAAGACCGGCGTCTGGTGCGCCTTCGCGCTCGGGAGCGCATCCGCGAGCACGATCGCCGCGCGCGCGTGGAGCACGTCGCGGCCATCCGCCGCAGTTCCGCGCAGTTCCACGGCGACGTGGTGCTCGCCGCCCAGGCGCTCCGCATGCCCCGCGTGGACGCGGAGCAGCTCGCGCTCCTTTCCTTCGAGGAGCACGCCCTTGAAGACGCGCAGCGCATCGAATCCAAAGAATTCGAGCCCCGGATGCGCGTGCAGCGCGCCGTGGGCGAGCCATTCGATCATCATTGCCATCGGCAGGACCGCGTGCCCGTCGAGGACGTGCGACGCGAGGAAGGGGCAGCTCGCGAGATCGACCTCCGTCTCGAACGCGACCGGCAGCGCGGATTCCGTTCCGGCCGCCGCCGGTGCCGCATCCGCGCGCGCGCGCGCCGGCGCAAGCGGTGGCGTCGGCGCGCCGCCCGCGCTCGCCGCGCCGGGGCTCCCGAGCAGCACGACCTCGACCGCGGCCGCGCCGCGCATCTCCGCGACGAGCTGGCGCGCCCCCGCCGCGAGCGGGATGAGGCCGACCCCTTCGCGCTGGAACACCTCGCTGAGCGCGGGCGTCACCATGCCGCCTTCCCACGGGCCCCAGTTCAGAGCGAGCACGCGGCAGGCGGGGCGCTTGTGCGCCTCGTCCTCGGCAATCTTGTTCAGCGCTTCGTTCGCCATGGCATAGTCGACCTGCCCCGTGCGGCCGAAGCGCGCCGTCGACGACGAGAAGAAGACGAGCGCGCGCAGGTCGGAGGCGCCGAGCGCGCCGAGCACGTTGCGCGCGCCATCGACCTTGGTCGCCCAGACGCGCTGGAACGCTTCATCGGTCTTGTCCGCGATGAGCTGGTCGGCGAGGACGCCCGCGCCGTGGATGAAAGCGCGGATCGGTCCATGGGCCGTGCGTGCGTCCGCGAGCGCCCGCGCGACCTCGCGCGCATTCGTAATGTCGGCGGCGTAGTAGTGGGCGCGCGCGCCGCACTCCACGAAGCGCGCGAGCGTGGCGCGAATCTCGCGTTCCGCGCGCACGTGCTCGTACTCGGCGCGGAGCGCGCGCGGCGACAACTTGCCCCCCGCGCGCGCGAGCAGCGTCTGCTTCAGCGCGCTCTCATCTTCGATGCCCGCGAGCCACGGAGCTTCCGCCTCCGCGCAGGGAGTCCTTCCGAGGAGGAGGAACGTCGCCGGGGCTTCCC
>JAKEFC010000042.1 GCA_022616235.1 Planctomycetota bacterium
CGCGAAGCGCGTGCTCGTCGACCCGCAGACGGAGCGCGAAGCGTGGGCCGCGCTCCTCGAGGAGATCGCCCGCGGCGACAGCGACACGGACGGCGACCCCGAAGACGGCGGCACGGCCGAGGTTTGAACCTACTTACCGCGGCGCCATCGTGGCAATAGCCGGCCCGATGCGCGCATGTAGTCGCGGTACGGTTCGCCGAAGTGATCGAGGAGCATGCGCTCTTCGCGCGGCGTGCGCAGGATGTAGAGGAGCGCGAAGGTCGCGAGCGCGGACCAGCCGGCGAGCCAATTCGCGAGCAGCATCCCCTGGGCGACGCCGAAGAGCAGGATCGCCGCGTACATGGGGTGGCGCACCCTGCGATACACGCCGCTTCGCACCAATTCGTGATCCCTGCGTAGCTGCAGCGTGACCGCCCAATTCCGCCCTAGATCGGCGTGGGAGCGGTGGAAGAGCCAGAGAGCGGCGATCATGACGGCCGCGCCACACCGCGGCACCGCCGCCGGGAGCCGGTAGTCGGCGAACGCGAGCCAAGGCGTACAGAGATAGATGAGCGGGAGGATGAGCGTGCCGGCGGCTACCACGGCGAGGAGTCCCGCCTCGAGTCGATCGAAGCGATTCACGACCTTTTCGGCCCCGCGCGCGCGCTTCTCGTACACGTGGCGGATGGCGACGTAGACCGCGAAGCCCGCTAGGAATACGGCGTTCCACGGCTCGATCGCCATGCGCGCGCCTCTACTTCTTGCCGGAGCCAGTCCACGAGTCCTGCCACGAGCAGCGGATCGGGAGCAGCACGGTCGACAATCCCGAGAATTGCAAGCGCCGCTGGATCTCGAACGCGGACTGGCTGTGCAGGAAGTGCGTGAAGAAGTTCCCCTGCTCGAAGACGAGCTGACCGAGGAAGAAGATCGCGCCGGGGAATTCGCGCGCGAGCTGGCGTGCCTCCTTCTCCGCCTCGTCGACGAGATCCGTGCCGACGATTGCTCGATACTCCGCGTAGACCCCCATCGTGCTCGCACGGGAGATGTACTTCTGGAGCGCGGCGTTCGTGCGCTCTCGCAAGCGCTCGATCTCCTCGGCGCCTTTGAATTCGTCGAAGTCGATGACGCCGACGGAAACGAACACGAAATTCTTGAAGTGCGATGGAAACTGGCGGAGCACGGTGAGGAAAGAGTGGACGCCGAGCCCGTTGTAGCCGCCGACGAGGATCACCGCGGTGGGGCCTTTTGGCGACTTCGCGGGGGGCGGCGGCGGGTTCGGCTCCGGCGGCGCCTCGAGGAGACGGTCCAGCTCCTTCAGGCTCTTTCGCACCTTCTCGTAATGGCCGCGGATCAAGTACACGATGCAGACCGCGAGAGCCGTAATGAGGAGCGTGACCCAAGCGCCCTTGTTGAACTTGAAGTAGATCATCATGACGAGCACCGTAGCGGTCAGGATGAGCCCGCTGCCGTTCAGGAGCAGCTTCCTACGCCAAGGGAGCGCGCGCGGGCGGGCGCGCAACCAGTGGACGCACATGCCGAGCTGCGACAGCGTGAAGGTGACGAACACGTTGATGCTGTAGAGGATGACGAGCAGCTTCACGTTCGCGCGCGTCACGATCACGAACAGGATCGCGGCGACGCCCATGAAGAGGACGCCGTCCTGGATCACGAGGCGGCTGGAGAGGTGCATGAAGCGCGCCGGCACCCAACGATCGAGCGCCATGTTCGCGAGGGTGCGCGGGCCGCCGATGAAGCCGGCTTGCGCCGCGACGAAGAGGAGCGCTCCCTCGGCGGCGAGGGTGAGGAGCACGAGCCAGTGTCCGAGCGGCACTCCCGCCGGGCGCCAGCCCTCGAACACGGTCTCGAAGAGCGCGGCGTTCAGCGTCTTTCCTGGGACGTGCGCGACTTGCACGATGAGATACGCGAAGAGGAGCCCCGAGGCGGTCACGGCGAGGGAGATCGCCATGTAGAGCATCGTGCGTTTGCCGGTCGCGGCGCGCGGCTCGCGCAGGATCTGCAGCGAATTGCTGACGGCTTCGATCCCCGTATACGTGCCGCCGCCGATCGCGAAGGCGCCGAAGAAGATCGCGAGCAGGGGGAGCCAGCCGCCCGCTTGCTCCGCGTCGTATCCGATGCGAGCCGGCGTATTCGTGATCAAGCTCCACGTCTCGTGGCCGTTCGCGATGAATACCGTGAGCAGCGCCGCGAGATGGGTGAGGAGGAAGACGACGAAGATCGGCAGCAAGACGAGGACCGATTCCTTCACGCCGCGCAGGTTGAGCCACATCAAGAAGACGACGATGGCGAGCGTCGCATAGACCTTCCACTGGCCGGCTTCGTAGGGGAGCGAGCTGAAAAACGCATCGATCCCGCTCGAAACGGAGATCGCGATCGTCAATATGTAGTCGAGGAGGAGAGCGCAGCCGCAAACGACGCCGGGCCCGCGGCCGAGGAGCTTCGTGGTAACGACGTAGCCGCCGCCGCCCGATGGGAATTTCTCGATGATCTGCGAGTAGCTCGCGGAGATGATGAATACCGTGATCGCCATGAGGAGCGCGAGCGGCACGGCGAGATGGGAGTACGGGCCGAGACTGAGGAACGCTTCTTCGGGACCGTAGCAGGATGAGCTGAGCCCGTCCGCACCGAGGCCGACCCACGCCAAGAATGCGACGAGGGTGACCGTGTGGAAGACACGGGGGTTGAATGGGTCCTTCTCCGGACCGAATAGCAGCGAGATCCAGCGATTCTTCACCGTTGTCGTCCTAGTGGTCGGCCTACGAGGTTAGCTGACGGGTTAGGGCTCACCAGGTGCCCTTCTCGCGGCTCTTTCGAGAGCGAGATTCACCCCAAAGTTCGGGTCCCCCGTTCTTCGCGCTCTGAGCTGCGCGAAGATTCGGCGCTGCGACATTGCGTGGGGAGACTCTAGCGAGTAGCGGGGTGAAAGCAATCGGAATCGAGCGCGTCGCCGGCGCGATATGCGGCGCCGCCGTTCGGAATCTGCCGCCGAAGCTGGCCGCACGCGGCGCCGGCGCCGGCGCCGCGCGAAGTGCGGCGCGACACGTGCAAGCCCGCGCGATAGAGGAGCGCGGCAAATGCATCTTCGCGCTCGCGGCTGGCCGCGCGAAACGGACTCTCGGCGACTTCGTTGTGGCGGAGGAGATCGATCTTCACGCGCTCGCGCGCGAAAAGATCGCGGATCCCGCGCGCGTCATCGTCGCCGTCGTTCACGCCGGCGAGGAGCAGATATTGAATCGCGATGCGGACGCGCGCGCGCCGCCCGTAGTCGAGCGCGGCGCGTACCGCGTCGGCGATCGGCGCGAGCGGGCGATAGGGGATCAGTCTGCGGCGAAGATCGTCGCGCGCGGCGTGCAAACTGAGCGCGAGCCCGGGCGGGCGCGGGAGCGCGGCGAGGTGCGCGAGCCCCGCGAGGATCCCGACCGTGGAGACGCGCATGCGCTTTCGGCCGATGCCGAAGTCGCGCTCGATCCGCGTCACGGCGGCGCCGACCGCGCGCGCGTTTAGGAGCGGTTCGCCGACGCCCATGAAGACGACGCGGCGCGGCGGCGGGAGGTGGGGGAGCGCGGCGACCGCGGCGACTTGTCCGGAGATCTCCGCGGCGGTGAGATTCCGTCCGAAGCCGGCGAGGCCGCTCGCGCAGAAGCGGCAACCGACCGGGCAGCCGGCTTGGGTGGACACGCAAACGGTCGTGTGGCCGCTGGCAGGCATCGCGACCGTCTCGATGCGCGTGGCGTCCGCGCCCTCGAGGAGCAGGCGTTCCGTGCCATCCGCGGCGGAGCGGGATTCGACTACGCGGTACGTCGCATCCGCCATGTCCGCGCGATCAGTCGATCTCGACCCACACGTCGTCTCCTTGGATCTTCACGGGGAACGCGCGCACGTCGGTCGCGATCGGATTGTCGGAGACCCCGGTCTTCACGCAGAAGCGCGCCCCGTGCCAGGGGCAGACGACGTGATCGTCCTCGAGCGACCCTTCGCCGAGCGGACCGCCGGCGTGCGTGCAAGTGCCATCGAGCGCGTAGCAGGTGCCGCCCAGATTGAAGAGCGCGATCTCCATGCCGCCCGCGACGACCGCGCGCGCGTCGCCTGGGCGAAGCTCGCTCAGCTTCGCTACTTTGTGAAAAGACCCCATCGCGCTCCGATCAGGCTCTCTTGGTGGTTGCCGCGCGCGTCAAGGGCGCGCGGTAGCCACGCTCATAGCGCGCCGCGGCTCTTCGATCAAGTAGTAAAGAATGTTGTCGGTGAAAGCGGGGTCGGACGTGAGGCCGAGGTGATCGCGAAAAATGAACATGACCCGCGACCAATCGATCGGAGTCACGAGCCGCGGCGACCAGCTCTGTCCGACGCGCTCGTCGAGGAGCGCGCTCGAGCGGAGCACGCGGCCGTCGCCGGGGCCGTATTCGAGCACTTCGAGCGTGGGCCCCGCGCCTCTCGCGATGGCGCGCGCCGCGGTGGGCTCCGCGTCCCCCGCGATGAGGACGAGGTCGAGGCCGGGGGGGAGAGACGCAGGACGATCGAGCGCCGCGTGGAGCCGGCGCGTGCGCGTCAGGCACTTCGCGAGATGGTCGCGCGCGGCGCGCACCCGCGCCGCGCGATCCGGCGCGTCGGGGAGGAGCGCGCGCAGGGTTTCGTCTTCCGCGGGGTCGAGGAGACCCCACTGGAAACGCTCCCACAGTTCCGGCTGCGTGAAGTCGAGCGTAGCGGCGCCGTCCGGGCCACCCGTGCCGTCGACGACGGGCGCGTGGCGCGGGCGCGGGAGCAGCTCGTAAACGCCAGGGTAGGTGCCGAGGATCACGGAGCTGTAGTGCGGGACGAGGTTCAGGGGCACGAAGTCGGAGCCGGTCACGAGCTGGAGGAGCGCGTCCACCGAGCCCGCGCTCGGCGTTCCGACGAGCACGGCGCGCTCGATGTAGCGCGCGCCTTCCCAAGTGATCTCCGGGAGCGGCCCTTCATCGCCGGCGGAGTGTGGCCCGTGCTGGAGGTAGTAGCGGAGGAGCAGCCCGCCCATCGAGTGCGCGACGATGTCGAACTTCACGTCGCCGCTCGTGTCTCCGTAGCGCTTCGCGCGCTCCGCGATCACGTAGGCGCGCTTCTCGAGCAGGAATTCGTGGAAGCGCGCCGCCGTCTCCGAGAGGTCGCGGCGCCAGTCGAAGCCGAATTGGAAACAGGTGAAGTGCTCTTCGCCGTAGTCGACCGCGCCAGACTCCGCGAGCTGCTGGTCGCGATAGCCGCCGACGCCGAGGCTGCCGAGGATCTGCGCGTAGGCCTTCGCCTCGATCGGGATGTTGAAGATCGTGAGCTTCAGGCGGTCGAGCGCGCCCGCGGCGTGAACGTCGTCGGTGAGCGCATCGAGCGGTTTCCCCTCCTCGATCGGCAGCGAGAGGAGGAGCGCGCCCTCCGGCGTGCTCGGGTCCGCGTAGTCGCCGCCGAACGCGCCCCAGACGACCTTGCCGGTGCCGTCCTGGACGAGCTTCGACCCGAGGATGCCGGGGATCACGATCACAGGGTTGCGTTCGCGCTCCGAGCCTTGTGCGGCACGGCTATAGAGGCCGCCGAGGTCCGGCACGTGCAGCGAACGGTTGCAGCCAGGGGCGATCGCGAGCGCGAATGCGGTGAAGCAAGCGAGCGCAGGCACTCGCGCCGCCGCGTTCGTCCTCGAAGCGATGGGAATCATGACGTAGCACTCCTTCCGGCGGCGCTTCGGGCGCCCCGCGCGGCTTGGGTGAAAAAGGCTAGGATTACGTTTTCGAGCCGGCGTTTGGATGCGCGCTCGCCGCGGGAGGTTTCAGTGCCCGCGTTCGCGAGGGAGGAAGGCAGGCTCGCCGCGAGGCAAGCTGCGTGCCGACAATCTCGCTTCGGAGGCGGGGAATCGCGAAGCAAAAAGGGCTGCCGGCGCTATGATCGCACTTCGTATGAAAAGACGGTTTCGCTCATTGTCGATCACGCCGACCCCTCGCTTCCGCACCGCGCTGCTTGCCGCCGCGGGCGCGTTTATTATCGCCACGGCGGGCTGCGCCGGAGCGGACAATTCGCGGGTCGAGGACGGTGCGAAGGTGGCGATTCACCCCGTGCGCGCGGTCGCCCGCGTCGCGGACGGAACGCTTCCGAACCCCGCCTCGCCAATTACCTGGCAGCGAACGCTGATCCAGCCCCTCCCCAACGCCTCCACGCCTGTTCGATAGCGCCATTTGCTTCTCTCCGCGCGGTTGCGCTCGGACGAGTTTGGCGAGATGCTTCCCGCACTTTTTCAAGGAAGCGAGGCAACGATGGCGGACTCCGCTCCGCGCTTTCACTTCAACACCGAGGTGCGCGTGCGCCTGCCGGAGACCGACGCCATGGGCGTCGTGTTTCACGGCAATTACTTCACGTTTCTCGAGGTGGGCCGCGTCGACTACCTCCGCAACCTCGGCCTCTCGGAGGGGATTCGCCCGATCCGAGACTTCGAAAACGTCGTCGTGAGCGCTCATCTCGACTTCAAGTCGCCGGCGCGCCTCGACGACGTCCTCTTGATCGATGTCTCGACCCGCGAGATCCGCCGGAGCAGCTTCGTCTTCGACTTCCGCATCCGCCACAAGAAGGAGAATCGGATCGTCGCGGCCGGCTACACGGTCCATTGCGCGATCGACGAGGAATTCCGGCCGACGGCGGTGCCCGACGACTTTCGCCGTGTCATCGCCGCCTTCGAAGGGTGGAAGTGACCGCGGCCACCGCGCGCCGCGCTACTTCGCGCGCGTGTACTCCATTTCCACGACCTTCGAATCCGTCTCGTGGATGACGAGGTCGTAGACCTCGAGCACGAATTTGTCCTTACCCTTGAATCGATACGCGTACTTCACCGTCTTGTCGTGCTCGCCGGTGGTCGGCTCGTCCATTGGCCCATAAGTGACGAGATCCGTCCCCGTGCGGTCGAAGTCGCCGTACGCCATCAACATGTGGGTGTTCATGGAATCCACGCCGCAAGTCACGTATTTGTGCTTGAAGTTGTCGTAGCCCAGGATTCCGAAGCTCGTGACCGGCATGCCCATCATGCTCCCTGTTCCCTCGTAGCTGACGAAGCGGTCCGGGAGGAGCCACTTGAATTCCGTCGTGCCTTTGGATTCCGAGGGCGGTGCGCCGGAGCCGCCCATCCAGATTCGGTAGGTTACGTTCCACTTGCCGATGAATGCCGCTAGCTTTTTGTGCTTGTCCCCGGGAGTCGCGGCTTCCATCCACCGCTTCATCATCTCTTGCTGCTCCTGCGGCGATGGCATTTTCTCGCCACCCTTGTCTTGCGATGCCGCTTGGCCGGCGAAGTACGCCGCGGCGGACAGGACACAGGTCATGACGGCAAGTCCGAGGAACAATCTGCGCATGGTGGCCCCTTTCGAGAGTTGAAAATGCCCTGCGGACGGCTTACCGCCACCGCGTCAGTGATCGCGTGAGAGTCTTAGAGCCGAGTAGCGAACGATGAGGCAACTGATCCTGTCGCCGGCCGCGACGCGCTCGAGGTTCGAGCGCGCGGCGGCGTCGAGAGCCGCATCACTGGCTTGCTCCGCGCCGCCCGCCGGCGCCGGCGCCCGGGCCGGCGCCGCCGCCTGCGCCATCGGTAGCACGCAGAGGAACATCGCGAGCGCCGCGCCCAGAGAGAGCGCGCGCCGGAGGCCCGCGCATCGCCACGTGCGCCGCTCGAGCCAGTAGAGGCGCGCGATCACGTTCGAGGCGCCGGCGATCATCCCGATGGCGCACGGAACCGCCGGCGTTTCGACGTCGAGCAGTCTTTCAGCCTCGCGAAGGAGCGTGCGGCGATAGGAGGAACACTCCTCGCGGAGCACCGCCGCGACGGAAGCATCGCAGCAAAGCTCCAAGAGGCCCGCAATGCGGCGCCGCACGACGAGGACGAGCGGATTGAACCAATAGGCGAAATGGAGCGCGAGCAGAAATCCTTGCAGAAGTAGGTCGCCACGCTTCACGTGCGCAAGCTCGTGGAGGAAGACGTGCCGCAGCTCGGCGCCGTCGAGATCGCGCGCGGCGCGCGGCGGCAATATTACGAGCGGGCGCAACACGCCGAATGCGGCGGGAGTGCGGACGAGATCCGAGATCAGAAGGCGCGGCAAGCGGCGGAGGCGGAGGTCGCGCGCGGCGGCGGCGAACGCCGCGACCACGCGCGGCGCGTGCAGATCCGCGGCATCGGACGCGAGGAGCGCGCGGCGCGTGCGGCGCGCGGTGCGAGCGGCGCGGAACGCAAGCGATATCGCCACGGCGCACCAAACCGCGAAGGCGATCGCCGCGAACGCTGGGAACGCTCCGTCCGCGGGGGGCGCGGCGAGCGCGGCCGCCCCGGCGAGCGGGGCAGTCACGGCGAGGGGCGATGCGACGGTCGGCGGCAGGAGCAGCTTCGCCGCGGCCGAGAGCCAGAGCGCGAGGCGAAGCTGCGGCCACGCCCAGCGCGCGAGCAGGCGGTCGGCCGCGAAGACGAGCAAGATGAGCACGCTCCCTTGCCAGAGCATCGGCTGCATCCAAGCCCACCAACCGGCGGCGACCTCAAGGACGGCGTCCAGCGGCATTCCGGTCCCGTTCCTTCGATTCGTCGACGAGCGCGGCGAGGATCTTGCGATCCTTGCGCGACAGCTTCTCGTCCTCCAGGAGAAAACTCATGAGCGGCGCCGCGGTGCCGTCGAACGCTTTGTCGAGGAGCGAGCGAATCGCGCTCCGCCGCGCTTGCGATTCCGTGATCAGGGGCTCGTAGAGGCTCGTGTTCGCGCGCATGCGCACCTTGAGCGCGCCCTTCTCCACCATCCGCGCCATGAAAGTCTTCACGGTGGTGTAGGCCCAGGCGGTCTCGGACGCGAGCGCGTTGAGCACGTCGCGCGCGCTCGCGGGGTGGCGCTGCCACACCGCGCGCATGATCTTCCACTCCGCATCGCTGAGCTGCATGGGCCTCCGAGTTTTCGCGGACTCTCGCGATTTCGCGCGCTCTTGCGCGGTATCGCTCGACTGGCGACCGAACGAGGCGCACGCTACTACACATGTAGAAGCGTGGCAAGGGGAATCTTCCTGCGGCGCGGAGCGCGGGTGGCGCGCCGGCGCTCGCCGCAGCCAAACTCCCTATCCCGCGTATTCCGCATGGGATAGGTTGCAGCAGGCAGGACGCGGCTCCATCATGCGGGGAACCCGCCGCGCGCTCGCGCCGTTCTTCGCCCATATCCGTGAGGAGCGTTTCCCAGAGCATGGTTTCGATCCTGCGCGCGCATGCAGCCTTCTTCTTTTTCCAGCCCGCCGCGGCGGCAGCGGCGCTCCTTCTCGCGTTCTTCTGCTCTTGTGCCTCAGCGCCCGCGGCGCAGGGCTTCGCGCCGCTTCGCGAGCAATTCACGCTCAAGACCTCCTTCGCTCCGGAATCGGCCCCGCCGGGATCCAGAGTCGCGCTCCGGCTCGAGCTGGACATCGATCCCGAGTGGCACTTCTACGGGAAGAAGGAGTCGATCGGCCAGATTCCGTCGGTGACCCTCGACAAGCTCGGCGGGCTCGCCGCCGCCGGCGCGCTCGAAGTGCCCGATGGAGAGCGCCACGAGATCTCGAAGGATCCGGAGATCGTGAGCTGGTATCTCGCCGGGAAGGCGGTGCTCGAGCTGCCGCTCGACGTGCCAGCGGATGCGAAGGCGGGAGTGATCGAGGTCGAGGGCACCCTCGGCTACATGCAGTGCACGGAAACGATGTGCGATCCGCCGGGGACGAAGCGTTTCAGCGCGACGCTGACGATCGATCCGGCGGCGGCCGCGCCTGCGCCTGCGATGCCGGAGGTGGCCCCGAAGGCGCGCATCGTCTCCACCTCCGTCGAACCCGCGAGCGCGCGCCGCGGCGAGACCGTGACCGTGCGGCTCGAGATCGAGGTCGAGAAGGGGTGGCACGTCTACGGCGCGAAGGAGACTCCGCTTGATCCCAAATACGACACGCGCCCTCAGATTCGCCTCGCGGGCATCGATTGGAGCGAGGCCGGCGCGACCGAGCTGCCCGACGGGGAACTCCACGAAGGCGAGGTCGTGCGCGGCTACTGGCTGACCGGCCGCTTCGCGGTGAGTCGGGCTTTCCGCGTGCCCGAAACAGCGCTCGCCGGAGCCGCGGCCATCGCCGGCGAGATCGAGTATCAGCCCTGCACCGAGAAGATCTGCGAGAAGAACGAGCGCGTGCCCTTTACCGCGAGCCTGCACGTCGAGGCCGGCGCGGCGCTCTCTACGGAAGAAAAGGCGCTGACCGAGAAGGGCCTGCTGCCTTTCATACTACTTGCGATCGGTTGGGGGCTCTTCACGCTCGTCATGCCGTGCACCTATCCGATGGTTCCCATCACCGTCTCCTTCTTCACGAAGCAGGCGAGCGTGCGCGGCGGCAGGGTGTTGCCGCTCACGGCGACCTACGGCCTCGGGATCGTCGCCGTCTTCATCTTCGTGGGCCTCGCGTTCGCGCCCTGGATCCAGCCCGTGGCGACGCACTGGGTCACCAATCTCGCGATCGGCGTCTTGTTCCTCTTCTTCGCGGTCGTGCTCTTCGGCGCGATCACGCTGCAGCCTCCCGCGTTCCTCATGAACTTCGCCGGGCAGGCGTCCGCGCGCGGCGGCTACTTCGGTGCGTTCCTCATGGGCACGGTGCTCGTGCTCACGTCGTTCACGTGTACCGCGCCGTTCGTGGCGAATCTCCTCGCGGTCGGCATCAAGACCGGGAGCAGCGCGCTCGTGATCCTGGGGATGGGGGTGTTCGGCCTCACGATCGCGATCCCGTTCGTGATCCTCTCGCTCGTTCCCGGGTGGATCACGTCGCTGCCGCGGAGCGGCGAGTGGATGAACACGACTAAGGTGTTCCTCGGCTTCGTGGAGGTCGCCGCCGCGCTCAAGTTCATCTCGAACGCCGACCTCGTCCTGCAATGGCAGATCCTGCCGCGGGAATTATTCTTGTTCCTGTGGGCCGCGGTCTTCGGCGCGGGCGCGGCGTTCCTCTTCGGCTGGATCCGCCTGAAGTCGGAAGCCGAAGTTGCCATCGGGCCGACGCGCATGACGATCGGCCTCGCCGTGCTCCTCTTCGCGGCGTATTGCCTCTACGGCGCGCTCGGGTATCGCGTCGTCGATCCGGTGATGCAGGCGATCATCCCGAATTACGGCAGCGCGGAACTCGGGAACGCCGACGGGAACGGCGTGCGCCAGTCGGTAGGGGCCGGCCACACCATCATCAAGGACGATTACCCCGCCGCTCTCGCCGCCGCGCGCCGCGCGGAGAAGCTCCTGCTCGTGAACTTCACCGGGTACACCTGAGTGAATTGCCGCATGATGGAAGAGGGACTCTTCATCAAAAACAAGCTGGTGCGCGAGGCGCTCGACAAGGGGTTCATCGAGCTGCGCGTACACACGGACACGGGAGACAAGGCCAAGCTGAAGGCGAACCTCGAGTTGCAGTCGCGGCTCGCGGAGACGACGGGGCTCCCCACGTTCGTGGTCATAGATACTTCGACCGAGAAGACCCTGCGCCGGAAGTCCGGCGTAATGGGCGAAGCCGAATTCCTCGAGTTCCTCGTCCCCACGAAGAAGTAGCGGCGAAGTAGCGGCGCGCGTTCGCGAAGCGCGCTAGTTCTCGGAATCGGACACCCCCTGTCTTCCTTCCGTGCACTCGGACCGAATCGACACGCCGGGCGTGATCATCTCGCCACGAGGCTCGCGCCCGCCCGATGCTGGCGGGAGGTTCGCCGGCGCTCTCCGGCGCCAGGTCCCCGGCACGTGTCTTGCATCCCCTCGGAGCGGAAGCCAAGCGGTAGTGAGCGGAGCCGGACGGCGGCATCGACCGCCGCTCCGACGCCCCGCTTCATGGCGCCGGGTTTTCTGAGCGAGGAGCGATGAGGAGTATCGTGCAAACAGGTGGGGTGGAGATCGCCGGAGCGCTGCTTCCCGGCTTCGCGGAGATTCTTTCGCCGGAAGCGATTGCATTCATATTGGGCATCGAGCGGCGCTTCCATTTGCGTCGTATGGCATTGCTCCGCGACCGGCGCGTCCGGCAAGCGGAGTTCGACCGCGGCGTCGTCCCGGATTTCTTGCTGGAAACCGCTGCAATTCGCTGCGGCGAATGGCGCATTGCCCCGGTGCCGGCGGACCTGGCGGACCGCCGCGTCGAGATCACGGGGCCCGTGGACCGCAAGATGATCATCAACGGGCTCAACTCGGGCGCGCGAGTCTTCATGGCGGACTTCGAGGACGCGACCTCGCCGACCTGGAACAACGTGATCTCGGGTCAGATCCACCTGCGGGATGCGATCGCGGGCGCCATCGAGTACACGAGTCCCGCCGGGAGGCGCTACCGCCTCGAGGACGAGACCGCCACGCTCATGGTGCGGCCGCGCGGTTGGCACCTCGATGAGAAGCACATCCGGATCGATGGCCGACCGGCTTCCGCTTCGATCGTGGACTTCGGACTCTATTTCTTCCACAACGCGCGCGCCCTCATCGACAAGGGAACGGGGCCATACTTCTATCTGCCGAAGCTCGAGGGGCACGAGGAAGCGCGCCTCTGGAACGAGATCTTCTGCGTGGCGCAGGACGCGCTCGGCATTCCGCGCGGCACGATCAAGGCCACGGTCCTGATCGAGACTCTGCCGGCTGCGTTCGAGATGGACGAGATCCTCTACGAGCTGCGTGCGCACTCCGCCGGACTCAACTGCGGCCGTTGGGACTACATCTTCAGCGCCATCAAGAAATTCCGCGCCGATCCGGAGCGCGTCTTTCCGGACCGCGCGCAGGTGTCGATGACGACCCATTTCCTGCGCAGCTATTCGCGGCTGCTCGTGCAGACCTGCCACCGGCGCGGAGCGCACGCGATCGGCGGCATGGCCGCGCAGATCCCGATCCGCGATGACGAGGCGGCGAACGCCGTCGCGCTCGAGAAGGTCGCAGAGGACAAGCGGCGCGAGGTCCGCGACGGCCACGACGGGACGTGGGTCGCGCATCCGGGTCTGATCCCGGTCGCGCGCGCCATCTTCGATGCGGAGATGCCGGGGCCGAATCAGATCGACCGGCCGCGTTCGCCCCATGCGATCGAAGCGAGAGACCTGCTCGCGATGCCGGAGGGCACGATCACGGAAGCGGGGCTGCGGACGAATCTTCGCGTATGCGTCGAGTACCTCGCCGCGTGGCTCTTGGGACAGGGGTGCGTGCCGCTCTACAACCTCATGGAAGATGCGGCGACCGCAGAGATCGCGCGTGCCCAGGTGTGGCAGTGGATCCGCCACCCGCGCGGCGTCCTGCCGGACGGACGCAGGATCACCCAGGGGCTCGTGCAATCGATGCTCGCGGAAGAGACGAAAGCGATACGGACCCGCGTGGGGGACGCGGCGTTCGCGACCGCACCGTACCCGCTCGCGGCGTCGCTCGTCGAAGAGCTGGTGGCTTCGAAGCAGTTCGTCGATTTCCTGACGATACCGGCCTACGAGTACATCTAGTGGATGGAAATGTGGATCGAATAGTGGATCGAAAGCGCGACCGAGGAGCGACATCATGACCGACTACGCGAAGCAGCAGAAACTGAGCGTCGAGTGGGAAACCGATCCGCGCTGGTCCGGCATCGTACGCGACTACTCTCCCGAAGACGTGCTGCGGCTGCGGGGCAATTTCGAGATCGAGCATTCCCTCGCGCGAAGCGGCGCGGAGAAGTTGTGGGCGGGGCTGCACGGCGAATCGTTCGTGCGCGCCCTCGGCGCCATGACCGGCAACCAAGCGATCCAGATGGTGAAAGCGGGCCTCAAGGCGATCTACGTGAGCGGCTGGCAGGTGGCCGCGGACGCAAACGCGGCGGGGCAGGTGTATCCCGACCAGAGCCTCTATCCGTCGAACAGCGTCCCGCTGCTCGTGCGCCGGATCTATCAGGCGCTGCAGCGCGCGGACCAGATCCATCACGCGGAGGGGAAGAACGGCGTCGACTGGTGCGTGCCTTTGGTCGCGGACGCGGAAGCAGGCTTCGGCGGACCCCTCAACGTGTTCGAATTGATGAAGGCGATGATCGATGCGGGCGCCGCGGGCGTTCACTTCGAGGATCAACTCTCTTCCGAGAAGAAGTGCGGGCACCTGGGGGGCAAGGTGCTGGTGCCGACCCAATACTTCCTGCGCACCCTGCGCGCGGCGCGTCTCGCCGCGGACGTGATGGGCGTGCCCGCGCTCGTCATCGCGCGCACGGACGCCCAGGCCGCGACCCTGATCACGAGCGATCACGACGAGCGCGACAGGGTGTTCCTCACCGGCGAGCGTACTCCGGAGGGATTCTTCCGCGTTCGCAACGGCCTTGCCGCCGCCGTCGCGCGCGGGCTCGCCTACGCGCCTTACGCGGACATGCTCTGGTGCGAGACCTCGACGCCGGACATCGAATTCGCGCGCGAGTTCGCGGCCGCGATCCACGCGGAATTCCCCGGGAAGCTCCTCACCTACAACTGCTCGCCGTCGTTCAATTGGAGGCGCCACATGGACGACAAAGGGATCGCGCGCTTCCAAGAGGCGCTGGGAGCGCTCGGGTACAAGTTCCAGTTCGTCACGCTGGCGGGATTCCACTCCCTCTCGGAATCGATGTTCCAGGTCGCGTACAAATACTCCGCTGCCGGCATGCCCGGCTACGTCGAGCTGCAAGAGCGCGAGTTCGCTCTCGAGGAGCACGGCTACACCGCCGCCCGCCACCAGCGCGAGGTCGGCACCGGCTACTTCGACGAGGTCCTCAAAGTAATCTCCCGCGGCTCCGCCTCCACCGCCGCCCTCCACGGCTCCACCGAGCAGGAACAATTCCGCGCCTGAGCCGCGGCACTCTGCGGCATCCGGTTAAAACGCGAACGAGTACCCGAGGCCCCAGAGGTATTCCGTGTCGCCGCGGTGTTTGCCGGGAGCAGGGGTGTTGTCCCAGCGATAGTTCGCTTGGATCGTCGCGAAGAAATTCGCGGCGATCGTGAGGCGAAAGCCGCTCTTCGTGTCCGCGAAGAGGTCGTCCTGATCCTCGAATCCGAAGAAGAACTCGTGGAGATGGAAGAACGCCACACGCTTCGCGGCGACTTCCCAATCCCACTTGCCGGAGAGGCGTCCGGCGGCGTATTGCTGGTCGGGCGCGGAGTCGAAGTTCTCGTCGAAGAAGGACACGCCCAACTCTTCGTAGTAGGTCGCCGTCGTGCGATCGATGAACTGATACCCGGCCCCGGCGCCGAGGGTCGTGCGGAGATTCAAGTCCGCGAATTCGTCCACTTGAAACGAGGCGTTCGTGTACAGGAAGAGCCGCTTGGTCGCGAAGTAGTCGTACTTCATCCCTCCGCTCGAGTTGCGCGCGGTCACTTGCTGGTTGTCTTCGGAGTAATTGGTATCGCCGCGCAGCGTGAGACGCGTCCGGTCGCTTCGCATCTCGTATTCCGCGGTGCCGCCTATGGACTTCACGCGCGTGTTCCCGTCCGTCACGCGGCCGTTCAGCGCGATGTTTCCCTTGTGGGAGAACTCCTTCTTCGGCGGCGGGTTCAGCGCCGTGACCTTCGCGAGGTCGAGGGGCAGCACGCCGAGCGCATCCGTCGCGATCTCCAGCGTGCCCGCGGCGGAGATGCGAGGCTTGCCGACGCAGCGCCCGCCATCGAAGAGGACGAAGACGTGGTCGTTCGCGCTCGTGATCGACGAGATCGACGGGAATTGGATCGCCAGCGTTCCCGCGGAGGCGGTCTCGACCGAGAGCACGCCGTTCTCCATCGCGAGGATCTTCCCGAGTATGCGGGTGCCGTCCTTCAATACGACTTCGTCGAGCGGCGGCGCTTGTGCCGGCGGCGCCGGCTCCTGGCCGCGTGCGAACGAAGCGCCAAAGGAGCATACGAATACGCAGGCGAGCGGCAGGATTGCGAGTGCATACGATCGACGCAGAGCCGGACACACTCGGGCACCGACTTTCCATGGGGTTGGCGATTAGAGCCGCGATCGGAGGAGTTATAGCGTGAACGCGGAGGTACCTTCAATGCACGCGCGGCGTGCCGCAAGAAACTTCTACTTGCGCGGCTGGAGAGGTACGAGGTCGACGCCCGGCGGGTCGCCCTCTTGGATCGTGATCGCGTGGCCGGCAGGCAAGTCGCGATGCTGCGTCACGCCGCGCGCTTTGCTCGTCCAGCGAATCTCGATGAGGTCGATCTTCTCGGCTGTCCCCAGCGCGAACGACAGCTCCGCCGGGTTCTGATGCCCCGCGTGGCCAGCGGCGCCATGGAGCTCGCGGATCTGCCGGCGTCCGCCCGCGCTCACGGTCACGCGACACCCGATCCCGTCGCGGTTCGCC
>JAKEFC010000273.1 GCA_022616235.1 Planctomycetota bacterium
ACACGCGAGGCGCTCGCTTGTTTTGGGACTAGTTTCACTCCGGGGGCTTTCGCAAAGCCCCCTCGTCGCCGCGGCTACGCCGCGGCGCCTTCACCCAAAAACGCTCGCCTCCGGCTCGACTAGGCCGAGAACCAGCGTGGAATCCACATGACCACGCTTGTTCTCGGCCCGGTGCGCGATGCGAGCCGGGAAGTTACCCGCTCGCGGCGGATTCGTCCACGCGCCGGCGCCTCGCGATCGCCGCAATCAGCGCCACCAGGCTGATGAGCGTCCACGTCCCTTCGAGGAGGAGGAATCCCCATTGCGCCGTGCGCGCGGCCTCGAAAGCGAGCGCGCCGGCACCGGCCGCGTTCGCCGCCGAGAAGGCGAGCGCGCGAGGGCCGAGCACGCCGAGCTGCAAGAGCAGATAGGCGGCGAGTATGGCGATCGCGCCTGCGAGCTGGACGACTTGATTCGGCTCCGCCATCAGACGTGCGCTTCCAGCGCGCCGAGGATTTGCGCTCGCCCGGCGGCGCTGGCGGGATCGAGCGGCGCGGTCGCTTCGACTCGCGCGGCGCGCCCGTGCCAGCGCGGCGGCGGCGGCGCGCCGGGGGCGGCGAGCCAGATCTCCGGCGTGGGCCCGCGCCCGAGCCCGGTCGGCGCGGGAGTCGCGACGTAGACGCGAATCTCGCTTGGGAGCCACTTGGGGCGCGCTCCCCAGCCGATCGAGATCTCCCAAATCTTCCCCTCTGCCGGCCCCTCCCCGTTCCACGCGATCCTACACTCCGCGAGCGGCCGGGCGCGCAGGCCGTGCCGGCAGCGCGCGAGGAAATACCCGCGGCGAAAGTACTCCTGATTCACGCCGTCGCGAACGCGCCCGGGAAATGACGGGACCGGCTCGTGCCAGAGGTGGCAGACTTCGGCTTGCCGGAGCACATTCCGAAAGCGGTGGCCGCGGCGCCGGAGGCGGCGCCGCAGGTCGTCATCTTCGAGTCCCCAGCCCGTGAAACGCTCGTCGAGCCCGTTCACGTCCTCGAACACGGCGCGAGGCAGGGAGAGATTCGCTGTCACGAGCCGCGGCCTGTGGGAATGGGGGAAGAAGAGATAGAACCCGGTCTTGATGGCGCGCCAACGCAGGCGGCGGCGCTCGACCCCCGGCAGCGCGGCGCCAAGACCCCCGCTCGCGATTGCCTCCGCCGTGAGCGTCGCGGAAGGTTCGCGGTCGAGGAACATGCGGTCGCCGATGAACACGTGGTGCTCGTGGCGCGGCCGCGGTCGGTGCGCGGCGAGAAAACCCGGGAGCGGAACGCAGTCGCCATCCAGGAACAGGATGCGCGTGCCGCGCGCGGCCTTCGCGCCGAGGTTGCGGACGCGCGCCGCGCGAAACCCGCGATTCTCTTGCCACACGTGTTCGACTCGGAAGGGCGCGCGCGCCCGGAATGCCTCCACGACCGCGGCAGTGTCGGGTCCGGAGCCGTCATCGGCGACGATGACCTCGAAGTCTCCGGCACCTTGCGCCTGGCACAGGATCCCTTCGAGGACGAGGCGAAGCGCCGGCGCCCGGTTGTAGGTGCTCACGATCACGCTCAGCATCGCCCGCGGGCGCTCCTTTGCGGCGCGAGTTTGCATGCAACGACCCGAGTGGCGGCGCGCGGGCCGCGCGGCGCGCTCACGCGGCGTGCCGAAGGTCGCGGAGCCGTGCGCGCGCCCGCCGCTCGACTTCGCTGCCTGCCGGCGCGACGTCGATCGCGGCGCGATACCATTTCGCGGCTTCCGCCGGATCTTCCAATCGCTCGCAAACCTCGCCGAGCAAAAAGGAGGGGAAGGGGCTCATCGGAAAAAGCTCGTGCGCCGCGAGCAGCTCCTCGCGCGCCGAGTCCCACTTCATCGTTTCGCGATATACGACGCCGCGGAAGAAGCGCGCTTCGAACAGTTGCGGGTCCAGCGCGCAGGCACGATCGAGATGCCGCAGCGCATCGGCGGGGTTCTTCCGCTCCATCGCCACGACCGCGAGCGCCACGGGAAATCTCGCGTGCTGCGGCAGATCGCGCGCGCAGCCGCGGAGGATCTCTTCCGCGCTGTCGAGCGGGGATTGGTTCTTCCGTTTGCGCGCATCGCCGATCAGGGCGCGCGCGGTGTCGAGCCTTGCGTACACTTCATCCGCCTGGCGGAGGCGCCCGATCTGATTCTCGAACTCCGGGCGCGATGCGATCAACTCGTGGCGTTGGCCCGCGGCGATCGCCGGATGGCGCTCCGCGATGTAGTCATCGATCTCGTCGATCCTGCGCTCGTCGAGGGGATGCGTGTTGAATAGCTCATCGAAGACGGTTTCGCGCTGCCCGGCTTCGCGCTTGATCCGCAGGAACATCTCGAAGGTCTTGCGCCCCTCGCGAGGGTCGTAGCCTGCCGCTAGTGCGTAGTCGATTCCTCTCTGATCCGATTCGAGCTCTTGGCCGCGGTCGAACGGCAGGAACGCGAGATTGCCGATCGCTCCCGCCGTCGACGTCACGAGCAAAGGGTCATCGGGGCCTGTCTGCAAGACTTGGCGTTCCGCGGTGCCGATGATGATGATGCCGAGGAGCAGATCGAAGAGCGCGCTCCGTCCCTGGCCGCGCAGCGCGTGCCGGTGGCAGATGTGCCCCAGTTCGTGCCCCATGAGATGCGCGAATTGCCCCTCCGTCTCGAGGCGTGCGAGGAGCCCACGCGTGATGAAGACCTTGCCGCCGGGCAGCGCGAACGCGTTAGGCTGCGAAGAGTTCACGATGTCGAAGCTCCACGGCAGCTCGGGGCGATGCGTGCGCGGCGCCAGTTTCGTGACCACGATCTCGCGAAGATAGGCGCCCAGATCGAGGTCTGGGTAGCGGCCGCCGGATTGCGCGAGAAAGCTTGGCGCCACCGCCGCTCCCAGCTCGACCTCCTCCGCCACCGAAAGCTCGCCGAGGCAAAAGAAAGACTCCCCGGTGACCAGATCGCGGCAGCACCCGAGCAGCCCCGGCGCCGTTAGGACCGCGAGCAAGAGGAGGCTGGAGAGCCACCGTAGCAGTTGCGGCGGCGCGAGTGCCTTGCGGAGCGACTGCGCGCGCCGCACAGCACCGCCCGCGGCGGCCGCGGTTTCGATGACCCCCTGGCTAGCGTACGAGCACATGGCGATATCATCTCCCTTTCCACGTTTCAGGTTCCCCGGACCGCGGCGTTCCGCCGCGGATGAGGAGATGCCGGCGAGCCGCGCGGCGTGGCGTCGTGCGGCGTGTTCCTTGTCGATCGAGCCCGCGTGCGTGTATAGAAGTACGCGATCCGCGGCTCCGAGGGCAATTGCGATGGCGAAATCCGAAGATCCGAATGACGCGAACCGCGCGACCGGAGACGACCGGTCCTTGGCCGTGGAGATGCGGATCCGGGGCCTCGTGCAAGGCGTCAGCTTTCGAGACAGCACGCGGCGGCGCGCCGTCGAGCTGGGGGTCGCCGGCTTGGTGCGAAACGTCGAGGACGGCAGCGTCTACGTGTTTGCCGAGGGAGCCAAGGAAGACGTGGAACTCCTCATCTCTTGGTGTCGCCGAGGGCCTCCAGGCGCGCGCGTGACGGAAGCGCTCGTGAGCGCCGTGCCGCCGCGCGGGCTCGCCGGTTTCCGTATCGAGCGTACGGGCAACTATTCTTGAACGCGCGCGCCGCCGTCGCGAGGTCGTGCGACTGCGCGCGACGCGAGAGTAAATACGCGGGCAGAAAAAAAGCCGGCGGGGCGGGGAAGCCCAGCCGGCGCATCAGGATTGAGGGGAGTGGAGTAGCCACACCGCCTCGAGATCGAGAGTCTCGTTCGGTATTTGCGCCGCGCTCGTCGCGAACTCCCGTCGCGCGTCGCGCATTCTGTCCCTAGCTGAGTGGCTCGACTCTGGGCAACGCACTGCGGATGTGCGACGAAGCGGCGCTTGGGGGCTCGTAGGTCCGCTCTGTAGGCGGCGAAGCGCGGAGCGTTCCGTGCGAGCGAAAAGGCGGATTCTAGCCAGTGGCAAGCGCCGGCTGCCACGAATCCGGGGCGTCGATTGTAAGTCGATATGATTTATAATCTTATGACCAAATGGCGCAGCCGCCGCGGGCGGCGCTGGGAGGGATTTCCACAATGCCAGAAAACACGGGAAATCAGGGCACCGAAAGAAAAACATACGGAGCTATGGCCTGGAAACCAGCGAAATTCGAGCGGCTGGCAGCGCCATCCTGGGACCGGTCAGAAACTGGCAGGTAGCTCGCGCGCGGGGAAGGCGGGACCTTCGACACATACGCGGCGGTAGCGCCGATTCGCCTGCCCTTCGGGAGACGGAACCACGCAGCCGAAGCAGGCGCCGAAACCGCACGGCATGTAGTTCTCCAGCGAAATCCAGAGGTCGAGCCCCCTCTCTACCGCGAAGTTGCGGAGCGCGACGTTCATGCCGTGCGGGCCGCAGCCGATCCCCGCGGCCTTTGCGCCACGGCGTGAGTCCAACTCGGAGCCGAGACACTCTACGACGTTGCCGCGATAGCCCAGGCTGCCGTCATCGGTTGCGAGATGAAGGGGCACTCCCAAGCTCTCGAACGCTGCGCGCCCGATGAGAAGCGAGGCGCGCCGCGCGCCGAGGAACACGCGCGGCCGCGTTGCCGCTCCCGACTGGCCGAATTCGCGGCAGTAGAAGTAGAGAGGCGCGACGCCGATCCCGCCGCCGACGAGGAAAATGTCGTCGGCGCCCCGCGCCGCAAGATCCGGGAACGGCTTCCCGAGCGGCCCGAGCAGATCCATCTGTTCGCCGGGTCGCTGCGCAGCCATCCAACGCGTCCCGCGGCCGACGACCTGATAGAGCAGCCACACTGTGCGCGCACCGCGTCCTGGCGCCGGCGTCACGTCGTAGACGCTGAAGGGGCGGCGGATCAGTGGGTCTTCGGAGGTCCCGATCCGCACCTGCACGAATTGACCGGCGCGCAGGCGCGAGGCGAGCGCCGGCGCGTCGAAACCGGCGAGCCACCACCCTTCGCCCAAATCTCGATTCTCCTCCACGCGGGCGATCAACGGCCGCTCTCCTGAAGTTCGCGGATCGCATCGGGGAGCGCCGCGGTGATGTCGGAGGCGATGAGGCTCTCCTCGCCGAAGCGATCGCGCGCGAGGTCGCCGGCGCGCCCGTGCAAGTAGACGGCGCGCGATGCCGCGGCGAGCGGCCGATCTCCGCGCGCGAGCATCGCGGCGATCATCCCCGCCAGCACGTCCCCCGCGCCCGCGGTCGCCATGCCGGGATTCCCCGTCGGGTTCTCGTGGCAGGTCCCGGAATCCGCGATGAGGGTGTGCGGTCCTTTGAGCACGAGCGTGCCGGGGATCCGCGCGGCGAAGCCGCGCGCGCATTCCGCGCGCGGCTTCTCCGGCGCGCCGATCGCCGCGAGCAAGCGTCGCATCTCGCCGGTGTGCGGCGTCAGTACCCGAAGATGATGTCCGCGCTCGAGGAGCGCGCGCGCTCCCGCGAGATGCCAAAGTCCATCCGCATCGATCACGTGCGCGCCGGCCACCAGCGCCATGAGCGCGGCGAAGAATGCCGCCGACTCCTTCGCGCGCCCCAGCCCCGGTCCGATGAGAACGGCGTCGAAGGCCGGCAGGCGCTCCGCGAGGAGCGGAATCGCATCCGGCGCCGCGATCCCGAGGCCGCGATCGGGGAGAGGCAGCGTCATCGCTTCCGCGGGTTTCGCCGCTTCGACGATCGGATCGAGCGCGGCAGGCACGGCGCACGTCACCATTCCCGCGCCGCTCCGGAGCGCGGCGCCCGCAGCGAGCACGACCGCGCCGGTCAATCCCGGAGAGGCGCCGGCGATGAGCACGCGCCCCATCGTCCCTTTGTGGGCATCCGCCGGACGCGGCGGGAAGCGAGGGACCCAGGAGGGAGGTTTCATCGGCGGATTGCGCTTCGACCCACTGGAATCGGATTCCTCTCGGCGGTTCGGTGCGGCGCGTACTCTACACCGGGCGCCGCCATGCCCGCCATTCTCCGCGCACGCGGTTCTAGAATTCGATCGTTCCACGCAGATGTTGGTTCGATCATTTCGCGGCCAGGCGATTGATGCGCGCGGCGATCATGGCTGCGCCGAAGCCGTTGTCAATGTTCACGACGGAGACGCCGGCGGCGCAGGAATTCAGCATCGCGAGAAGCGCGGCGAGCCCGCCGAAGGAAGCGCCGTAGCCCACGGATGTCGGCACGGCGATCACGGGCTTCGTCACGAGCCCCGCGGCGAGCGACGGCAGCGCGCCCTCCATCCCCGCGACGACGATGATCGCGTGCGCTTCTTCGATGCGGTCGCGAATCGCGAGCAGGCGATGCACGCCGGCGATACCGACGTCGTAGTGGGGATCGGTGGAGCATCCCGCGAATTCCGCGGTGACGCGCGCCTCCTCCGCGACGGGGACGTCGGAGGTGCCGGCGCACAAGATCGCCACTCGACCGCTCGCTTCCCGGCGCGTCTTCCGGACGGTGAGGCAGCGCGCGCGCTCGTGGAATTCGGCGCGAGGCAGCCGCTCCGCGAGAAGGCGTCCCGCGCCGTTCTCGAGGCGCGTGATCAGCACCCGTCCGTGGCGCGCGACGATCGCATCGGCCGCTTGCTCGAGGTCCGCGAGCGCCTTCCCTGGCGCGAAGATCACTTCCGGATCGCCGCAGCGTTCCTCCCGCGCGAAGTCCGGTCGCAGCACGGGAGCGGCGCTTTCGATCCGGGGCGGGCTTGGGGCGCGAGTCGTATCCGGTTCGTCCATGCGGCGCATCGGGCTTATCCTCCTGCCGAGAGCTGCGACCGGCGGATTATCGCGCCGCGGGGGTCCCGCGTGGTCGGAATCCGCGTTCCTCTCCGCAGCCGCGGAGGCCGGCGCCTACCCCGATGCGTAAGCCTCGAGGTCGAGCGCCGAGATTTCGCCGCGCGCGAGCTTCACGAGCCCCATCGCGGCGATCATCGCGCCGTTATCGGTCGAGAACTCGGGTTTGGGGAAGACGATCTCTTCCGCGAGTCCCGCAAGCTCGGCGGCCGCGCGCCGGCGCAGCTCCTCGTTCGCGGTCACGCCGCCGCCGAACACGAGGCGCCGCAGCCCCGACTGCGCGAGCGCGCGCCGGATCTTCTCCATGAGCACGTCGAAGACCGCGTTCTGGAACGCGGCCGCGAGATCTTCGCGGCGCGGGGCCCCGGGTACCGGTCCTACTCCGGCGCCGTTCTGGCCGCGCCAGAGGTAGAGGACCGCGGTCTTGATCCCCGAGAAGGAGAAGTCCAAGGAATCGGTTGCGAGCAGAGTGCGCGGCAAGCGCAGGTTCCGCTCCGAGCCGGCGCGCGCCGCGCGCTCGACCGCCGGCCCTCCCGGATAGCCGAGGCCGAGGATCGAAGCGACTTTGTCGAATGCTTCTCCGAGAGCGTCGTCCTGAGTGGCTCCGAGCCGCTCGCGCTTCCCCGCATCCACGCGGTAGATGTCGGTGTGGCCCCCGGAGAGCACGACGCCGAGGTAGGGGAGGGCGACGCGGACTCCGGAGAGAGCCGCCGCCTCCAGGTGCGCTTCCAGGTGATGTACTCCGATGAGCGGTAGGTTCCAGGCCCACGCGAGCGCCTTCGCGGTCGTGACGCCGACGAGCAACGCGCCGATCAATCCGGGCCTGTGCGCGACGGCGATCGCGTCGAGATCTCCCGGCCCGATACCCGCGGAAACCAGGCAGCGCTCGATCACGGCGGTCAGGCTCTCGACGTGGGAACGGCACGCGATCTCGGGGACCACGCCTCCGAAGCGTTCGTGACGGCCGGCTTGCGACAACAGTACCTGAGCGAGGAGTACGGGCGGTTCTCCGGCGGCGACGACGGCGGCGGAAGTCTCGTCGCAGGAGGTTTCGATGCCGAGGACTCTCAAGGCCTGCGTTCGCTCTCGCGAGCCGGCGTCTCGGCGCGCGCCCGCAGCGTCTCCTCGCTCTCCTCGCGGGGGTCGCCCCGCCGCGCCGCGGCGATCTCGGGGATCGGAGTCGCGAGCAGCTTCTCGTAGTCCTCGGGTTGCGACAGGATCGCGAGCGCGCGGATCAGGACGCCATCGGCGCCGTGCGCCGCCGCCGTACCTGTCCCTGCCGATGCGCTTTCGAGGTAAGTGGGCGCACGCGATCGCTTCACGACCAGCGGGTCGTTGATGCGCGCGAGCTGTTCATCGATCCACTTCGCTTCGAGCGAATCCGCGAGCGCTTCGTCCGTCTCGATGAGCACGTGGGGATGAACGTGCTGCTTGCCGTCGGTACCCACTACCGCGCGGCGCTCGTTCTGGCGATGAAAACTCGCCGTCGTGAGCTTGAGCATGCCATTACCCCCGCGGGGGCCGAGATCGAGGACGATTTGCGTCGTCCACTTGCCGAAGCTCGGCTCGCCGATGAGTAGCGCGCGCCCATGGTCTTGCAGCGCCGCAGCGACGAATTCCGCGGCGCTCGCGCTGCCGCCGTCGATGAGAACCGCGAGCGGAACATTGAGAAACTCCCCGGGCTCTTCGGCGAAATAGACCTTGTCCTCGGAGGAGCGGCGCGCGCGCGTTCGCAGGATCATGCCGTCGCGAAGGAAGAGCCGCGCCACTTCGACTCCCTGGTCCAAGAGTCCGCCTCCGTTCCTGCGGAGGTCGAGGATGAGCGCGCCGGCGCCGGCGCGGCGCAGGTTGTCGCACGCTTTGCGCACGTCGAGCCCGGTGCTTTCCTGAAACTGCGCCGCCCGCACGTAGCCGATCGCATGCCTCCACGCGGGATCTTCGTAGATTTGGACCGAGGTGATGCTCGAGAACTTTACGTGTTTGCGCGTCACTGCGATCTCGCGCGGCGCCTCCGCTGCGCGCCGGATCGTCAGCACCACCACCGTATCGGTCGGCCCCTGCAAGAGCGCCTTCAATTCGGCGATTGCGAGGCCGCGAACGTCGCGCCGCTCGATGCGGACGATCTCGTCGTTCGCCGCCAGACCGGCGGCCGCTGCGGGACCGGAGCGGAACACGGTCTGGATCGTCGGATACTCCCCAGTGAGAGGTCCGAGAACGATGCCGATCCCGACGTAGTATCCCTCCGTCTCGCCTTCGAATTCTTCGACCTCTGAGGGAGGTATGTAGCGCGTGTTCGGGTCGAGCTGGCGCACCATGAGGTCGAGGCCATCTTCGAAGAGCGCGTCGATGTCTTGCTCGACGACGTATAGCCTCTCGATCTCGCCGAGCACTCGCTCCACGAGCACGCCGCGCGGCGCGCGGCGATCGGCAGGGGCGGCGGGCACTCCGCAAAGGAGCGCGGTCGCTGCGCCGAGGAGCAATGCGAGAACGATGCGAGGCACGGTGGCCTTTCGAGCGGATCTATCGTGCGGGCGGAGGCGCCGATCTCCAATTCGAACGCCGTCTCCGCACCGTCTCTATTTTCGGCATTATCGAGGGGTTATCCACGGACTTCGCGCCTTGAGCCCATCCCAAGACCTCGCCTGGCTTCGGTCGGCTGCGAAGCGCGCG
>JAKEFC010000274.1 GCA_022616235.1 Planctomycetota bacterium
AACACCGCATCCGGCGAAGCGGGAACGGTGGGAGGCGGATTGGCCCGCACTTGCCTCACCGACTTTGACTGGGTGGCGGGCGAGCTGTTCCAAGAGGAATAGTCGCCGCCCCTGATGCAGATGATACTAGGCCCAGTACAGGTGCCTACGCGCTTGTACTGGGCCTAGCGGCTCAATCCTGATGCCACACCGCACGGCGGCGAGCCTAGTTCACCATGTCCTTGAGCGCCTTCATCGGGCGAATGCGCACGACGTTGCGTGCCGGCTTCGCCTTGAAGGTCATCTGCTCGCCCGTGAACGGATTCGTGCCGACGCGCGCCTTCGTGGCCGGCTTCCGCACTACTTTGACCTTGAGCAGTCCGGGCACCGTGAACACGCCGGGGCCGCGTCGACCGAGGTCCTTGCCGATCATCGTCGCAATGTTGCCGAACAACGCGGAGACGTCTTTGCGTCCGAGCCCCGTCACTTCGGCGAGGGTTCCAATGACCTGCGACTTGCTCCGAGGCTTCGTGACTTCTTCGATCTTCTTCGTCACGACCTTGGGCGCAGCCGCCTTTTTCTTCGTTTTCGCCACCGCGACTCCCTTCAAGAAAAGGCCGAAAAACCGGCGCAAAACCCACAAACCGCGAAGAATGTACAGAGCGGTCGGATGGGCGACAAGCGTTTTTCCCGGAAAATATAGGGTTTTCGTAATCCGCGGCGGAGGCGCTCGCCGCGGCGATCCTGGCATTGTTTTCGCGGACCGCCTTCGCGAACGGAGCGCGCCGCCCGGTCGTTTCCGCCTATTTCGCGCCGACCGCCAAGGATACGGATCCATTGTGGGTGGCCAGCGTCAGCGTGCCTTCGCCACTCCCGAGGTGGGCTTCCAGGGAATCTTCCTCGCGCGCGACGGTTTCCCACGGCGGGCGCGCAACGATCGAGCCATTGGCCGTGCGGCAGAGGGCTTTCACGCAAGTCCCGGCGGCGGATTCCAGCTCGACCGAGCCGTTGTGGGTCGTGAGGCTGCCGTCTAGGCGCCCTTCCGTCGTGATGCGCGACTTGATCCCGCCGTTGTGAGTAATTGCCTCTACGACGCGGAAATCGCCGTCGAGCGCGATATTGCCGTTATGGCTCTTGGCGCGCGCCGATCCCGAACAGTTCGTGAACGTGAGCGCGCCGTTGTGCGACTCCGCGGCAGCATCTCCTGCGAGCGCATCCAGGCGCACGGCGCCGTTGTGCGTTTCGGCGACGATCGGGATCGACTCCGGTTGCTCGATCGCGAACGCGACTTCCGCGTGCCAGGTCTCGCGGGGCTCTTCGCGCCACCGCCACCCCAGTTCTAGGGTCTCGCCGGCGCCGGTGTCCGAGATGACCTCGATCGCCGCGAGCGCTTCCCTAGCGTCTTCGGCGCTCGCGCCGCCGGCGCGGATCGATACGAGCACTAGGACCTCGGTCGGCGCGGGCTTCCCCACGGAAGCGATGTCTCCGTTGTGGGTCCGGCAGCGGATCTGGCGCAATTCCGGGGCGGCGATGCGAAGCGTCGCTTCCTTTCGCTCCCACGCCCGCGGCCCGCTCGCAAAGGGAATGCAGCCCAAGCCGAAAAGCGCCGCGAGGAGGAGGCCACTGGCCCGGGAGCAGTCCAATCCGAAGCGCCACGGCAACTTACAATTGCGCATGAGTCAGCCCTCTCAGTCTCGCGCGACATTTTTTCGCTATTCGCGCGCTGCGTCCAGGCCGGTACCATAGCCCGCACGGGCGGTGGATGAAACCTACCTGAAGTTCCCGCGGGCAATCGACGAGGAGTCCGCTCAGGAACCCAGGCGCCTGCTCTAGGGCAATCGCGAAATGGTCCACTTGCGCGAGGCTCTAGACAAGTCGCTACTTCTTGTCCATTGGAATGACTCAACCGGGCTAAACCCGCGAAGGAGCCGGTGCATGGCGCGCTCATTGCTGGCAGTCGCTACGATCCTCTCATTCCTCAGCGTTTCGTTGCCGCTCGTAGCAGGCCCGGATGTCATCGTTTCGGAGCTGCCTGCGATCTCGAACTACGCCGCGATCGGCGGCATTGACGTGTTCTCCGTAGGCACGACTTCCTGCAACATCGGCGACGAAGTCCTCGACTGGATCGCAACGACGAACGACCATCCCGTGATCGGCCAGAACATGTTCCGATTGAAGGATGGCCGCTTCGAGCAGATCGGCATGAGCTGGCTGAAGCACGGGTTCACGGCGCTGCAAGATCCCTTGTGCGACATCGGCTGCACGCCCAATCCGAACGGCTCGGCACTCGGCGTCGGTTGCTCCGATCCGTATTCTTCCTTCTTGAACGGCATCCAAAGCGGGCTCGGCCCGCGCTTCGAGGTCAATGCCGCGACCGGATTCTTCGAGTACCCGTACACCGACCCGGCGATCGCCGGCGGGCTCGACCGACGGCTGCAAGTCCACGTCGAGGATCTCGATCCCGACCTGAACGTGGGCGCCATTTACTTCGTGGAGGGGCAGTACATCCAGCCGGATGACGCGGCCGCCAACAACGACGACAACAACGCTTCGTGGCGCGAGTGCACGATCGCCACGGCGGGTACGGACAATTACACGGCGACTGCCACCGGGTCGACCATCGAGCAGGAAGCCGCGATCCACGCCTGGCAGGCGGAAGATCCGAGCGTGACCATCGTCAACGTCGATGTCGCCGACGACGGCAGATTCATCGCGGCCTATACCGTGACCGACCTCGGCAACGGTTATTGGCATTACGAATACGCGATTCAGAACTTGAATTCCGATCAGAGCGCCGGGTCCGTCAGTTTTCCCATTCCTGCTGGATTGGGCGTGACGGCGCTCGGATTCCACGACGTGGACTACCACAGCGGCGAGCCGTTCGCGGGAACCGACTGGGAGATGACTGCCGGCGCGTCCGAGATCCTCTTCGAGACCGACACGATCGCCGAGGACCCCGACGCGAACGCCCTGCGCTGGGGCACGTTGTACAACTTCCGCTTCGACGCGAACTCTCCGCCCGCGGATGGCACGATCACGATCGGACTCTTCAAGCCTGGCACCGCCGACAGCGTCACGTTCACCGGCAGCGTCCCGTCGACCGATTTCCTGAGCGCGCCGACCTCGGTCGCTTGCGTCGCGGAGGCGGGCGGCGTCGAGTTGTCGTGGGTGAATGGCGCAGACTACGCTGCGATCACCGTACTGCGAAACGGCGACCCACTAGCCGTCCTCGCCGGGACCGCGGAGAGCTACACGGACTCGACGGCGGCGCCCGGAACCCACGAGTACGAGATCTCGGCCGAAACAGCTACGCAGATCGCGGCGCCCGCGCCCTGCTCCGTCACGGTGCCGACGACCGTTGCCATCAGCTATCCCTCCGGCGTTCCTGCGCTGTTCTCGCCATCCGGCCAGACGCTCGAGGTCGCGCTTGCCGGCGCGAATGGGCACGTGCTCGACCTCGCGTCGCCGGCGCTCTACTACGACATCGGCGCCGGATTCGTCTCGACGCCGCTCGCGGAGATCGGCGCGGGGACCTTCGAGGCCCAGTTTCCGCTCGTGGACTGCGAGCAAGAGATCCATTGGTACATCAGCGCGGCGTCCACCGATGGCATCGTCACGACGGATCCGCTGTTCGCGCCGGATACCTATTTCGCGGCGATCGGCGCCACCTCCGAAATAACTTCGAGCGACGACATGGAAGCCGATCTTGGCTGGACGGTAGGAGCGACCGCGGATGACGCCTTGTCCGGGATCTGGACCCGCGGCGACCCCAACGGCACCGATGCGCAGCCGGAGGATGACCACTCCGCGTCCGGAACCTTCTGCTGGTTCACGGGGCAGGCGACTGCCGGCGCGGGGAACGGGACGAACGACGTCGACGGAGGACAGACGACGTTGATCTCGCCGGAGTTCGACCTCGCGGAGGCGAACGATCCCTCGCTCAGCTATTGGCGCTGGTATTCGAACAGCGAAGGAGCGGCGCCGAACACCGACTCATTCGCGATCGACATCACGAACGATGGTGTGACGTGGACGAACGTCGAGACGGTCGGGCCTACCGGGCTCGACACGAGCGGCGGGTGGTTCTTCAACGAATTGCGCGTGCTCGACTACGTGGCGCTGAGCGGCTCGGTGCAGTTGCGCTTCGTAGTCTCGGATGAGGCGGCCGGGTCCCTCGTAGAAGCGGCGATCGACGATCTCGTCGTGACGGGCTACATCTGCGATGCCGACTGCAATGCGAACGGGGTCGACGATGCGACCGACCTCCTTGCCGGGACGAGTCAGGATTGCAACTCGAACGGCTTCCCGGACGAATGCGACATCGCGGTGGGTACGAGCGAAGATGTCGATGCGAGCGGCGTCCCGGACGAGTGCGAGCTGCCCGCCCTCCCGTTCGTGCGCGGCGATTGCAACGCCGATGGGTCCTTGGACATCTCGGACCCCATTCACGGACTCGCCTACTTGTTCGCGGGGAAGGAATCTGCTGGTTGCCTCGACGCATGCGACATCAACGACAGCGGCGCCATCGGCATCGATGACATGATTCACATCCTGACCGCGATGTTCGCCAACGGCGAAGCTCCAGCCCCCCCCTATCCGGATTGCGGCGACGACCCGAGCGCCGACCTCCTAGGCTGCTCCGGCACCGGCGGCTGCTAGCAGTCGGCGTGCCTGCCCCTATCGCGCTCGTTGGCTCGCTCGTTGCGTCCATCAATCGAGCCGATCGACTTACACGAGACTTCCACGCGAATCCAGAGCGATACGCCGCGGAATTGTCTGACGCGAACTTCGATTTCACTTTTGGAGTTTGATACTGGTATTGCACGTCACACCGCCTTCCAGGTATATGTCCCTTCCGAGTCGATAAGAGACAGTGATTCGAGCCCGCCAACCCGATTCCGAAGGAGCCTCTACATGCCAATGTCACGTGACCTACAAACCCTGATGAGCTTCGGCATTCTCAATGATGCTGCGGTGAGCCGCCTTGCGCAGCTCATCGAGCACATTGAGGCGATCGCCGCGACCACGGCGAACGGCACGCGCGGTGGAGTTCGGCACCGGACGGTGCGCCGAGCCCGAGGCCGGCGCGGCCGCCCGCGCAAATACGGACGCGGGGCCGGGCGCAGGCCCGGACGCCCGGCGAATCGCGGCCGGCGCGGCGCGTTCAACCCTTCGAAGGATCAGCTTCAAGCGATGCGAAAGACGATGACGGTCGCCCAGATCGCGAAGAAGACCGGCGTCTCGACCTTCACAGTGAACGCGCGCTTGAAGTCGCATGGATTGACGAAGCGCCGCAAGTAGCGAGTTCGTCGCAGGCAGTTGCGGCGCTCACCATTCGACGAGGACGCCGAAGCTCGCATAGAAATCCGCGCGCAGCGTGCTCCGAAGGAATGGTACGAATACGAGATCTCCCGGAAGCAACGCGAGGTCCTGGCGCAGGTCGCCATAGCGCAGGAGCCTGCGCGTGTCACAGATGATGTAGGTCGGGTTCGGGGGCTCCGCGCCCCTTGCCCCGTCGCGCACGATGCCGACGACCTCCGGATGATTCCCAGTGTCATAGCCGAGCCGAGCGAGCAAGCGCGCCAAGGTCTCCCCCGCGGCGATCCGCAGCTCCTCGGCCTCGGCGCCGGGCTTCTCTACGTTCACGATCCCTTCCGACCAGTACTCCACTGCAGCGACGGCGGAAGTCATTCGGATCCGGTACTCCGGCGCCGGCACTGCCTGCAACTCACCAGGCGACGCTCCCGCGCCGACCGCGGCAGAAATGCGCGGGGGCGGCCCCGGCGATAGCACGAAGCTGCATCCGACCGCGCCGAGCAAGAAGGCGAACGGGATCAGATCTCGCCAACGAAAGAACTCGAGGATCTTGGAGAGGGTGACGGTGTAGCGCATATACCAAAGCCTACCCCGTTTCCGTGGATTCGGCGCGCCGCCGAGGTTCTCGGCACTATTGATCAGCCGCCGGAGCGAGCGCTCATCGGATCTCCTGGAAGTGCGCGAAGCGCGGATAGTAGAGAGCGCTGCGGACGGGGCGCCCGGGTTCGAGCGCCGCAAATAGGTTTCGGTAGCGGGCGAGCTGCGGCGCGTAGCGCTCCCCTTCGAGGCGAATGAACTCGGTGAGCGCCGCGCCCTCGTGCGCGGAACTCTTGTAGTCGATGATCCAGCGCACTCCCGCGTCGATGAACGTGCGGTCCACTTGCATGTGCTCCGCTTCATCGGCATTCGCTACAGCGCTTGCAAGCGGCATTTCGCTCGCCGCGCCGTCATGGCGCCCGAGGATCCAGCGCCCGCGGTCGTCGCCGAGCATGCGCTCGACCATCTCTACGACCTCCGCCGCCGCCGCATCCGCTTCTCCAGCGAGCACGCCTTCCCCGAGGAGCGCGGCGCGGATCGATTCCCGCCGGCGCGCGACGCTCCCCGCGTCCCAGGCCGCGAGTCCCTCGTTCGCGACGCGCTCGAGCAGCCGGTGGAGGACGACTCCGATCGCGCGCGCCCGCCCGCCGGCGACGTACTCTCTCGCGCGCTCCTTCTCATACTCGCCACCCCAGCCATCGCGCCCGGCGCGCGCGACGCCGCGCGCCGCGCACGCGTCCGCCGCGGGAGGAGGCGGGCGCCAGGCGGCAGGGAAGCGCTCGATGGGAGGCTGTACTCCTCGCTCCCGGGGGGGCGCCGTCTGCGGCGCGCCGCGACTCGCCGCCGCGTCCAGGAACATCCTCGCGACCCCGGGCCAGATCGCCGCGAGCGCCGACCTCCCCTCCGGCCGCGGCGTGCCGTCGCCCGCGGTGCGAGCGACATGGCCGGTGAGATGGATTCGCGACTTCGCGCGCGTGAGCGCCACGTAGAGCAGCCGCCGCAGCTCTTCTTCCGATCGCTCGCGTTCGGTCGCGCGCAGATATTCGTAGATCGCATCCCCCTCCGTACCGTAACGCTCCGGGAGCGGCGCGAGCAGGAGCCCGCCGCCCGCGGAGTCGGAGGAGACGCGCTCGTGAAAGAGGAGCAGCTCGGCCGCATCCCCCCGCGAGATGCGCCCGAGCGCCGGGACGATCACGCAATCGAACTCGAGCCCCTTCGCTTTGTGGATCGTCATCACTTGGACCGCGCCCGCGCTCGCCGCCCCCCGCCGCGCATAGAGGGATTCGACTCGCGCGTCGAGCTGCGCGAGATCCGCGATCTCGCCATCCCTTTCGACCTCGGCGACCAGCTCGAAGTACGCTTCCGCATCCGCCGCGTCCGCGCCATCTCCGGCCGCCGCTCCCCCGAGGCGCAGCCACACCGCGCGAAGGCCGCGCGCGAAACCTCCGCGCTGGCGCTCCGCGCGGGCATGGTCGAGCACGGCGAAGGTGGCCTGCGCGCGGCGCCGGCCATCGGACGACAGGCGCCCGAGCGCCTCCTCGTCCGCGAGCAGCTCCGGTACCAAGCGGTCGTCGTGCGCCGCAAGCGCATGGAGATCCGCGAGCGAGAGACCGCACCAGGGCGCCCGCAACACCGAGAGCCACGCGAGCCGGTCCGCCGGAAAGAGGAGCGCGGCGGTCAGCGCGCGCAAGTCTCGCACGACCGGGCGCTCGCCGAGCGGAACGAAGTCCACCGCCTGACAGGCGATGCCGCTCTCCCGCAGCCGCTCGAGGATGAGAGCCACGTGGTTCCGGTTGCGCGCGAGGAGCGCGACGGTCTCCCCCGCCGCGCGCGCGCTCGCGGCAAGCTCGATGACGCGGAGCGCCTCTCCTTCCGCGTCCGGCGCCAACCACGCATCGGCGGTGACCGTCCCCCCCGCGCTCTCCGGCTCCGCGTAGAAACGCGTGTAGGGTACGCGCCCTCGCTCGGGGTCCGCTTGCGCGGGAAGTACGCGCGCGAAAATCTCGTTCACCGCCTCCACGACTCCGCGCCGCGACCGATAGTTGACGCGCAGAGCGAGCGGCTCGAGCCGCACGCTCCCGAGTCGGCCGCGCCAAGCCTCGAGGAAGTTCCCGACCTCCGCCTCGCGAAAACGATAGATCGACTGCATCGGATCGCCGACGAGAAACAGCGTGCGCCCGTCGTGGCCGTCGCTCCCCGCGAACAGCTCGGCGATGAGCCGGTACTGAGCGATCGAGGTGTCCTGGAACTCGTCGACCAGGAGGTGGCGCGGCAGACGCCGCGGATCGAGGCGCGCCACCGATTGCGAGGCGGAGAGCAAGACTTCGGCATGGTCGATCTCTTCGGCCTCCGCGAAGACGCGCTCGAGATGCGACACCGCGGAGCGCAAGAGATCGGTGAGGTCGAGCACGCGCTGCCACTGCTCCTCGCCGTAGCGTGCCGCGGGCAGCCGCGGAACGTCGCTCAGCGCTTCGACGAATTGCTGCGCCGCCGCTTCGCGCAACTCGCCGAGGAGGGCGGTCATGCGCGCTTTCATCTCCTTTGCTTCCTCCGCGTCCTCCGCATCCTTTGCGGCGGGGAAGCCATCGCGGATGTTCACGGTCCTGCGCGGATGGCCGTCGTTCGTGAGGACGAGCGCGGCCAGTCCTCGCCACGCGGGGATCGCTCCGAGGCGCGCCGCCGGCAACGCGGTCATTCCGGCGAGCGCCGCGAGGCGGGGATCCTTCTCGAGGCGCCGCGCATTGCTCCCCGCGAAGCTCGCGAGCGCGGGCAGGTCGGCTGCAACGTGCGCCGGACAGGCGCCGAGCGCGCGCTCGAGCGCACCCGTCACGACGCTCGCCAGAACTTCCTCCAACTCCGCGCGCAGCGCGGCGGGCTCGCCGTCCCGCAAGTGGCGGAGCCATTGATCGCGCGTCGCGAGCATCCCCACGAGCAACCGGCGCAGGTATCCCATGTCGTTGTCCACGTGGAACAAGATGCGCTCGAGCGCCGCGCTCTCGGCGCGGAGCACGCGTCTCGCCGCGTCATCGTAGTGGCGGCGCGCGTAATCCACGGTCCGCAAGCGCGTGCCGATGCCGCTCGCGAGCGGGTGCGCGCGCGCGAGCTGCTCGCAAAAGGAGTCGATCGTCCGCGCTTGCAGGCGCCCGGGCGTCTCCCGCAGTCGCCAGCCGCGGCGCTCCGCGTGCGCGCGTGCGGCGGCGGCCAGCGCGCGCGTGCGCGCGGCGTAGGGTTGCTCGCTCGCAGCAGACTCCGCCTCGAAGAGCGCGGCAAGGACGCGACTCCGAATCTCGGCGGCGGCCTTTCGCGTGAACGTGATCGCGACGATCTCTTCCGGCTCGGCGACCGTGGGAATGAGCGCGAGGAATCGCTGCAAGAGGAGCCCCGTCTTTCCGGAGCCCGCCGGCGCCTGCACGATGAAGGAGCGCGCCGGGTCGAGCGCTCGCTCGCGCGCGGCCAGATCCGGCTCGTGATCGGTCATGGCGCGCCCCCCTCCGCCGTCCCGCCTGGCTCCGCGCCGTCTCCGTCGCCGCCGCCACCGTCCAGGAAGGCGCGATCCCCGATCCGGCAGAGCGCGTGCAGGTCGCACTCGCCGCACGTGTTCCGAAGCTCCTTCGGATCGACGGCGGCATGGCCCGCTCCGAACTCTTCCGCGAGCCGCAGCGTCGACTGGTACCAGAACGCGACTAACTCCGCGAAGCCGCGCGGCTCTCCCTCCGCGCCATCGTAGGTCGGGATGCCGGGGAGGATGCCTTCGCGCGCCGCGACTCCGTGGAATCCGAGGTGCTTCGGGTGCAGCGCCGCGATGGCGACCGCCGCCACGGAATCCTGTCCGGAGGAAGCGTAGAGCGGAAGCTGCGCTTCTTCGAGCCGTTGCTCCGTCCACGCGGGAGACGGCGACTTCTTCCCCGATTTGTAGTCGAGGAACACGAGTCGGCCATCCGGCAAGCGATCGACACGGTCGATCCGCACCTCGACCCTGACGCCGCCGCGTTGGATCACGTGCCGAGACTCCAGCTCTCGAATCTCGAAGGGGGTGCGCTCCAGCTCGCGCCCCAGCCACGCGTCGAGAAGCTCGACGCAGCGCCGCTCTTCGACGCGGCGAACGAGCGGAGTGAGATCGCGCCTCGGCGCGAGGTGGCGCGCCGCGGACTGGGCGACGGAGCGCGCCACGCGTTCCTTGCGCTCGGCGGCGGAGAGCGCCGCGAGTACGCGGTGGCTCCGGCACTCGCGCCAAAAGTGCTCGAGGCTCGTGTGCAGGAATTCTCCGCGCTCCGCGGCATCGAGTGCTTCGTCGAAGTCTTCGACCGGCGCGGCGAGGAGGCGATGGCGAGCGAACGCGCGAAACGGGCAGGCGGCCTGATCGGCGAAGATCCTGACGCCGCCCCGCTGCCGTCCGGCGGCATCGCGGCGGTCGTGCTCGATCCCCGGCGCGGGATCCGGCACGAGTGCTTCGAGCACGCACTTCTGCCCGCTTTCGAGGAGGAGCGCGAGCGGACGCGCTGGCGCGAGTTCGAGCGCCGCCGCCGGCAGGGCGACGAGCGGGCTCGACGACGTCTCGTGATCATCCGCTTCGAGCGGCGCGCTCACGACGACCTCGGGGGCGAGGGCGAGGAGCTGCGCCGTGAGGCGTGCCGCGCGCTCGTGCTCGCGCGCGGCGGATGCATGCGGCAGTCCGTGCGCTTCCTGCCATTCGCGCGGGAGCAGCGGATGCGGCTGGCCGCGCTGCGGCCACGCGTCCGCGTGCATGCCCGCGATCCAGACGGCGTCGAATTCGAGCCCCGCGGCCTCGAGCGGGCCCATGACTTCCACCGGCGCGCTCCCTCCTTCCGGCTGGAACGCTACTTCGCTCGCGGCGCTCTCGAGGTGGTAAAGCGCGGCGGCGGCGTCGATCTCCCCGCTCACGAGGTCGAGCGCGGCGAAGTCAGCCAGGAATTGCTGGAAGCGCTCGACGGTTTGAAATTCCGCGGAGCTGAGCGGCCGCTCCCCCGGCCAGCCGGCGGCAGCGAGCACGCGGCGGAAGCGATCGCACCACGCGGACGCGCGCCGGCCCCCGGAAAGCTGCCGTTCTTCGGCGGCGAGCAGCGAAGTAATGGCAGCGAGGCGGGCGATGTCCTCTCCGCGCGCGGCTTCCGCGCGCGCCTGCTCGTCGAGCCACGCGAGGGGATAGCGAGACACCCTGCGGCGGCGAAGCGACGCATCGAAGCGAGCGCGCGCATGCTGCTCGCGCTCCGCGGCGGCGAGGAAGGGCGAGCGCAGAAGCCGCGACGTCTCTTCCGCAGAGACGTCGGCGCCGAGCATCCGGAGCAGCGAGAACGCGCAAGCGACGACTGCGCGCTCGCGAAGCGGCGGCGCGTAAGAGACTTCGAAGAGTCCGCGCTGGGATTCGGCATCCGGGAGCAGCGACGCGGCCGGCGTAAGCTCTTCCTCGAACGCCATCCGCACAGCCGCGTGGCGCGCGGCGAGGTTCGTGACGACTACCGCAAGACGCCGCGATGAATCCTCGAGGAGGAGCCGCCGGCACCAGCGCGCCGCCAGCTCCAGCTCGGCACGCTCGTCCGCGGGGCGTACCAGGACCGCGCGGCCGCGCGGCTCGGCGCGCGGCCGCGCGATGGCGACCGAGGAACCTCGCGAACGGAGCGCGGCGACGAGCGCTTCCTGGAGCGGCGTCAACTCCTCGAATCCCGCGAGCTGGACGCGCGCGGGCGCGCGCACTGTGCCTTCACGAAGCGATTCGACCGCGCGCGCACGCGCGGAGGCTC
>JAKEFC010000002.1 GCA_022616235.1 Planctomycetota bacterium
CCTCGACACCAGGGGGGGACAACGCAACAGCCGCGTCAATCGCGGGGCATGCCGGAGCGTCGATGCCATGAAGATTCCACTGACAGAGCGCGAGTCTGTTCCATCACGCGCCTCGCACCTCATCGAGCCCTCGTGACGAGGCTCCGCCTCGTCACGGGCGCTCCCGCAGCTTTGCCGCCGATGACGCGACGATGCGGTATGTGCCGGCCCGTGTAACAGTGATGCGGCAGAGCCGCGGGGACTCGGTGTCGAGGCAGGAGCCTCGACACCAGGGGGGACAGCGCCAGAGCCACGTTAGTGACGGAGCGTGCCGGAGCCTCGACACCAGGGTGATTGCACCACAGCCGCGCCATTCGCGGTGCACGCTAGGGCCTCGATACCAGGGCCAAGTGCGGCTACGCGCAGGCAGACCCGTCGCTGGCGGCCAACTCCTCAAGTCGCTCCTCCGCGGGTATCCTGCACGGGCGCGACTGTTCATCTAGCGACGCGCTTCACGAACGGGAGTCCGCCGTGCCGAACGCTCTTACCCTGGAATCCCTCCGCGAGATCCACGATTCGCCGCTTCTCGAGCTGGTCGTGCGCGCCGCGAACGTGCACCGCCGCTTCCACGACTCGCGCGCCGTGCAAGTCAGCTCGCTCCTCTCCATCAAGACTGGCGGCTGCCCGGAGGATTGCGGCTACTGTCCGCAGGCCGCCCGCTATCACACGGGCGTGGAAGCGCACGCGCTCCTCCCTACCGCCGAGGTGCTCGCGCGCGCGCGGACGGCGAAGGAGAACGGGGCCTCGCGCTTCTGCATGGGGGCGGCGTGGCGGCAGGTTCGCGACAACCGCGAATTCGAGCAGGTGATCGAGATGGTGCGCGCGGTGCGCATGCTCGGGATGGAAACCTGCGCGACGCTCGGCATGCTGACCGTCGCGCAGGCCAGGCGCCTCGCCGAAGCCGGACTCTACGCCTACAACCACAACGTCGATACGTCGCCGGAGTATTACGGAGAGATCATTTCGACGCGCACGATCGAAGATCGTTTGCAGACCCTTCAGAACGTCCGCGACGCGGGTATTACCGTCTGCTGCGGCGGCATCATCGGCATGGGGGAATCCATCGACGATCGCCTGCGGATGGTGCAATTGCTCGCGGAGTTGGATCCGCCGCCGGAATCGATCCCGATCAACGCGCTCGTGCCGGTCGCGGGCACGCCGCTCGGCGAGCAGCCTCCCGTCCCCGCATGGGACCTCATCCGCATGATCGCGACGGTGCGGATCGCGATCCCCACTGCGGTAGTACGCCTTTCCGCTGGACGGACGCGCCTAAGTGTTAGCGAGCAGGCGCTCTGCTTCCTCGCCGGCGCGGGCTCGATCTTCTCCGGGGAACGGCTCCTCACGACTACGAATCCGGATTTCCCGGACGACCGCGCGATGTTCGAACTGCTCGGCCTCGTGCCCCGCGAGCCATATGCGGAGCGGCGGGAAAAAAATACTCGTGCCGAGGTGGAAGCCTCGGCACGAGGGATGAATATGCAGGGATAGAGCGGAAGCTATCCTGGCAACTACTTGGAATTAGTCTCCGTGTTCTTGGTCTGGTTCGCAGGCGTCGGCTGCGGAGCGGGCACGTTCAAGGAGGCCCGCATCGCTTCGACTTCCTTCACCGCGGTGTCGATCTTCGCCTTCACGTGCTTCGCTTCGACGCCGGCCTTCTCGATGAGGTCCGTGACCGCGCTGATGCCGAGCGGGGTCAAGTCGGTGCGCAAGCACTTGTGCAGGTCGCGCAGGTTCGCGACGAACTTGTCGAAAGTGTCCTTCTGCGCCTGCTGCGCGACATCCACCTTCGCGTAGGCTGCCATCACCTCGGAGCGGCGCGCTTCGCTGCGCTTCCGGATCTCGAGGTTGGTGATGGTGCCCAGCTCGAGATCCCAAGTTTGGAAGTAGGCGTCGCCCTTCGCGTTCATGCGCTTCGCGCTGGACGCGGTGCGCCCCATTTGCTGCTCCATCGCCACGAGCGATTTCGAGAACGCGTCGTAGTGAGCCCGCGGGTTCGTCGCGCGCTCGGAGACGATCTTGTTCAAGGATTCCACGGTTTGATCGACGAGCTTGTGAAGCGTTGCGGCTTGGGTGCTATAGGCGCCCATTTCCGTCGTCGTGACCTGCGCGCGCTGTTGGCCGGACGGGCTCACGCACCCGCTCGCGGCGAAGGCGATCACGCAGGGGACGAGAAGGATGGCAGCGGTGCGAACGAATCCCACGGGAACCTCCAAGTATCGAATGCCATGCGGACCCAGCGTTTCGGACCATTCCAGCATCGTGCGGGGCGGAAAGCGTACGTAGGGCCCGCTTCCGCGGTTCCGCCCCTGCCTTGTATCGGCTCGCACGGCGCCGCTCCTATGCGCCGATTTCCAGGATCTGATAACATGCGTGGTTGCAGCACGCGGCGGCGGCGGGGCCGGCGGCGCGAGCTCGAGGGCGAAGGATGCTCGCGGCATGAGCGATGCTTTTCTCGATGAGCGGCTCGGCGAGCGCGCGGAGCGCGGAGCGCTCCGGCGACTTCGCACGGAGAATAACGGTGCGGCCGCCGCTGATTTCTCGTCGAACGACTACCTCGGCATCGTTCGCCGCGGCCTCTTGGACGATGCGCTCGCGGCCGCGGCCCCCGCGGCGGGCGGCGCGCACGGCTCGACGGGCTCGCGGCTCCTCACGGGAAATTGCGCCGCGACCGAGGATCTCGAGCGCGCGATCTCCGCGTTTCACGGAGCGCCGGCCGGGCTCGTCTTCAACTCCGGCTACGATGCGAATCTCGGCATCTTCGGCGCCGTTCCCGCGGATGGCGACCTCGTCCTCTACGACGAGTGGGTGCACGCCTCGATCCGCGATGGGATCCGGCTCGGGCACGCGGCGTCCCTACCTTTTCGCCACAACGACCTCCGCCACTTGGAAGAGCGCCTCGCGGCGGTGCGCCGCGGCGAAGGCGACGGCGAATCGCTGCGACGACCGCCGCCCGCCGCGCACGTGTTCGTCGCAGTCGAGTCGGTGTATTCGATGGATGGCGACGTCGCGCCGCTCCGCGAGCTGGCCGGCCTTTGCGGCGCGCACGGAGCGCGCCTCGTCGTGGACGAGGCGCACGCGACGGGGATCTTTGGCGCCGCGGGTCGCGGAGTCGTCGATGAAGCAGGAATCGCCGGCGACGCCGCCCTCTTCGCGCGCCTGCACACGTTCGGGAAGGCGCTCGGCGCGCACGGGGCGATCGTGCTCGGTTCGGCGGCGCTCCGCGAATACTTGATCAACTTCGCGCACTCCTTCATCTACACGACGGCGCTTCCGCCGGAGAGCATCCGCGCGATCGCCGCGAGCTACCGGGTGTTCCCCGAGCTGGAGCGTGAGCGCGCGCGCCTCCGCGAGTTGATCGCGTACTTCCACCGCCGCCGCGAGCGCTGCGATCCGCGCCGTTTCCGGGGCGGCGAGGCTCCGATCCAGGCCCTCATCGTGACCGGGAACGACCAGGCGCGCGCGCTCGCGGAGGCGCTCCTCGCGGGCGGGATCGATGCGCGCCCGATCCTGAGCCCGACCGTGCGCCGCGGCACGGAAAGGCTGCGCGTCTGCCTGCACGCGTTCAACACCGAGGAGGAGATCGACCGCTTCTTTCGCATCGTGGAGGCGCGGTCGTGAGACGAATCTTCGTCACGGGGATCGGCACCGGCATCGGGAAGACGGTCGCCGCCGCGATCCTCGCGGAGGCGCTGGAAGCGGACTACTGGAAGCCGGTGCAGGCGGGAAACCTCGAGCGCACGGACACGATGCGCGTCCGCGACCTCCTCACGAACCGGACGAGCCGCTGCCACCCGGAAGCGTGGCGCCTCTCGCGCGCGATGAGCCCGCACGCTGCTGCGCGCATCGACGGGGTCGAGATCCGTGTCGGCGCGCTCGCGCCGCCGGCGACGCCGCGCCCGCTCATCATCGAAGGCGCGGGCGGGCTCCTCGTGCCGCTGAACGCCAAGGAGCGGGTCGCCGACCTGATCCGCCCCTTCGGCGCCGAGACGGTGGTCGTCTCTCGCCATTACCTGGGGAGCATCAACCACACGCTCCTCACGCTGGAGGCGCTCGCGCGCCGCGACCTCGCGGTGACTGGAATAATCTTCGTCGGCGCCGAAAACCCGGCAACGGAGTCCGTGATCTTGGAGGGCGCCGGCGTGCGCGCGCTCGGGCGCATCGACGAAGCGGCGCGCATCGACCAGGAATTCGTGCGCCGCCAGGCGGAGAGGTTTCGCGGCCTGTGAAGGCTTGGGCGGCGCGCGACCGGCGCGCGATCTGGCACCCCTACACGCAGATGCACACCGCGGATCCGCCGCTCGTGATCGCGCGCGGCGAGGGCGCGTATCTCATCGCGGAGGATGGGCGCCGCTATCTCGACGGGATCTCCTCTTGGTGGACGAACCTGCACGGCCACGCGCACCCGGCGATCGCGGCGCGGATCGCCGCGCAGGCAGCCGCGCTCGAGCACGTCATCTTCGCGGGATGCACGCACGCCCCTGCGATCGAGCTTGCGGAACGGCTGCTCGCGATCCTGCCGAAGAACCAAGCGCGGATCTTCTACTCCGACGACGGCTCGACCGCGGTAGAGACGGCGCTCAAGATGGCGCTCCAGTATTGGGCGCAGCGCGGCGACGCGCGCGGCGAGGCACGCGGCGAAGCGCGCCGCCGCTTCGTCGCGCTCCGCGGCGCCTATCACGGCGACACCTTCGGCGCGATGTCCGTGAGCGATCGCGGCGCGTTCGCGCGCCCCTTCGAAGATCTCCTCTTCGAGACCGCGTTCATCGAACTGCCCTCCGGCGCGCGGCTCGGCCAGGCGCGCGCGGATCTGGAGCGCGAACTCGCGAAGGGCGGCGTCGCGGCGTTCATTTTCGAGCCGCTCCTCCAGGGCGCGGCGGGCTTTCGCACCTATCCGGCCGCGGCGCTCGACGAGCTGATCGCGCTCGCGCGCCGCCACGGCGCGCTCGCGATCGCGGACGAAGTATTGACGGGATTCGGCCGCACGGGGAAGCTCTTCGCCGCGGATCACCTGCGCGAGGCTCCCGACATCGTCTGCATGTCGAAGGGGCTCACGGGCGGGGCGATGGCGCTCGGCGCGACCTCCTGCACGAACGAGATCTTCGAGGCGTTCCTGTCCGAGGACCGGCGGCGCGCGTTCCTCCACGGCCACTCCTACAGCGGGAATCCGATCGCGTGCGCGGCCGCGCTCGCGAGCTTGGACCTCCTCCTCGCCGCGGAGTGCCGCGAGCGAATCGCGATGATCGCGCGCTCACACGCCGAGTTCGCCAGGCGCGCGCGCGGGCACGCGCGCGTGCGGGAGGCGCGAAGCCTGGGCACGGCGCTCGCGCTCGAGCTGGAGCTGCATGCAGCCGGCGACGAGTCGTACTTCGCCGAAATCGGCCCGCGGCTCGCACGCTTCTACTTGGAGCGCGGGATCCTCCTCCGGCCGCTCGGGAACGTCGCCTACACGCTCCCCCCCTATTGCGTCACGGAAGCAGAACTCCATAGGATCTACGATGTGATCGAGGAATCGCTCGAGCGGGTGTAGAGGAGCGGAAGATGATCGCGCACGGGGAGGAGCGGCAAGCGGCCGCCGAATCGGGCACTCGAGATCTTCGCGCGCTCCTCGTCGCGATCCTCGCCTCGCCGGAGCTGCACGCGCGCTGGCTGAACACGCTCTCCCTCATGGAGAACTGCGGGGCGCGGAAGATCGCGCGCTTCGAGCATCCGACCGCGGTGACCCAGGAGGTGCTGAAGCACGCGGCGGAGGAGTTCCGGCACGCGTTCCACCTGAAGCGTCAGATCGCGCGCGTCTCCACGCACCCGTGTCCCAACTACGGCGCGGAAGCGCTGCTCGCGCCGCGCGAGAGCCGCGCGTATCTCGACCGCCTCGACCTCGCCGTCTGCCGGCATCTCAAGCGCGAGTACGGCGCGCGCGACTGGGAACTGCGGCGGCTCGCCTATCTCCTCGTCACCTGGGCGATCGAGGAGCGCGCGGCGCGCCTCTACCCGCTCTACCAAGACGCGCTCGATCAGGCGGGAAGCGCAGCGACCGTGCGCTCGATCATCAGCGAGGAAGATGGGCACCTGCGCGAGATGGAATCGATGCTCGCGGCGGCTTGGGGGGAAGCGTGGCGCGCGCGTGTGGGGCCGATCCGCGAATGCGAGGGGCGGCTCTACGAAGAGTGGCGGCGCGCGGTCCAGGCCCAGGTGCGCGCGGCGCCTGCCGCGGTCGCGGCGGCGTCCGCGGCGGCGGCGGCGCGCACGCAATGAAGCGCGCGCCGGAGCCGGAGTTGATGGATGACGACGCCCAGGCGCGCGCGTACGCCGAGGCCGACTTCGCGGAACCCCACGACAACTTCGTCCGCTATTTCCGGGAACGCTTTCCCGGGGTGGAGCCCGCCGGCACCTATCTCGACTTGGGGTGCGGTCCCGCCGACGTCGTCGCGCGCTTCGCGCAGGCGTTTCCCGCGCTCCGGATCGACGGCATCGATGGCTCCGAGGCGATGCTGAGATACGGCGCGAAGCGAATCGAAGAGCAAGGGCTCGCGGGGCGCGTGCGGCTCGTCCACGGTTATCTCCCCGGCGCGCGCGCGCCGGAAGCGCGCTACGACGGGATCACGTCGAATTCGCTCCTCCACCATCTCGCGGATCCGCAGGTGCTCTGGCGGGCGCTTTGTGATTTCGCCGCGCCGGGCGCGCCGGTCCTGATCATGGATCTCATGCGGCCGGCGACCTTCGCCGCGGCGCACGCGCTCGTCGAGGCGCACACGGAAGGCGCGCCGCCGATCCTCCGGCGCGATTTCTATCACTCGCTCCTCGCCGCCTACGAGCCGGAGGAAGTGCGGGCGCAGCTCGCCGCCTGCGCGCTCGGGCACTTCGAGATCGAAGCGGTGAGCGACCGGCATTTCGTGGTGTGGGGAAGGATGCGCTGAATGCTAAATGCGCCGAAAACGCCGAGGCGAGGCGCGCATGAAAAAACCGCGATGCTGCGAGGCCGGAATCGAGTCCGGCCCCCAGCATCGCGCGCCACAACCCCGAAGGGTCTCGAGCCCTGGGGAGACTGAAAGGGGAAGAGCTAGGTTATGTGTCGTCGCTGCCGGAATTCCAGCAGTTGCGCGGAAGGCATACGCAGTTCAGTTTCCGGAGCCTCGCGCGTTTCGACGAACGGAGATGTTACCACGCGATCGCGAAGTGCCTACCCTGCGCATCTCTATTTTCGTAGCAGCCGCGTCCACTCCTCGCGCGCGCGCGCGAGCAGCGCCCGCCACGGTTCGTTCTCCGGGTTCTTCGCGGGGCGCGAAATCTCGTAGGCGAGGACCGCCTCGTAGTCCGCGCGCGCATCGCCGCCGCGCGCCGCGGCGATGCCGGCTCGCTCGAGGATCGCGGTGACGCGGAGCAGCTCGACTCGATTCATGCAGCCGGTTAGCTCGTTCGCGCGCGCGAGGGTCGCGAGCGCGGCCTCGAAGCGCGCCAACTCCCCTTCCAGGCGGCCGAGCGCGATCTCGATCTCCGCGGCGGTGACCGCGGTCTCGTAGTCCTCCGGGTCGAGGGCCGCGGCGCGCCGCGAGTGCTCGAGGCCTTCGAGAAGGATCGTACGATCGCCTTTCGCGCGGCCGTCGAGCAGGCAGGTGCGCGCGAGGAGCGCCCGCGCATCGACGGAGTCCTCGTGGATCTCGAGAGCGCGCGCGAGGGCGGCGCGCGCCGCGGCGAAATCGGCGCGCTCGGCGTGCGCCTCGGCCTTCGCCGCCCACGCCTCGAAGTAGCTACGGCGCACCTCGAGCGCGCGGTCGTAGCTCGCGAACGGGTCGCGGCCGCCGAGGCGCTGCGCATCGCCGCGCAGCTTCCAGACGTCTTCGATCTCGGGGTCTTTCTCGAGGATGCGATCGCAGATCCCGGCGCAGCCGTCGTAGTCCTCGTCCGCGAGCGCGACCACGGCGGCGGCGTAGTCCGTGTGCCAGGGGCGCGCGACCGCCTTCAGGCGCTCCATCTCGCCGAATGCGACCGCCGCTTGGCGCAGCCGCTCGCGCGCGCCGGCGACTTGGTGGCGGCGACCTGCGTGCGTGATGTGGCCGTGCGCCGCCTTTTGCTCGCGCAAGAAGAGCGCGAGGTAGAGGCGCCCTAGCTCGAAGTGCGCGCTCGCCAAGTCCGGGAGGCGGTCGATCGAAAGCTCCATGTCGTCGAGCGCATCCTGGAGGCGGCCGCGGCGAAAGAGCGCGAGGCCTCGATAGAAGCGCGCCCACGCATAGTGGGGAAACTGCGCGAGGACGCCGTCGAGGCGCGCGACGATCGCATCGAGCGCCGCGAACAGGCGGCCGATGTTGCGGGACACGCGATAGAGGTTCGCATCCCAGGCCGCGATCTCCTGCGCGGCCTCCATGCCGATGGTGATCACGGGGTCCGACTCGGTCGAGGGGCGCGGCGGGGCGGCGCCGACCAGCTTGCGGAACCATGCGCGCCCCTCCTGCTCCACCGCGCCTCCGGCGAGAAAGGCATCGAGCGCCGTGCAGAGGTCCACCATCGATGCGTAGCGGAGGGAGCGCTGCTTTTCGAGGCACTTGAGCACGATCGCTTCGAGCGCACGCGGCACGGTCGGGTCGAAGGAGCGCGGAAAGGGCGCGGGATCGTGGAGCACGGCGTAGAGCACCTCGACGAGGCTCGCGCGCTCGAAGGGGTAGCGCCCGCAGAGGAGCGTGAAGAGCGTCGCGCCGAGCGCATAGACGTCGGTGCGCGCGTCGACGGCGCGCGCGTCGCCGCGAGCTTGCTCGGGCGCCATGAGCGCCGGCGTGCCGACGAGCATGCCGTCCTGGCTGATGGTGGAGGCGCGGGCGGCATTCAGCTCGCGCGCGATGCCGAAATCGGTGACGTAGGCGGCGCCGGCGCGGTCGACGAGGATGTTCGCCGGCTTGATATCGCGATGCACGATCCCCTGCTGATGCGCGTGCGCGAGCGCTTCGGCCACGGTGCGGATCGCGCGTACGATCCCGGTGCGGTCGAGCCCCGCGTCCGCGAGGCTGCCGCCGTCTATGTATTGCATCGCGATGTAGGGCTGCGCGGCGTGTTCGCCAAGCTCGTAGACCTGCACGATCGCAGGGGCGTGCAAGCGGGCCGTGAAGCGCGCTTCGCGGCGGAAGCGCTCCAACTCCGCGGGGCGCGCGTGGGTGAGGAACTTGA
>JAKEFC010000275.1 GCA_022616235.1 Planctomycetota bacterium
AGCCACGCGCCGGCGCCGCCCGCGAGCGCGACGAGCGCGGCGGAAGCATAGATCGCGCGTGGCAGCCACGCGAAGGAGCCGGTCCCCGCGGCGCGCACTTCCGAGGCGATCGTCGCGGCCAAGAGGGAAGCGAGGGAACTCACGCCGCACCACGTCGCGGCGCGCGTTCCCAGAGTGCACGCTGCGCGGCGCGCGATGATGCGGCGCCCGCGGGCAAGATGTTCGCTCGAATCGACGGTCACCAACGCCTCCCGGTGCCGGCATTGCGGGTCGCAGACGGAGCTTGCGGCGATGCGAAAAAAGACGCTGCGGACCCTTCGCCACCGCTCCCTGCTCCATGCTAACGCGTGCGGCGGCGCAATGCTGCATACTCCGCGCGGCGGAAGTGGGGCGCCTTGACGCTCTCGGAATGCCTCTATACAAAGGAGCGGTGAGCGCCGTTCGCTAGTTTCATTGTCGGGGTGTAGCTCAGTTTGGCTAGAGCGCCAGCTTTGGGAGCTGGAAGCCGGAGGTTCGAATCCTCTCACCCCGATTTTCGATCGCTCGCGATTCAAGTCGAAACTTGGCACCATAGGAGAGGTTGGGGAGCATGCCGCACGTCGTGACCGCCCGCTGCGTGGGTTGCCGCTACACGGACTGCGCAGCGGTATGTCCGGTCGATTGCTTCTATCACATCGAAGCGAAGCAGATGTTGGTCATCGATCCGGATACGTGCATCGATTGCGATCTCTGCCAAGAGGCTTGCCCCATCAACGCGATTTGGCCGGACGAGGAGATTCCGGAGCCTTACAAGGAGTGGATCGACAAGAACCGCGAGATGTGGAAGCAAGGCACGAACGTCACACGGCAGCTCGAGGCGCTTCCGGGGGCGAAGACTCTCGCTGAAATTCAAGCCGCCGAGCGTGCGAAGGGGTTGGACATCATCGAGCCGCCGAAGTCGGGGAGCTGACCGCCGCCGACTAATCCGTCGCGGCGCCGCAGCAGCCCGCGCAGTCGTGCGCGTGAAACGGCTCGACCGGTATCGTATCGAGGCGCGGCCCGGGCGGCAGCGGGCGGCGCTCCGGCAAGAGTTCGTCGAGCGTCGCCGCATCCCGCAGGCGTCCATTCACCATCACCAACGCCACGGCTTGAGAATTGCGAATGTCCGCCAATGGATCCTGATCGAGAACGATCAGATCAGCGAGCTTGCCCGCTTCGATGCTACCGATCGCGTGATCGAGCCCGAGCGCCTCCGCGCCGTTCAGCGTCGCCGCGCGCAGCGCTTCGTGCGGAGTGAGCCCGCCTTGCGCGAGCATCCACATTTCCCAATGGACATCGAGCCCCGGGAGTTGGCCGTGCGCGCCGATTTGGACGTTGCCTCCGCGCTTCTCGATCTCCGCGGCCATTGCCGCGCTCGCCGTGTGGTGATACTCGTCCTCCGGCATCATGGTGCGCCGGCGCGCGCGCGGATCGATCACGGAGCGCGGCACGAAGCGGAGCAGCCGCTGGTTCTTCCAAACCTCCGACTGTTGGTACCAGTAGTTCTCGCCGAAGGAGCCGCCGTAGGCGACGACTAGGGTCGGCGTGTAGGCCGTGCGGCTCTTAGAGAATATGGTGAGCACGTCCTCGTACACCGGCGCGACCGGCAGCGCGTGCTCGATCGTGGTGTGCCCATCGAGGATCATCGTGACGTTGTGATGCAGCATCGAGCCGCCCTCCGGCACGACCATCATGCCCAGCTCGCGGGCGGCCGCGAGCACCTGCTGGCGTTGGTTGCGGCGCGGCTGGTTGTAGCTCTTCACGCTGAACGCGCCGTACGCGCGCAGTCTGCGCAAGTGCCGCAGTGCATCTTCCTTCGAGTTGATGACGGCTTTGAAGCCCGTGTCCGCTCCGTAGAGGATCGTGCCGGTCGAGAAGACGCGCGGCGCGATCATGCGCCCCGCTTGCGCAAGCTCCGACTCCGCGAAGATCCGCCGCGTATTGTTCGATGGGTCGTGGGTCGTCGTGACCCCGAACGCGAGCTGGGCGAGGAACGCCCACTTGTGGCGCGGCGACATGTCGAGGTTCGAGGAGAACGTGTGCGCGTGTACGTCCACCCAACCGGGGAGGATGTACTTCCCGCGGATGTCGACGATTTGCGCGCCTTGCGGCACGGCGACTTCATCGCGCGCGCCGACCGCGGCGATGCGGTTCTTCTCCACGACGACGACCGCATCGCGAATCACCTTGCTCCCGCTCATCGTGATCGCCGTGCCGCCCGTGAATGCGACGCGCTGTTCGGGGAGCGCCGCGCTCGCGGCGAAGCCGAGCGCGATCCGCGCGGGCTGCGCGTCGGCATCCTTCGCGCGGGCGAGTTCCGGCGCGGCATCGGCGCGATAGAGGTCGGAGCCGAGCGAGAAGTAGAGCGAGTTCGAATCCGCGGAGAACGAGATGAATTCGCCGCCATCGAGCGATACCCGGCGTACCGGCAAGGAGTCCATCTCCGCGCCGACCTCGACTGGGCGGCCGGTCTCTGGGAATGGCAGCAAGTAGACGTGGTAGAGCTGCGTGAACGCGAGCAGGCGTCCGTCGGGGGAGAGGGCGAATTCGCCCTCGTATTGCGCGGTGGCGTGCACGCGGCGGTCGCTGCCGAGCAGGTTCACGCTCACCAGGGCGCCGCGCTCGCCTTCTTGCGATGAAACGTACACGCGCTCTCCGTCCGTGGAGAATCGCGGGCGCGTTCCTTCCGCGGTGAGCCAGCGCGCTTCCCCTTCGCCGTTCGCGGGCAGGATGTAGATGCCGGGCTTGCCGACGAACGCTTCGCCCCGATAGGTGTCGCCCTCGCCGCGGCGAAACACGATCCACTTTCCATCCGGCGAAAATGCGGGCTCCGTGTAGTGGCCCGGATCGCGCGTGAGCCGCGCGCTTTCCGCGCCGCTCAGGCCGCATCGCCAGATGCTCCCGCCTTCCACGTCATCCCAGACCACGTAGACGATGCTGCGCCCGTCGGGGGAAAACGAGGGAGCGAACTCGAGGCGGTCGCCGCTCGTCACGCGCCGCGCGGTTCCATCGGGCAGATCGCGCACCCAAATGGATCCTAGCGCCTGAAACGCGACGCGGGTCTTGTCGGGCGAGATGACAGGCCAGCGAACGACGCGCACCGGAAAGGTATCGCCGCCAAGCTCGGGACGGAAGCGGAGGGCTTCCGTGATGCCGTGCGTCACCGTCGCGGAGAAAGGAATCTCCACGAGCCGCTTGTCGCCGAGATGGACTCGGTAGAGCTTCCCCCGCGCCCAAAAGACGATGCTCTCGCCATCGGGGGTCCACGCGAAATTTGGATACACGCCGAAGATCGACCACGTTTCTTGGGAGTCGCGGCTCAAGCGATCCGTGATGGCGGTCTCGATGCCGCTCGCCAGGTCGCGGATGAAGAGCGCGCTGTGGCCGCGCACGCGCCGCACGAAGGCCAAGGAATTCCCATCGGGGGAGACCGTAGGCCGAACTGCTCCGCCCGGCGCCGCCACGACCGTCTCTACGAGCCCAGTCTCGCGCTCCACGCGCCGAATCGCGTAGATCACTCCGTTGGGATCGCGGTTGTATTGGAATTCGCCTCCGGGACTGACGTCCTCGGACCAGTACACGTAGCGCCCGTCCGGCGAGATCGCCGGCTCGCCCGCGTCCTGCTGATCGTTCTTCCGAGTCGTGAGCGGCAGGCCCTTCCCGCCGGCCACGGGATAGATCCACAACTCTCCCGCGCCGAGCGAGCGTTTGCTCGTGAAGTGCTTGCGCGCGATGAGGAACGCGCCATCCGGCGTCCACACCGCGTTGTTCAGGAGGCGAAAGTCCTCGCTGGTTACCGCGCGCGCTTCCGTGCCGTCGCGCTTCATCACCCAAATGTTGTCGGCGCCGCCGCGATCGCTCGTGAAGCTGATCCACGCGCCGTCCGGGGAGTAGCGCGGCTGCACGTCGTACGCCGGGCCGCGCGAAATCGCGCGCGCCTCGCCGCCGGCGATCGGCACGACGAAGATGTCTCCGAGGAGATCGAATGCGATCTCGCTCCCATCGGGAGCGACATCGAGGGACATCCACGTGCCTTCGGTGACGCCGAACGTCAACTCTTCCACCGGCCCGTGGGCGGCCGTGATGTCCCATGGTGGCGGCGCGGGGGATTCCGGTTTCGCCGGCGGCGCCGGCTCGTCGGCGGCGCGCGCCCAGGCGGCGCCGGCGGCCGCGAGGAGCAGGGACAGCACGAACGGCAAGAGCGGCTGCGGGCAGAGCCCGCGGCGCGCACGATTCTTCCGGCAATTCGATCTCATGGTGTGACTCCCGATGTCGCTCGCGACGTAATGCCGGTCGGGCATGCTCTCGCCTGGCGCTTGGCGCCCGGCGCGTGCGCGCGCGCCCCCGCGCTCACGGCGCGATCGCGGCGCCGCGCCCCTTTTCGATGGCGATCGCGCCGCCGCCGGCGGCGATCGCGAATCGCTCGCGCGAGCCATCCGGCCAGCGCACGCGAACCTCGCCGGCCGGCGCCTCGGCGCGGAGCCCGATATGAATCCTGGGATCGCTCGAAGATTGAAAAGATCCCTGACGGCGCACCTCGACGACCCGCCGGATCGCGCCGGCGTGGACTTCGACGCGCGCTCCGATCGCTTGCGGATTCTTGCCTTGTTGGCGAAGCGTGAGGGTAAGGCGTTTGGCCGCGGATGGGGAGCGGTTTTCGTAGATGCTCGGCACGCCGTTCAAGTGGCAGACGACGACATCGACGTCGCCGTCGTTGTCCAAGTCGCCGAAGGCGGCTCCGCGCCCCACGTGGGCGCGGGAGAGGCCGACCTCCGCGCCGCACTCCCGAAAGCGCGGCGAACCCGCCGCGGGAGCGGCACCGGCCGGTGCCTCCCCGCGAAAGAAATGATCGCGCTGCGCGTAGCGCGGCGGGACCAGCGCCGCCGCCTGCGGGTACACGTGACCATTCACGACGTAGATGTCCAGCACGCCATCGCAGTCGAAGTCGTGAATGCCGACGCCCCAGGAGAGCGCCATGAAGCTCGCCGCACCGATGCCGGTGTGATCGGCGCGGTCGAAGAAGCGGCCGCGGCCGTCGTTGAGAAAGACGTTGTTCTTCTCCTGCTCGAAATTCGTCACCACGAGGTCGAGGCTGCCGTTCCCATCGAGGTCCGCCGCATCGACTCCCATGCTCGCCTGCTCCACGCCATCCGCGTCGCACGCGCAGCCGGCGAAGAGACCTTGCTCTTCGAATCGTTCTCCGCGCCGGACGAAGAGATGATTCGGTCCCGCGTCGTTGGCGACGTAGACGTCGGGACCGGCATCTCCCGCGAGATCCGCGACGAGCACGGCGAGTCCGTAGCGCGGCGCGGCCGCGGCGAACCCCCATGTTTCCGTTGCATCTTCGAAGGTCCCGTCGCCGCGATTTCGATAGGCGGCATCGGCGCGCGGAGGCAAGCCGCGCGGACCGCAAGCGACCGCGGCGCCTTTCCAGAGACAGGTCCATCGCTCGCCGTGGCGCGGGGGAGCGGCGAAATCGAAATCGAGGTAGCCCGCGACGTAGATGTCGAGATCGCCGTCGGAATCGAGGTCCGCGAACGCCGCGCTCGTGGTCCAGCCATCCGCGCGGATCCCGGATGCCGCGCTCGCGTCCTCGAAGGTGCCGCCGCGATTCATGAGCAGGCGGTCGGGCCCGATGCAAGTGACGAGGAGGTCGTCGCGGCCATCGCCATCGACATCGGCCGCCGCCGCGCCGCA
>JAKEFC010000276.1 GCA_022616235.1 Planctomycetota bacterium
CTAGGATTGCTTGTTCATCGCCGCTCTAGCAATGCACGGAATTTGCCCAGCCAGACAATTTGTTCCCCCGTCCAATGGTGCTCCGCGGGCTACGCGCTCCCACCGCGCGAAGAAGCCACGCGGTGCTCCATTTCCTCACCGCGCGACGCGCGATCATGGAGTGCGGCGGCTCGACACGACCTTGCCTAACCTGCGGACGGAGCGCCTCACACGCTCCCGTTACGAGGCAGCGCCTCGTAACGAGAAGGCGGCGTCAAGCCGCCGCACTCCATGCGTGAAGCTCAGGGCGCTTACCGATGTTTCCCCACCGCGCGCAGCGCGGGCGGGGATTGCGGCGAAGCGCCGCAGAAGAGAATTGCGATCTATGATTCCCCTACCGCGCGAAATGCTGGATTGAAACCCCCCGGTCCATGCCCGATCCTGCGGCGGGCGGAGGACAACCTTGAACGGTGAATTCGTCGCGCACGCGCTGGCCGGCGCCGCCTCCATCGCGGCGGTCGCCGCCATCCATGCGCCGCTTGCGTACGCGGCGTGGCGCCTCGCGGGGAATTGGTTTGGCGCGCGCTCGCCGGCGGAGCGTGCACGCGATGCCTTCCTCGCCGCCTGCGTCATCTGGCACTGCGAGGTGCTCCTCCTGGGGGTCGCCGGTGCGCTCGGCTGGCTCGGGGTCTCGCTCCTCCACTACATGCTGCTCGCCGCGATCCTCCTGATCGAGCGCAGGATGCACACCGTCGTTTCGCCGCGCTCCGTACTCGATGGAGCGGCTGCCGCGGACAAGGGCGGCGATGTCCGCGCCATCGCTTGGTCCGCCGTGGGCGCGGCGCTCTTCCTCGCCGCGGGTCTCGCCCTCTACCGGATCGCTGCGCTCCCGGACCCCTACGACTCGTTGACCTATCACTTGATGCTCCCCGCACGCTGGCTCGATGCGGGTCGCCTCGAAGCCGTGAGCACGATCTTCGGCGACATCGCGCCCACCTACACGCCCGCGGCGGTGGAAGAGTTCTTTTTCGGGCTCATGCTCCCCCTCGGATTCGACGGGCTTGCACGCATCGGGCAGCTTCCCTTCCTGCTCGCGGGCGCGGCGCTCGTGGCGGCGCTCGCGCGCGGGGAAACGGCGGACGCCGCGCCCGCCGCGCGCGCACGCGGCATCGCCGCCGCCGCCATGTACCTTTTCCTTCCCGAATTGCTGGTGCAAGGCACCGGCTCCATGGTGGATGTCGCGGCCGCGGCGTACTTCCTCGGCGCGCTCCACCGGCTCCTTCGCTGGCGCCGCTCCCGTGCGCCGCGCGATGCGATCTTCGCCGGTGCGCTCGCGGGGCTCGTCGCCGCGAGCCGCTTCACGGGCCCGGTCTATCTGCTCGGCCTCGTCCCCTTCCTTTGCGCGCGGCCGAATCGCGATTGGCTCCGCGGCATCGCGTGCTTTCTCGGCGCGCTCGCGGTCACGGGAGCGTATCCGTACGTGCGGAACTGGTTGTGGACGGGGAATCCGCTCTATCCTCTGGAGATCGAGCTGGGGGGCCGCACGCTCTTCGACGGTCTCTTCGACTCCGGCGCCCTCTCGGCGAGCCGCTATCACATTGCGGGAGTCCACACCGCCCTGCAGTTCCTCACCTCGGCGTGGGGTTATACGGGGATCGCGGCGGCAGCCACAGGCGCGGTGCTGCCATTTCTCACGTTCGGGAAGCTCTCGCCGTCCCGATTCGCGGCGCCGGCGCTGCTCCTCTTCGCGCTCCACTTCTTCGTCGTGCCCTACAACGCGAACATGCGCTTCCTCTTTCCGTGCTGGGCGCTCGCCGTGCTGGCGCTCGTCGCGATCCCCGCGCTTGAGCGCGCGCGCCCGGGAGTGTTCCTTGCCATCGCCGCCGCATTCGCGCTCGAGGCGATCTTGCGTCTCGCCGGGGAGTTTCGCGCCATGAGTCCCGCTCCCGCTGCGGCGAACGTCTCCCTAGCGGCGTGTGCGCTCGTCGCCGCGGGGACGGCAGCCGGCTGGCGCGCGGCCAAGCTCGGAGCGCGCGGGCGCAGAACCATTGCCACCCTCGCGGCCGCGGCCGCGCTTCTAGGCGTGGCCGGCGCACAGGCCTGGCGCGAGACGCACCCGCGCGAGATCGACGGGCGCGACCTCCGCTTTCGAGGCTACGCCGCCGCGTGGGCCGCGGTGCGCGGATTCCCGGATCGGAGCCGCATCGCGTATGCCGGGGCGAATCTCCCCTATCCGCTCCGCGGCGGAGCGCGCCGGCACGACGTGTTCACCGTGCCGCTCGACGGCGCCGAAGTGCGCCGCCTCCCCCACGAGCAGGAGCGCGGGAGCGACCTCGCGGCGAGCGCAGCCTCGGTCGAGCTTGCGATCGAGCGGGCTCGGCCCGATCGCGTCCGATGGCTCGAGCGCGTGGCGCTCGCGCGCGTCGACTACCTCGCGCTCTACCTGCCATCGTCGCGCCGCTCGCGCCTGCCGGAAGAGGAGTGGGTGGAGCGCGATCCCCGCCGCTTCGAACGCGTCGCGATCGACCTGCCCGCGGAAGGTCCGCGCCTCATCATCTATCGCGTGCGGCTGGACGCCGCGCCGGAGAATGCGGCAGGCGGCAAGCGCTGAACCGCAGCGCGTGCGGCGTGATGCAGGCGGCATTCTTTCGCTCGTGCGGAGCCGCTACGATACGAACTCTGGAACGTCTCGCCGCGGAAGGAAGGAGGGTTTCGCGCCATCATGGACTCATGTCCCTGCGGAAGCTTGCTCGGTTATGCGCAGTGCTGCGGCGCCTTGCACGATGGGCGGCGCGCGGCACCGACGGCCGAGGCGCTCATGCGCTCGCGCTACTCCGCGTACGCAATGCACAAGATCGAGTATCTCACGAATACGCTCCACCCTTCGCGCCGCGCGGGCCACGACGAGCGCGAAACCAAGGAGTGGTCCTATGGTGCCGAGTGGCTGGGACTGCAAGTCTTGGCCACCGGAGAGGGCAACGCGGAAGATTCGCACGGCACGGTCGAGTTCGTCGCGCGCTACCGCCAGAAGGGCGAGGAAGTGCAGCACCACGAGCTTGCGGAGTTCCGCAAGAAGGATGGCGTCTGGTATTTCTACGATGGAAAGGTCCGCGGCGGGCCGCAGGTGCGCCGCGAGGCGCCGAAGGTCGGGCGCAACGACCCCTGCTCCTGCGGCAGCGGCAAGAAATTCAAGAAGTGCTGCGGCAAGGGCGCCGAAGCCGACTCGCCATGACCGCGCTTAGAACACCGCGAAGCGGATGAAGCCGTCGACGTTCGTGGTAGTGACGCGAACGTGCCAGTCCCCCTCATCGCCGTCGTCCGTCTCGTCGCGCTCGAATTCGTAGTCGCCGCCATCGCCGAAGAACAACCTCTGGTACACGAGGACGTCGTGATCGTCGAAGATCTCGATCAGGAATTCCCCGTCGAAATTGAACGCTTCGAACTCCACGATGGCGCGGTCGAATGCGAAGTCCCAGGAGTACAGCTCGACGTCGGTGTCGTTGTGGAGGCTGGCCTCGTAGTAGAAATCCGAATAGCCGTCGACGACGTAGGGGTGGTGCCGGCGATGGTAGCGGCATCCCGAGAGAAGAGCGCCCGCCACGAACACGGCCAGGAGTAGAGGAACCGCGATTCGCCGCGTGCCTGCCGACATGAGATCCCGCCTCTCCAACGATTCGCCCGCTCCGCGTACCGAGCGCCGGCAAGGGGGCGGCACCAAGTGATACTCTTGGAAGCCTACAATATTCACGCCTCGCAGCCGGAAAATCTACGCGGGCGCGCCGGAAGCCGCATCGGCGGCAGGCGGGCGGCGGGCGCGCGATCTGCCGGGCCCCTACCCCATCACTAACTTCGCTTTTCCTTGCGCGCGGCGAGGATCGCCGCGATCAGTTCGGGCGGCATGGAAGCGGGCGGCGCAGCGCGCTCGGCCTTGCCAAGTGCGCGGGCGCCGTCGATCGCCTTGCGATAGCCGTCGAGATAGTCCACGCATTGCGTGCAGATCGCCAGGTGGCGCTCGAACACGGTGCGCACGGACTCGGCGAGCGTGCCGTCGACATAGTCATCGATGAAATCGAGCAAGTCGCGGCAGGTCGTTTCCGACCACTGCTTCAGGAGGCCAGCACACTCGGGGCAAGCCTCGGCGTGGCGGTCGATGGCTTCTTCTTCCGCATTCGGAAGGAGCCCCTCGAAATAGCGATAGAGTTTGTCTCGCAAGTCCTTGCAATTCACGGCTCGGAGCCTGTCAGGTGTCGTTCGAGGAGCGTACGCAGCGCTTGCCGCGCGCGATGGAGCCGGGTCTTCACCGCTTGTTCCGTGATGTCGAGCACTTGCGCCGTTTCGGCGGTATCCAATTCTTCGATGTCCCTGAGCAGCACGACGACGCGAAACGGCTCGGGAAGCTGCTCGATCAGATGCCGGATCTGCTTCCTGGTTTCGGACCTTTCCAGTTTCGCGGACGCCGGCTCGTCCCAGCGGCGCGGCGGCTCCCGGTGGTGCCCGGCCGCGGTAAAAGTCGGCAGCAATTCCTCGATCGACTGCTCGGGCCGCCGGCGCCGCGCGCGCAGCCGCATGAGCGCGGCGTTCACGACGATGCGGTGCAGCCAGGTATAGAGCCTCGCATCCCCCGTGTAGGAACCCAGCCCCTTGAACGCCGAGAGCATCGCGTCTTGCACGACGTCTTGCGCGTCGTGCTCCTCGCGGCAGAATCGCGCCGCGACGGCGAGCAGTCGCGCGCCATAGGTTGCGAGCAGCTCCTCGAACGCGCGTTCTTCCCCCGCGAGGATGCGCGCCACCAACTCCCGATCCCGCGCCAACTCCGAGGGATCGAGGATCTTGCTTGCCGGTTGCGCCGGGCCCCCCGCAGGTGCGGCAGCGCGAAGGGGGTTCATCCTTGCCTCCCGCTCACTTCTCCTGGCCGATTCGATTCACTGCGTTCGCCGTCTTGCCCTCGATCAGGAAGTCGCGCACTTGCAGCGCGCTCAAGCGCCCCACGAGATCCTGCGCTTCCGTCGTGGAAGCTCCCAGATGCGGCGTCACGACGATCGCCGGGTGATTTCGGAGCGGCGAATCCGCCGGCAAGGGCTCGGTCGCGAAGACATCGAGCGCGGCCCCCGCGATGTGGCCGCTCTCGATCGCCGCCACGAGCGCCGCCTCGTCGACCACGCCCCCGCGGCTGCAATTCACGAGTCGGAGCCCCCGCCGGCAGCGGGAAAACTGCGACATCCCGATCAAGCCGCGCGTCGCTTCCGCGAGCGGAACGTGCAGCGTCATGAAGTCGACCTCCGGGAGCATCTGGTCGAGGGTCGTCAGCTCGATTTGCATTTGCTTCGCGCTCTCCGCGCTCACGAATGGATCGACGCCGATTACGTTCATCCCGAGACCCGCGAGCTTACGCGCAGTGAGGCGTCCGATCTTTCCGAGTCCGACCACGCCGGCGTACTTGCCTTCCAATTCCACTCCGACGAAGGCGCTGCGTTCCCACTTGCCTGAGGCCATCGACATGTGCGCGAAAGGTATCCTGCGCGCGAGGGAGAGGAGTAGCGCTACCGTGTGCTCCGCCGCCGCGTTCGAATTCGCATCGGGAGTGTTCATCACGACGACGCCGTGACGAGTTGCGGCGGCCAAATCGATGTTGTCCACGCCGGCACCCGCGCGGCAGACGCAGCGCAGCTTCGTCGCCTTGGACAGGTAGTCCGCTCCAATCTTCGTCTCCGAGCGAACGATCCACCCATCGATCTCGGGTAAGAGCGGCAGGAAGTTCCTCCGCTCCTCGCTCACGTCGATGCGGCCGCTTGCGACGAGCACCTCGCGCGTCTCCGCGGGAAGCGGATCGGAGATCAGGACTCGGAATCGTCGATTCATGGTCACGCCTCGTACCGTCCGACGCACAGACAAGCGTTGTGCCCGCCGAACCCGAACGAATTCGACAGCGCAAGGCGAATGCGGCGCTCGCGCGGCTGATTCGGCACGTAATCGAGGTCGCACTCCGGGTCGGGCTCGTCGTAGTTTATCGTGGGCGGCACGATTTCGTGGTGCAATCCGAGCGCCACTGCCGCCAATTCCACCGCACCCGAGGCGCCGAGGAGATGGCCGACCTGCGACTTCGTCGAGCTGACCATCAACCGATCGGCGTGCGCTCCGAACACCTCGCGGATCGCGCGCGTCTCCATCACGTCGTTGAGCGGCGTCGAAGTACCGTGCGCGTTCACGTATTCGATGTCCGCGGCGTTCACTCCCGCATCCTCGATGGCTCCGCGCATCGCCGCTGCCGCCATGGCCCCGCTCGGCAGCGGCGCCGTGATGTGGCTCGCGTCGTCGGTCATTCCGAATCCGAGGACCTGGCAATACACGCGCGCTCCTCGCGCGCGCGCGCGCTCCTCCGATTCGAAGACGAAGATCGCGGCGCCTTCTCCGAGCACGAAGCCGTCGCGGCTCTTCGTGAACGGACGCGACGCCGTTTGCGGGGAGTCGTTGCGGGTGGAGAGCGCCTTGAGCGCGTTGAAGCCGCCGATGCCGAGGCGCGTCACCGCCGCCTCCGTGCCCCCCGCGAGCACGACGTCGCAGATGCTGCGCGCCACGAGGTCGAGCGCCATGCCGAGCGCGTGTTGGGAAGAAGCGCACGCCGACACCGTGGCGAGATTGGGTCCCTGGAATCCGTGCGCGATCGCGATGTTGCCGGAAGCGGCATTCACCATCATCTTGGGGATCATGTAGGGAGAGATGCGCCCGGGACCCCGCTCCAACATCACCTGGCAGTTGTCTTCGATCTCTTGCAGCCCGCCGATCCCGGAGCCGGTGATCACGCCGAAGCGCCGCGGACTCTCATCGGCGCCGATTGCGAGCCCAGCGTCCTCCACCGCTTCCTTCGCGGCGGCGCAAGCGAACTGCGAGACGCGCTCGAGCGTGCGGAGTTGGCGGCGGTCGATGCGCGCTTCCGGTTTGAAGTCCTTCACCTCGGCCGCGAAATGGGTCTTGAATTGGGTCGCATCGAATAGCGTGATCGGGCCGGCTCCCGAACGGGCTTCGACGATGCCGTTCCAAAACGATGGGCGATCGTTTCCGATCGGAGAGACGATGCCGATCCCGGTGACTACGACCCGCCGCTTGCTCATCGCGGGATACGACTGACTAGCTCGTGCGGTGCTCTTGGATGTACTGGACGGCATCCCCTACCGTCTTGATCTTTTCCGCGTCCTCATCGGGGATGGTCATCTTGAAGCTGTCTTCCAGGTTCATCAGCAGTTCGACCATATCGAGGGAATCGGCGCCGAGGTCGCCAATGAATGACGTTTCCGGCCGCACTTTCTCCTTCTCGACACCCAGCTTTTCGCTGACGATCGCGATCACCTGCTCGAGAATCTGTGCACTCACGCGTTCCCTCCCGATTCTGGATTTCTTGCGGACCCGCGCACCAGAATGTGGTTCCCAGGCCCTTTGGAGCGAAAAAACTATACTCGGTCGCCGCCGCCCCGGGTATCCCAGTCTTCCGGCGGCAAACTCGGCGCCGCGGCCGCGTAGCGGGGCGTGCACGCGGCGCGCGCGGGAGCTGCTCCCGTTACATCGCGAGTCCGCCGTCGACGCGGAGCACTTCGCCCGTAATGTACGCCGCTGCGTCGCTGGCGAGGAACAGTACCGCGGCCGCTACATCCTCCGGCGCGCCGAAGCGCCCCAACGGAATTCCGGCGAGCACGTTCTTTTGCGCCTCTCCCGACATGGCGCTCGTCATTTCGGTGGCGATGAGGCCGGGGGCGACCGCGTTCGCCGTGATCCCGCGCGACGCGACCTCTTTCGCGAGCGACTTGGTGAAGGCGATGATCCCCGCCTTCGACGCGGCGTAGTTGCCTTGCCCCGCGTTTCCTATGAGACCGATCACGCTCGTGACGTTTACGATGCGTCCGGCGCGCTGCTTGAGCATCGGGCGCAGCGCGGCGCGCGCACACAGGAAGGTCCCGCGCAGGTTCGTCGCCATCACTTCATCCCAATCCTCCCCCTTCATGCGCATGAGGAGGTTGTCGCGCGTGATCCCCGCGTTGTTGACGAGGATATCGATGCCGCCGAAGCGTTCGGCGATCGCGCCGAAGGTGTCGTTGACGGCGGTCTCGTCCGCCACGTGCGCCGCGAACGCGGCAGCATTGGGTCCGAGCGCCGCCGCTGCGGCTCGCGCGCGCTCCGCGTCGCGCGCCACGATCGCCACGCGGGCGCCGCGCGCGGAAAACTCGCGTGCGATCGCGGCGCCGATGCCGCGCGACCCGCCTGTCACGACGACGCGCTTGCCGTCGAATTGGTACATCTTTTCTTCGTCCCCTTCTCGCTCGCCGGACTGCGGCAACGCCGGCCCGCCTATGCCGCCGCCAAGAACAACTCGATCGACTCCGCGGACAAGAGCGAAGTCACGGGAACGTCCGCGTTGACCTGCTTCATGAGTCCCGCCACGACGCGCCCAGGACCCGGCTCGAGCGCAGCGCCCACGCCGGCGCCTAGGAGCGCCTCCAGCGTCGGGCCCCACAGCACGGGAGACTCGATCTGCTCGAGCAGGCACCGGCGAATGCGCGCCGGATCGGATTCCTGCCGGGCCGTCACGTTGGGATAGAAGGGTATTCGCGGCGCGCGAATCTTCGCCCGCTCGAGATAAGGCGCCAGCTTCCGCGTCGCGCCGGCCATGAGCGGCGAGTGATAGGCGCCCGCGACCTTGAGCGGCACCGTGCGTCGCGCGCCGCGCTCGCGGGCGATGGCGACCGCGCGCTCGAGCGCCGGCGCTTCTCCGGAGAGAACGATCTGCGCGGGCGCGTTCACGTTCGCGATCGCGACGGTGCCGTGCTCGGCCGCGGCGGCCACGACCTCGCGCATCGCGGCGAGATCCAGCCCGATTACCGACGTCATGCCGCCGGGCCGCTCGTCGCAGGCTTCTTGCATGTACGCGCCGCGCCGCACCACGATCTCGAGCGCCTCCTGGAAATCGAGCGCGCCCGCGAAGACGAGCGCCGTGTACTCGCCGAGTGAGAGTCCGGCCGTGCCGGCGGCCGCGAGCCGCGCGCCGCCCCCGCCGACGGCGATCGCGCGCAGGACGGCGAGGGACACCACGAAGATCGCGGGTTGGCTAATCGCCGTGGAGTTCAGCTTGCTCTCCGGCCCCTGCGCGCAAAGCTCGTAGAGGTCGGCGCCCACGAGCCGCGATCCGGCGTCGAACAATTCGCGCGTCGCCGGGATGCGCTCGACGAGCTGCGCCGACATCCCCACGAACTGCGCGCCTTGCCCGGGAAAGAGCACGGCTTGCTTCGTATCTTGCCCCACCGTCGAGCTTCGCTTCCGAGTTACGCGCCGCCGCCCGCGTCGACCGGCATGGCGGTGATCGCTTCCACGATCGCCTGGTTCAATTGCGCGCGATGCATCTCCCGCGTCCAGCGGATCGCGCTCGCCACGGCTTTCGCATCGGAGCGGCCGTGCCCGATCAGCACCGTGCCGTGCACGCCGAGGAGCGGCGCCCCGCCGTATTCGTTGTAGTCGAAACGCGCCCGCAAGCCCGCGAGCGCTTGCGCGAGCGCTGCCGCGCCGCTCCCCGCGCCCGCTCCTGCGCCCGCACCGGCGCCGCCGCCGCGCCCGGCGAGTTCGTGCTTGAACATCTCCGTGACGCGCTCCCACATTCCTTCCGACACCTTGAGGACGACGTTGCCGACGAAACCGTCGCAGACGACGACGTTGGTCGTACCGCGATAGATGTCGCGCCCCTCGACGTTCCCCGCGAACGAGATCGGCGCGCTACGGAACAACTCCTGCGCGTCCTTGGCGAGGGCGTGCCCCTTTTCTTCCTCTTCGCCCACGTTCAGGAGGCCGACCGTGGGCCGCTCCACGCCATAGACGCGGCGCGCGAACTCCGAGGCCATGATTCCGTACTGCACGAGGTGCGCCGGCTTGCACTGCACGTTCGCGCCGACGTCGATGAGGATCACGGGCGGCTGCCCGACCGGGATCGCGACGGCGATCCCCGCGCGCTTCACCCCCGGGAGGAGTCCGAGATACATCGTCGCCGCGGCGACCATGGCGCCGGTGTTCCCCGCGCCAAATATCGCGACGCATTGTCCATCCTTGAGCAGGCTCGCGAGCTTGCGGATCGATGAGCGCGGCTTCTGGCGCAAGGCCTCGACCGGGCTCTCGTGCATTTCGACGACGTCGGGCGCATCTGCGAACTCCAGGCGCGACGCATCGCCGCCGCACTCGAGCACGAGGGAGCGCAGGCGTTCTTCGGGGCCGACCAACTTCAACAGGACGTCGTCGAACTTCTGCGCCGCGAGGATGGCGCCTTCGACGACGACGCGAGGGGCGTGATCGCCCCCCATCGCGTCGATGCCGATGCGGATCACCGGCTAGTCCTCTTCGACGGGGATCAATGCGCGGTCACGATAAGTGCCGCACACTTCGCAGATCGTATGGGGAAGCTTCGTCGAGCTGCAGCGCGGACACTTCGTGAGCTGCGCCGCCGACATGGCATGGTGGGAGCGGCGGATTCGTTTGCGGGCTTTGGAGACCCTTCGCTTCGGGACTGCCATGGGGATCTTTCTCCGTGCAACTACTCGGGACTAGGAACTCGAAGTCTCGGGACGCCGCGCAAGTACGCAAGATCGACTACCCCGTGAGTTCCCCTCCCGAGACGGTCGCGCCGCGAGCGAAAAGGCCGTGATCTTAGGGAAGCCGGCACGGCCGGTCAACAGCGCCGCGAGGGCGGCCGTGCCGAGCTACCACTCCTTGAAGATCACGAAGACGGCGAGGCAGATGAGCCCGAATCCCGCGAGGTAGTTCCACTTCAGCGGTTCCTGGAGATAGAGCACCGAAAAGCCGCAGAAGACTGCGAGCGTGATCACCTCTTGGATCGTCTTCAATTGCGCAGCCGTGAACTGGCCGTGGCCCCAGCGGTTCGCGGGCACCTGGAAGCAATACTCGACGAACGCGATCCCCCAGCTCGCGAGGATCACTTTCCATATCGCCGTCTCCTTGAACTTGAGGTGGCCGTACCACGCCGCGGTCATGAACACGTTCGAGATCGTGAGGAGGAGGATCGTGGTCATCGCGCGCGACCGTTCCTTTCCGATGGGCTCTGGTTTGCCGGGTACGCCGTCGCTTTCCGGCGGCGGCGGCGCGCCGGAGTCGCGAGCAAGATCTGCGACTCGCTCTCCGCCGTGAGCGGCGCCCCGAAGAAGTCCCCGCACCGTGCGGCGATCGAGAAGCCGCCCGCGGCGAGAAGCGCCTCTAATTCCACGGGAAAGTACTGGCGGTGCGCGAGCAGCACGGACCGCCGGCGCCGCGGCGGAGCGAGCGCGCGGGACTCCATCTTGATGGTTTGGATCTGCGTCACGGGGTCGTAGCGAAACGCCTCCCGATAGGAGTAGCGCCTGCCGTCCGCGGGGTGCACGTACGGCCGCGCCGGATACCAGCGCTCGGGATCGCGCGCCAGCTCCGCGGGCTGGGGCATGCGCACATCGAAGGCGAGGTCCCCGCCCCGCGCGAGGTGCGCGCGCGCGGTCGCGAGCGCGGCCAGGAATTCGCTCCGCGTGTAGAGGTGCATGAAGACGTTGAAGGGGGCGATCACGAGCGGGAAGCGCCGGCGCAGCCGGACGCGCGTGAGGTCGCCGAGCAGGAAGCGCGTCCGCGCTCGCGCCGCGGGCTCGAGCTGGGCGGCGCGCCGGCGCGCGGCGGCGAG
>JAKEFC010000277.1 GCA_022616235.1 Planctomycetota bacterium
GGGATGCGTGGACCGCGACAGCGGCCAACCGCTGAGACTACGTCGAGATTTTTGCTCGGCGCACCGCCCTCGCAAAGGAATTCAACATCGCTTGTTTTGGGCCTAGCACCCCCGAGGTTGAAGTCTACGCAGCATCCGGTTGCTTGCTCGGCGGAGGCATCGCCGTCTTCGATTCGGATGATGTGGTGATCGCGATGAACGACTTCCACTCTAATCGGGCGACGCGAAGCGGCGGCGGGATCTACGCGGATCGGAGCACGGTCACGATCTACAAGAATTGGATTCATGGGAATGGTTTCGAGTCGACGGCGGTGGACACGGAAGTGACCTCATGCGATTTCCCTCCGACCGGCGGGCCGGCGCTTACTGCTCGCGGCGGCGGAATCGCGATCACGAACAGCTTCGACGAGATCTGCGGATTCCCGTCGGGCAGCGTCGCCGCCAACATCTGCCGGAATCGGATCTACGACAACGACGGTAAGCAAGGCGCCGGCGTGTATTGCAGCGTCGGTGGAAGTACCGAAGGGAGCACACTTGTCCTCGAGTTCAATGAGATCAAGGGAAATGCCGCGTTCGAGACAGTGCCGCCCAGCGAGAGCAGGTTTCCCTACCAGGGTGCCGGAATCTGCGTTCGCGGGCTGTACACATTGACGGGGGGCGGCGGCATCGACCCGACCGAGCCTCACCACTTCGACCTGCTGTCGATCACCAACAACGTCGTGCATTTGAACGACATCTCCGTATTCGACGCGACTTCGGCCTATGTAGACCCCGACCCGTTGACGACTGCAGAGCCGAGCGAAGTCGGCGGCGGCCTGTACCTGTTTCTGAGGACCGTCGATGGATGGGCGGACGACATCGTGGTGTTCGGAAACGCGTTCACCGCCAATCGCGCCAAGGAGAAGGGCGCGGGCGCCTACTTCGGCACGTATACCGGTGCCGTCGCGCAGAACCCCGCGCAGCTCCACCACAACTCCTTCGTCGGCAACCTGTTGGACGATGATTCGACCGGGCTCGGCGCAGGAATCTACTTTCCTTGGGGCGGGGATCTCTTCGGGTACTCCTACCACGAGGGCAACGGCAACATCATGGAGTTCAATGACCCAGAGACTGCGGCGAACCCCGAGTGGTACGTGGGGATCGAGCCGGGCGTCGCTCCCCCGAGCCCGGCCTGGGTCTACTCCCACCTCCAGGACCACATGCCCGCCGAGGGAGACCTCTTCGGCGCGGAGTGCAGCGCCGCGGATCCCGGCGTGGAATCTGCAACGGAGGCACACCTCAAAGTGGACGCCGTCGCAAGGAACAGCTCGGACCCTGGCCTGTTGTCTCTCTCGAGCGATCGTGACATCGATTATCATCTCCGACCCGCGTTGGGCTCGAACCGGGACCGCGGGGCCGATGAGTACCTGATCACGTTCTTCCGCGGAGACGCGGATGGGAGCGGGCTCTTCAATGCACTTCTCGACGCAATCTTCATACTCAACTATGGTTTCAACGGCGGCGACCCCCCTCCTTGTCAAGATGCTGCGGATTCCGACAATGACGGAGTCCTCAACTACTTGCTCGATGCGATTTACGTTCTCAATTATCAGTACGCGAGCGGTCCAGCGCCTCCGGCTCCCGGCCCGGTCGATTGCGGCCCGGAGCCGTTCGAAGACCCGGCAGACACTCTGCCGGAGTGCCCGGTGCCCACATGTCCATGAGGAGCACCGCGGCTAGAGCCTTACGTAGGATCGTGTTCGCCGGGGCGGCCTGGATCGCGGTCGGACTTTCGCCTTGCTTGGCCGTGGAAACTCACCCGGGTTGGCCCAATGCACTGGACTACCCAAACATGTTCCGGATTCCCACGCTTGCCGACTTGAATGGCGACGGGCTGCCCGAGATCCTCTGCGGAACATCAAACACTTTCCATGTCTATCACGAAGACGGCACGGCAATGGACGGGTGGCCGTTCTCAGTCAACAATTTGAATGTGTATCGCTGGAGTCAACCCCTCGCCGGGGATGTGGATGGCGATGGGGACGCGGAGGTAGTGTTCTTGGCGCGGGATCACGGTGCTGACGCGATCTATGTGCTCGACAACACCGGGTCTGTGCTCCCGGGATGGCCGTTTGTATTCCAATACCCCAATGGATACAGCATCGCGCTCGCCGACTTGGATGGCGACGGCGCTCTGGAGGTCGTTTTCGCTGAAGAATCCGTCACTTGCGTAGAGGCCAAGGTCTACGCATACCATGGCTCGGGCGACCCCGTGGAAGGCTGGCCGGTCCTCCTCGACATCGACTCGATCGTTCAGTACCCCGACGTCGATGATTGTTATCTGGGAAAGGTCGCCGCGGGGGATCTCGAATTCGACGGGTGCGACGAAGTTGTGATCGGTACGAGACTCTACAATGGCAGCTACCCAATCTCGAGCCCCGTCTTCGTTCTCGACGGCGATGGATGCTACCGCGAAGGGTGGCCCGTGGTTCCACCCGGGGGGGGGATGCACGAGGCTGGGATCGTAGACACCGACGGAGACTTCTCTTGCGAAGTCTTCGGGTGCAATAACAATTCATGGCTCTTCGTGCGGCACGCGGATGGATCCGTGGCTCTCCCCACCATGCATACTCCGGGGTCCACGGACAAGCCGGTCTGCGCGGACATGGATGGCGATGGTCTGGTCGAGTTCATCGTGCCGGCGAAGCGCCTCCACATCTATGAACAGAACATCGCCTACGAGGTCGAGATCGCGGCGAGCGAGGAGGGGATCTACGAGCGCTATAAGGGCGGCCCTGCGGTAGGGGACCTCGACGGAGATGGGCTGATGGAAATCGTCGTCGAGTCCAAGGCGGAGGGCACGAGCACGCGGTACATGCACGTCTTCAACCATGAGCTGGAGGAACTCGAAGGTTGGCCCAAGGAGTTGTCGCCGGACCAAGCCGACTCGAACTACAATCGGGTTGCGCTGGGCGACATCGATGGCGATGGAGACCTGGAAATTGTCTACTCCGACGGAGGTACTCTGCACGTCTGGGACGCAGAGAATACCGGCGGGGGGCCGCCCAAGGTCGAGTGGGGGATGGCGTTTCACAGCGAGGGCGGGGGGAGCTTTTACCACGCGACCGCCCTGCCAACGCCGGTCTACGTACGCGGCGACGTGGACCTGGATGGGTCCGCCGCCTTGCCCGACGTGTTCCTGCTCCTCGAATACCTGTTCGGCGAGGCGGAATTGGCCTGCATTCCGCCGTGCGACCTCGACGGTGACTCGCACGTAACCATCGTCGACACGATCCTCCTCATGCAGTTTCTGTTCTTGGATGGTCTGCCGCCCGCGCCGCCGTATCCCGAGTGCGGGAGCGCGCCCGCCCCCGAGGAGTTGATGTGTACGCAATTCGTGTGCGAGTAGCCCAGCCTCGCGCTCGCGCTCACCCACGCCGGCGAGCAGCATCAACTCACGGTCTCCACGCGCCAGGGAACGATCCTGTTTCGATTGCCGTGATCGCGATGCCAGAGGCTGACGCCAGAGGCAGATGCTAGAGGCTACTGCGCGGCGTCTGTGCCGTTGGCTGCCGCCAACGTCAGTACCTCGACGCCGTCGTCGGTCACGACCAGCGTGTGCTCGAATTGCGCGCTGCGGCCGAGATCGGCGGTCACCGCGGTCCAGCGATCGTCCCAGAGCACGTGGCGCCAGGTGCCTTCGTTGATCATCGGCTCCAGCGTGAAGACCATGCCGCTCCGCAGCTTGGTTGTGATCTCGCGGTCGAAGTAGTGCGGAACTTGCGGGCCCATGTGGAAGCGCTCGCCGATGCCGTGGCCCACGAATTCGCGGACCACGCTGAATCCGAAGCTCGTGGCGTGGCGCTCGATCGCGCCGCCTATGTCCGAGAGCGGCGCGCCGGGGCGCACTCGAGAGATCCCGAGCGCGAGACACTCGCGCGTGACGTCGACCAGCTTCCGGTGTTCGGGCGCGACGTTGCCGACGAGCACCGTCTCCGAGACATCGCCGTGCATGCCGTCGAGATAGACGGTCACATCGATGTTCACGATGTCGCCATCCTCGAGCGGGCGCGAGTCGGGTATGCCGTGGCAGATCACTTCGTTTACCGACGTACAGATCGACTTCGGATATCCCATGTAGTTGAGGGGGCTCGGATAGCCGCCGCGCGCGATGCACGCTTCGTGCGCGATCGCATCGAGCGCGTCCGTGCGGACGCCGGCGGCGACTTCGCGCTTCGTCAACTCGAGGACCTCGCGGGCGGCGCGGCAAGCGCGCCGGAGCCGCGCGATCTCTTCCCGGCTCCGAACGTAGCAGAACTCCTGCGACTCTTCGGGGCGTCCCGTGTCGGCGTATTCGGGGCGCGCGATGCCTTCCGGAACCGCGCGGCGCGGCGACACGATGCCGGGGCGGATGGGGGCGCGGCGCTCGATCGTCGCTTGGGCGGCGCGAGGGGCGCCGATGGCGGCAGTGCCGACTTGGTCCGAGGAGAGATGGCAGCGCTTGTACTTCCTACCGCTCCCGCACCAGCAAGGATCGTTGACGCCGAACTTTCCCGCGGTCTTTCCCAAGTTGCGTTTCTCCGACTGCGTTCCGATGGTGAATGACTAAGGAATGAAATCACAACCGCGCGCGAAACGCAACCGCCGCCGCGCCGGCGCCGCCGCGCCGCCTATCTCGCTTCCATCGGCAAGTTGCTGTCGGGGCGAACGCGGCTCTCAGGTACGTATTGTGGGTACTTCGGTCCGAATTCGATTTCTTCACAGTCATCATCATCGGTGCAGATGATCAGCAGCAACACGATCGGCAAGAAAACGACAGCGACGATCACCTGGCCGACCGTGGGGCGGACTCTTCCGAACGTTGAACTTGCGCCGGAAGGGAACGGCGATGGGCTCGCGCGCGGCGCCGATCCGGATCGACGCTCCCTCCGGGCCTTCGAAGCGCACCACCTGCCGCTCCGTCGCGCACCCGGAAGCGAGGATCAACACGGACAGCGCGCAGCACCACGCGCGCTCGCACCAAGCGCCGTTCCCGCCCTTTCGAGACATGCTTCGTTCTCCGCCCGTTGCTACGCAACTAGCTCCAGCGCAGCACCTACCGCGCGGCGAGTACCTCGCCGAGCGCGTCGAGCCGTTCGGTCCAATACCTCTTCTGCCGCTCCGCGGTTTCGCGGTCGGGCAGCTTCGTATGCGTCAGGGCGACCACGCTCTTCGAGGCGCCCTTCGCGGTAAAGCCGACGACGACGATCCCGATGTCGTTCCAATCGAGCCGCATCGACTTCGGTGCCGTCGCCGTGCGCACCCTCACGGTCGCGCCATGCGCCCATCGCCGCCGCACGCTCGCATCCTGCCAGGCGCCGAACAGTGCCCCCACGGGCACGGCGAACGTGCGGGACTTGCTCGCCTCGTAGGTTCCATCGCGCAACTGACCGCGCTCCCGCAGTCCCTTGATGCGCTCGTATCCGACGGTGACCGCCTGCGACCACCATCCATCGACCTTGTACTTCTTCTGCACGAGCGCCGCGATGTCGCCGTGACTCATTTCGTGCGCGCCGTGATGGTCGAGTGCGCGTACCCAGCGCTCCCAGGTGCAGCCCGTCTTCGCCTTCACGCTCGCATCGCTCAGGCCGGCTACTTGGGCGTAACTTGCGGAGGGGTCTTGCGTCTTTTGCCGTGGGGGTTTGCCGAGGATATGCGCGCGCGCGGCCGTGTAGGCTTCGCCGGTCTTCTTCATGCGGGCGCGAACGAGGCGCTTCAGATCTTTGTCGCGTGGCATCGTCATGTCTCCTTTGTGTGCTCCATGGGCGACTCCCCAGCAGCGCGCGCCATGGTGACGCAAAGGACCGACGATTCGGATCCGGGAGTGTGCCCCCCTTTGCCTCGCAAGGGACTCCGGCTGGGGCGGAGTCGAAAGAGGTTGGGCGCGGATCGGCGCCGGCTACGAGATAGTCCTTGTCGACTTCGGCGTCAAGGACTTCCAGGCGGCATGGCGTGGCGAATCAGACCCCGATGTCTTCGTTCCAGAGCTGCGGCTGGAGGGCGATGAATTCTCGCATGAGGCGAAGGCACTCCGGATCGTCGAGGATTCGAAGCTCGACGCCGCGGGAGCGAAGGTAGGACTCAGGACCCTGGAACGTGCGGTTCTCGCCGATCACGATGCGGGGGATGCGATAGAGGAGCGCCGTGCCGCTGCACATGTCGCAAGGGGAGAGCGTCGAGTAGAGGGTCGCGCGGCGATAGCTCGCCGCGGTCAGGCGCCCGGCGCGCTCGAGGCAGTCCATCTCGGCGTGGAGGATCGCGCTTCCATTCTGTACGCGGCGGTTGTGGCCGCGAGCGACGATCGCATCGCCGATCACGAGCACCGAGCCGATCGGAATCCCGCCTTCGGCGCGCCCGATCTCGGCTTCTTCGATCGCTGCGGCGAGGAACGGGTCGGTCATGGCTCGCCTTTCAATCGCGGAGCGCGGGCGCGTCGGTCGCAGGCGGGATTAGAGCCTGCGGCGCTCCGCGGATGGTGTCAAGCGACGGGCGGCGCGGCGCGGCTCCAGGATCTCGGAGAGTCACGGGGGTCTGGCGCCTCGGCGGGGGCCCGGATAGAAACTGACCCGGCTGCCGGCCGGCGGAATGGAAAGGATTTGCGACATGGATCCACTTCGAAACCTGCTCCTCGTCGGATTGGGAGCGGTGAGCTATTCGCAGGAGAAGCTGAAGACGGCGATCGGCTCGCTCATCGATCGCGGCGACCTCTCGCGCGAGCAAGGAGAGCGCGTGCTCTCGGAATGGCTCGCGCGCGGCAAGGACGAGCAGGCGCAGATCACGCAGCGAATCTCGACGGAGATGGCGAAGCTGATGCAGAAGCTCGCGCTCGTGTCGCGCGAGGAGTTCGACGAGTTGAAGCGGCGCGTGGAGAAACTGGAGCACTGACACAGAGGCATGCTCCGCTCCATCCGCACCATCCGCAATATTCGCCGCCTGAAAGACATCACGCTCATCCTCGGCAAGCACGGGCTCTATCAGCTCGCGAGCCTGCTGGGCGCGCCGTTCCGATGGCAGCTCCGCCGCTTCTTCCCGTCGCCGGGAGCGCCGCTCACCCAAGCGGCGCGGCTGCGGCTCGCCTTCGAGCAGTTGGGCCCGACCTTCATCAAGCTGGGGCAGTTCATCGCGAATCGCCCCGATCTCTTCAGCAAGGAGCTGGTGCAGGAGTTCTCGCGCCTGGAGGACCGCGTCGATCCGCTGCCATTCGCGGCGCTCCGTGCGACGCTCGAAGCGGAGCTCGGAGCGGATTGGGTGCGCCACTTCGCGCACGTCGACGAGAAACCGATCGCATCGGCCTCGCTCGCGCAGATCCACCGCGCGCGGACCCGCGCGGGGGACGAGGTCGTGCTCAAGATCCAGAAGCCGGATACTGCGCGAATCATCGAGCGCGATCTCGAGATCCTGATGCTCGTCGCCGAGGCGCTCTCGCATCTCGAGGACTTCGCGATCCTCGACCCTGCGCGGATCGTCGGCGAGGTGCGGCGCGCGGTCGCGCGCGAGCTGAACTTCCACTTCGAGCGCAACGCACAGGAGCGCGTGCGCGCGAGCTTCCGGGACGACTCCGTGCTCGTCGTGCCGCGGACTTTCCCCGAGCTTTCGACGCGGCGCGTGCTCGTGATGGAGTACTTGCAAGGAACGCCGCTCCGGCAGTGCCGCTTGGCCCGCGAAGAAGCGGAGCTCGTCGCGCGGAATTGCTCGCGGATCCTCTTTTCGATGATCTTTCGGGACGGCTACTTCCACGCGGATCCGCACGCCTCGAATATCCTCGTGCTCGACGGCGGGAAGCTCGGGTGGGTGGATTTCGGCGCGATGGGGCTCCTCACGGAGGAGACGCGAGCGCATCTCGTCCACCTGCTGAAGGCGCTCGTCGAGCGCAACTACCGCGAGGTCGCGCGGCGCGTGCTGCGCGTCGCCCGCGTGAAGGGGGAGATCTCGCTCGGAGAGTTCGCGCAGGATCTCGCGAGCCGTCTCGACCCGTTCTTCGGGCTCAAGGTCGAAGAAGTGGATGTCGCCGCGCTCTTCAGCGCGATCCTGGAGCTAAGCCGCGAGCACAAGATCACGATCAATCCGAGTCTGGTGTTGATGACGCGTTGCTTGCTCCTGATCGAAGGCGTCGCGCACCAATTGGCGCCGGGATTCAACGTGATGGTGGAGGTGGAGCCGCTCGTTCGGGAATTCGTGCGGTCGACCTATCGCCCCGAGCGGCTGCTCGGGAAGGCGGGGGACCGGCTGCTCGAGCTTGCGGAGACGGTGTTCGAGTATCCGCAGCACGTCGGCGACATCCTGCGCAAGATGGGGCAGGGGCGCTTCCAAGTGGACACCCAGCTCCAAGGTCTCGACCGCCTGACGCGGCGCGTCGAGATGAGCGCGAATCACGTGGTGCAGGCGCTGATCGTGTCCGCGCTGCTCGTGTCATCGTCGCTCGTGATGAGTCTCGGCGTCGGCCCGGCGGTGTGGGGGATCTCGGCGATCGGTCTAGGAGGTTACGTCGCGGCAGCCTTGCTCGGAGTATGGGCGGTGTTCGCGATCCTTCGGCACAAATAGGGATGACCGAGCGCTCAGGAGAGGTGGCTCTTGAGGATCGCGCGGAACTCGGGCGAGTCCCGCAGGTTCTCGAGGTCCTCGTCCTGCGCGAGGTGGTGCACGTCCTTGTAGCCAAGCTCGAGGGCGCGCCGGAGCGCATCGAGCGCCTCGGTGCAGCGGTTGAGGAGCGAGTAGGAGCAGGCGAGGTTGTAGAAGAAGGTCGGCTCCTCGGGCTTCAGCTTGATCAGGCGGGAGTCGATCTCGAGCCCCTTCTCGTAGTGGCCGAGACGGGTATAGATGTCGCCGAGCTGCACGAGGCAGTCGAGGTTCTCGGGCTCGCTCTGCACTGCGGCCTCGAAGAACTTACGAACGAACGCTCCGCCGAGCTGCTCGTTCAAGGCAGGCTCGAGCAGAATCGTGCGCTTCGCCGTCCACTGCTTCTTCATCTCGGGACTCCGTTCCGCCGGGCGGAAGGGACTCGCGGCGCGGGCGAACTTGCCGGCACCGAGGCGCGCTATGCGATCACAAAATGCTAGCATTTGCCGCGCGCTCGCGCAAAGTGCCGCCAGGCGCGCCACGGAAACTCGGCGCCCGTGCCGGAGTTACGCGCGCGGCTTTCGCGGCGCGCTCGCGGCGCCTGCGGCGCGTACGCCGAAACTGGGCGCGCGCGCACTTTTTACCGGATCGCCGGAGTAGTGCAAGCGGCGGGGCGGAGATCCTGCGCCGCGGTCTCGCCGGCCGCGCGGCGCGCGTGTTGACCCCTTCTTCACGGCTCCCTAAGATCGTGCGTTTTCTCGTACTAGGAACCTCGGAATCGAGCGTGATCGGGATGCGGCCGACCTACCACATGGCGATCGAGACAGGCGAAACGACGGTATTCGCGCCGCTCCCCGGCGACGCCGCGGGCGCCGGCGCCGCCGCCGGCCTCGCGGACACGCCCAAGGAGCGCCGCGTCTACTTCGAAGTCTTCGGCTGCCAGATGAACAAGCTGGACGCCGAGATCATGCTCGAGATTCTCGGCAACGCCGGCTACCGGCTCACGCACGATCCCGACGAAGCGGGCGTGATCCTCTACAACACCTGTTCCGTGCGCCAGCAAGCGGAAGAGCGCGTCTATTCGCGCCTCGGCACGCTCCGGCGGCGCAAGCTGCGCGAGCCCGACCTCGTGATCGGCCTCCTCGGCTGCATCGCCCAGCACCACGGCGCGGACCTGTTCCGGCGCATGCCGCACCTCGACCTCGTGATCGGCACGCGCGAGTTTCACAAGCTGCCGTCGCTCATCGCCGGCGTGCGCGCGACCTCGGAGAAGCGCCTCGCGACGGAGCTGGATTCGCCGCTCGAATTCCAGCGCACGCGCAACTTCGGCCCGAATCGCTACCAGGCCTACGTTTCGGTCATGCGCGGATGCGACATGGTATGCACCTATTGCATCGTCCCCACCACGCGCGGGAAAGAGGTCTCGCACCCGCCCGAGCAGGTGCTCGCGGAGTGCCGGCGCCTCGCGGAAACCGGCGTGCGCGAGGTCACGCTGCTCGGCCAGACCGTGAATTCCTACGGAAAGCGGCTCGGAACCGCTGGAATCGGGCTGCACACCCTCCTTTACGGCCTCGAGGAGATCGATGGCATCGAGCGCGTGCGCTTCATCACCTCGCACCCGCGCTTCATGCGGCCGCTCCTCGTCGAGGCGATGGCGAAGTGCCGGAAGAGCTGCGAATACCTCCACCTGCCCGTGCAGTCGGGGGCGGACAGCGTGCTCAAGCGCATGAAGCGAACGTACGACCGCGACTACTATCTGCGCGTCGTCGAGCGCTGCCGCGCCGCGATCCCGAACTTCGCGATCGCCACCGATTTCATCGTCGGGTTTCCCGGCGAGACCGAAGCCGAATTCCAAGCGTCGTTGTCCCTCGTCCGCGAAGTCGGATTCGATCACGGCTATGTCTTCAAGTACTCGCCGCGTCCCGGGACGGAAGGGTACGCGATCCCCGATGACGTCCCGGACGCCGTGAAGCGCGAGCGGAATCAAATCCTGCTCGATGAGCTGGGGAGAGTGCAGATCGAGAAGAATCGCGGCCGCGTCGGCGCGCGCGCCCAGGTGCTCGTGGAAGGGCCTTCGAAGTCCGATCCGGCCATGTGGACCGGCCGCACGCGCGATCACCGCATCGTGGTCTGGCCGAAGACCGCCGCGGATGAAGCCGGGACCTTCGCCGAGATCGAGGTCGCCGCCGCGACGGCGCTCACCTTGAGAGGCCATCGAGTCGGCGCCGCCGCGGCTGCGCTCGCCGCGACGTCGACCCAGTGAGCGCGGCTCCCGAAGCACGATTCATGCGCCGGGCGCTTCGCCTCGCGCGCCGCGGGCTCGGCCGCACCTCGCCGAATCCCCCCGTCGGCGCGGTCGCGGTGCGGCACGGCGAGGTCGCCGGCGAGGGCTGGCACCGCGGCTTCGGACTCGCGCACGCCGAAGCGGACCTCATCGCGCGCGCCAGTGACTTGGGCGCCGGCGACCTGCGCGGCGCGGACCTCTACGTCTCGCTCGAGCCTTGCGGCCACCACGGGAAGACGCCCCCGTGTAGCCGCGCGATCATCGCCGCCGGATTCCGCCGCGTGTTCTACGCGGCAGCGGACCCGAATCCGAAGACGCGCGGCGTCGGCCTCGCGGATCTGGCGGCGGCGGGGATCGAAGTCGCAGCCGGGATCTTGGAGGCAGAGGCGCGCATGCTCCTCGCTCCGTACTTTCGCTGGATCACCGCGGGCGTGCCGCTCGTCACGCTGAAGTGGGCGATGACGGCGGACGGGCGCATCGCGACGCGAAGCGGCGATTCGAAGTGGATCTCATCGGAGGAGACTCGCCGGAAGACCCGCGCCGAGCGCGCGGACTTCGATGCGATCCTCATCGGGCGCGGCACCGTCGAACGCGATGATCCCGAGCTTACCTGCCGGACGCGCGGGCGGAAGGAGCCGCTTCGCGTGCTCCTCGACTCGAAGCTCGCTCTCGGCTTAGAGCGGCGAATCCTCGCAGGCGTCGCCCAAAAGGCGCCCTTGCTCGTGGCCGCGGCGGAGCCCGCGGCGGACGAGGCGGACGCGTTCGGCGAGCGGCGGCGGCGGCTCGAAGAACTCGGCGTAACCGCTGCCGTGCTGCCCGCCGCACGGATGCCGGACGGTGGCGTCGATCTGCCCGCGCTCCTTCGCGAGCTGGGCGCGCGCGGCGTGACGAGCCTGCTCGTGGAAGGCGGCGCGCGCGTGCATGGCGCGTTCCTCGATGCGCGGCTTGCGGAC
>JAKEFC010000043.1 GCA_022616235.1 Planctomycetota bacterium
ACTTCGACCCCCGCCATCGACGGCGGCAAAGCGATCGCCCCGAGCGCGCCGCCATCGACGCGCTCGGTCAGGTCCACGCGCCACCTGAGCATCCAGGGACCGCGCTGCTCCGGGGCGGCGCAGGCGGAGAGTGCCACGAGGAGCGCGGCGCAGGGAAATGCCGGCAGGATGAAGCGAGAGCGTGCGGACACGTCGACTTCGCTCTTTTCACTCGGCGCACGTGCGCGCCGAGACCGGGAAGGTAACAGGAGTGCAACGCTCCGAACAGCGCGATTCCCAAACGACAAACCGAATCACGGTTGCCGGTCTGCGTATCCTCCAGCGGTCAATCGAATCGTGCCGACGCATGGGTCGACAATTCGCTCGATTTCGGGCTGCAATCCCATGGTCCTGATCATCGCAAACGTAGCCACGTCGGACTCTGGAAACCGATTCTTAAGGAGCGATGACACGGCCAAGAGCGTTGCGCCTTTGGTAACCACATCGTCTACAACCAAAATACGCGCTGGCTCTACCAAAACTTGTTCGGCCGCAAGCGAGGCAAGATGCTGGTTCGGCGAGGGTCGTTCTCCCGGAGCAGCGAATGCAGATTTCGCCACGGGCGCCTCTCTGCGAATGCACGGGACTACGATACTCCCGAGGTCATGCCGAGCGAGTTCGTCGGCTATTCTCCGTGCAGGCCAGAGTGCTCCATCGAGTAGCGGTACGCTACGAGGCGCCGGAACGAGTACGACTTCCTTTCCGAAGAGTTCCTCCAGCTCCGAATGCGCAAAGTCAACGGATAGCTGCTCCACTGCTCGCGAAATCCCGTCGGCAAGGTCGAACTTGATGCTGTCACGCCAATTGCGGGAAAGGCGCGACACTTGGGAGGTGCCGCGTGGGGAGTAGATTAGATAGGCTCCGAAGCGAACTTCAGAAAGTAAGCTTGGAAGCTTCGACACGCGACGTCTCGGGAAGTAGCTCGAGAAGCGACTCTGTGCTCGGCAATGCAAGCGCGCCGTATCGCGCCAACTGCGCGGGCCACGAAAGCGATCGATCTTGTAGCAAGGATTCGGCAATGAACAGCAGGCGACCAAGTCGAAGTGCTTCCCAACCTTGGTGAAGCGTTCCGCTCTTTTCACCCGCTTCTACGATCACCGTGGCATCGGACAACAGCGCCATTGTGCGGTTCCTCATGGGAAAATTCCCACGTCGCGCTGGAACTCCCGGAGGAAATTGAGTCACTGCAAGGTGTTCCCGCGTGATGAGAGCGAGCAGTTTGCGATTCTTCGTCGGGAAAACATCATCGAGCCCTGTTCCAAGGACGGCGATCGTCTTGCCTCCGGCGGAGATGCAGGCCTCGTGCACGACCGTATCGATCCCCTCGGCCAAGCCGCTGACGACGGATATGCGTCGCATTGCAAGCTCGGCCGCCAAGTTTCGCGCTCGCTCGATTCCAGCTTGTGAAGGCTTCCGTGAACCAACTACCGAAACACGCGCGCCAAATCGAAGAAGAGAGCGGTCTCCGGCGACAAATAGGCGCGGAGGTGCATTCCTCTTTTCGACGTCGTTGAGCGGTCCGAGCAATTCCTCGGGACTGTAGGCGGCGAAGTGGTCACCGAATTCTGCCTCCGGCACTGATCACCTCCTGAGTACGCACATCATGCCTGAGCCCGACGCCTCGGTGCAAGTTCCAACGGGTTTCGATATCATGCGAATTGACCCCATTGGAGGCACTAATGACGGCAAATGGACTCCGCGTGAGCGCCTATCTGGCGGTCGCAGGGCTGTTGACTATCGCCCCGAATAGTGGCCCGCGGCCGTTGGCCGCCTCGCAGTGTAAGTACTTCGAGGAGCGCGCGGTGGAGTGGGGCCTCGATCATCCCGGGAAGCGCGTCGTGTGGGGCGATCTCGATGGCGACGGCTGGCTCGATTGCATCTTGGACGGCGCGCAGGTCTTGTTGAGCCGCGCAGCAGGGGATGACGGCGAAGCGCGGCGCTTCGCCGACGCGACGGTGGAGAGCGGACTCAACGCCCCCGTGGATGGCGGCGGCGAAGAGCGGCGCGCGAGCTTCGTGCTCCTCGGCGACGTGGACGGCGACGGCGACCTCGACGTATTCTCCGCCTATTACTGCGATCCCGAGAATTGGAAGCCCGACCCCGCGAACAAGGAGGAACCGCTCAAGGACGCCGATGGCAACCTCGTTCCCCTCCGGGCGGACGACGGCCACCGCAGCGAGATCCTGCGGAACGACGGGCACGCGCGCTTCGCGCGCGTTCCGGACTCCGGCGTGAACCTCCACGCGGAGACGATCGCGTGCGCGGCGTTCTTCGACTACGACCTCGACGGGAATCTCGACCTCTACGCGGGCAATTGGTATCGCAGCTACAACTGGTCGCAGGAAGCGTACCCGAGCCGGCTCTACCGTGGCCGCGGCGACGGGCGCTTCGAGGACGTGACGGAGGCCGCCGGCATGCGCGCGCGCGGCGAGGTCGGCTATCGCGATTCCGCGCGACCGATCTACGGCGCGACGAGCGGCGACTGGAACGACGACGGCTTCCCCGACCTCTACGCCTGCGCCTATGGCCGCCAGTGGAATCAGCTCTGGCGCAATAACGGCGACGGCACCTTCACCGACGTGGCGGAGAGCACGGGCTTCGATGGCGATGCGAATCGCTCCGGACATTATCCCCCGCACGTGAAGCGCGCGCAGGAGCTGCCCTTCCGGTCGAACGGCAACACCTTCGATTGCGCGCTCGCGGATTTCGACAACGACGGGGACCTCGATGCCTTTCTCGCGGAGATCACCCACGCCTGGGCGGGGTCGTCGTCGGATCGCTCGACGCTGCTCGTCAACTTGGGCGCGGGCGAAGCACATCGCTTCGAGCGCAACCTCGATCTCGGGATCGCGCGCGAGCACGCCGCGGAGAATTGGAATCAGGGCGACCTCTACGCCGGTTGGATCGATGCGGACGGCGATGGGTTGCTCGACCTCCTGATCGCGAGCGGCGACTACCCCGACGACCAGCGCCTCCGCCTCTTCGCGCAAGGGAGCGATCACCGCTTCCGGGAGGCGACGCTCGAGCACGGGTTCGTGTGGGAAGGATGCGGGGGCATCTCCATCGGCGATGCGGACAACGACGGCGACCCGGATCTGTTGATCGGCCGCAGCCTCGCCCGGCTGCCGCAAGAGAAGGCGGAGCAGCTCGGCGCGCGCGTCGGACTTTGGCTGCACCCGAGCGGGCCCGATGTGCGCTGGGCGAAAGTGCGGGTACGCGGCAAGGGCGCGGGCGGGGCGAACCGCGACGGGATCGGGTGTCGCGTGACCGTGAGCGCGGGCGGACGCCGGCAGATCCGCGAGCTCCATGGCGCCGCTGGCCACGCGGGGCATCAGA
>JAKEFC010000278.1 GCA_022616235.1 Planctomycetota bacterium
CGAATTCGAACGCCGCGCTCGCGAACGCCGGCTTCGCGTCCGCCGATCCGCGCGCGTGCGTGATCCCGACCGGCGTGCCGCAGGCGCTCCTCCTCTCGGAGCCGCGCAAGCGGAACCGCGGCGGGTGCGGCGGCGGCGCGGGCGACGACCTGCCGGTCATCGGCATGGCGGCGCGCATCGATCCCTCGAAGGGGGTCGGCGAGTTCATCGAGATGGCCCGCATCCTCGAGAGCGAAGGTGTGCGGGCGCGTTACCTCGTGGCGGGGGAGGTACTCGGACCTCCCGCCGGACGCAAGCTGCGAGCAATCCGCGAATACGCCGAGCGCGTGAAGACCTACGTGGGGATGAGCAGCCTCGCGCAGTCGGTGCGTTTCGTCGGACACGTGCGCGACGTGGGCGCGTTCCTCGACTCGCTCGACATCCTGGTCATGCCGTCGTGGGACGAGCCGTTCGGCCGCATCGTGATCGAAGGCATGGCGCGCGGGCTGCCCGTCGTGGCCACGAACGCGGGCGGCGTCCCGGAGATCATCCGCGGCGGGCACGATGGCCTGCTGGTGTCGCCGCGAGATCCGCGCATGCTCGCGATCGCGTGCGCGTTCCTGATCTCGAATCCCGATGCGGCGTGGGAGATCGGCGAGCGCGCGCGCGAGCGCGTGGAGCGTGACTTTCGAGCTGAGCAGACCACCGACAAGGTGCTCGAGGTCTACGACGAGCTGACGGCGCGCGCGCACTGCCTCAGCCACAGGTCGCAGCTCCTCGAAGCGGCGCGGTGACGCGGTGACCAAGTGCGCGTAGCCTTCGACCTCACCTCAGAGACGGGGGTCCCTGGGGGGATCGCGACCTACTGGAGCGCGCTCGTCGACCGGCTCGCGCGCCGTTACCCCGCGGATGAGTGGACGCTTGTTGGCGCGCGCGACTTGCAGGTCGCGGATGCGCTCGCGAGACACGCGAACGTGCGCTTTCGCGCTCTGGGCGAGAAGTGCGGCGGCGCGGTCAGGCGCCGCTGGCGCCAGCAATTCCGGCTTCCTCGCGAGCTTGCGGGCGGGGGCTTCGACCTCGTCCACTCCGTGAACAACGTGCTCCCACTCGCTGCGCGGCTCCCGCGCGTGGTCACGATCCACGACTGGACGGCGCGCCACGTGCCGCGGCGCTTCGGTGCGCTGAAGAGGCTGTTCCTCGATTCGCTGATCCCGCGCTCCGCGCTCGCAGCGGATTTCGTGATCGTAGGCTCGGAATCGACGCGCCAGGACCTAACTGCCGCGGTGCGAGGCCTCGTCGCGGAGCGCATTGCCGTGATCCCGCACGGCATCGATGCGCGATTCCACCCCGCGGCGAGCGCGGGCGAGGGCGAGCGCTTACGGAGCCGCTTCGACTTGCCCGCGCGCTTCGCGCTCTTCGTCGGGGCGCTCGAGCCCGGGAAGAACGTGGCCGCGATCCTCGCCGCGCAGCGCATCCTCGGCGGCGAGGGAGCCGCGCCCGGGGGGGCCGCGCCGCCGCCGCTCGTCATCGCCGGCGGGCGCGGGTGGGGCGGAGGATGGGAAGAGGTGCGCGCGGCGGCCAGGGCGGCCGCGCCGATCCGCGTGCTCGGTCGCGTGCCGGATGAAGACTTGCCGGCGCTCTATCGCGCCGCGCGCGTGTTCTTGTTTCCGAGCCTGTGGGAGGGGTTCGGGTTTCCCGTGCTCGAGGCGATGGCGTGCGGTACGCCGGTCCTGACTTCGAACGTCTCATCCCTGCCCGAGATCGCGGGGGACGCGGCGCTCCTTATCGATCCGGGGAGCGCGGCAGATCTCGCGCGCGCCTGGGGCGCGCTCTGGCGGGACGACGCCGCGTGCGCTCGCCTCCGTGCGCTCGGCTTGGAGCGCGCCAAGCGCTACTCGTGGGGGCGCGCCGCGGAGGAGACCCACGCCGTGTATGAGAGTATGCTCATGGGCGCCCGCGCCCGCACCCGCGAAGAGCCGGTTCCAGCGTAGGCGCAGAAGCGAAGCTCGGGCACAAGTCCCCGGAATCCCGACCCACGATCTCCTCGCGAGCGTGAACTCCGCAGTCTGCGATCGCAGACTTCCCTGCCGCACTGGCAGTTCTCCGGCTTTTGTCCACAATCGCCAGTCTGCGAGTCTGCGATCGCAGACTTCCTCATGTCGTTTCGGCAGGCTGAGCCCCCGCTGCTCGCGGCCCTAGGGTCGGGAGTCCGCAATCGCAGACCGCCGCCGCCGGCCCGAGAGTACGGAGTCTGGTCCGGAGTCTGCGATCGCAGACTCGAAAGGCGATCTCCTTCCCAACGTGAGCAGGCGACGGTGTGGAAAACCAGTCTGCAGTCCGCGATTGCGGACTTTTTATCGGCCCTTGCGGTCCGAGCGACCGATCGCCTGGTCGCCGGCAGCCATCTATCCTCGGGTGAGCCAGGGCTCCTCGGTGGTCGCGTGCCCCTACCTCGGTACGTTGCACGCAGGCGGACTTGTAATCCGAGCGCATGGAGCGCGCGGCGCGGGGCTGATGGGTGCGCGCGAATCGGTACTCCGCGCGCGTGGCATCGGTTCCTATCCCCGCGCATGAGAGTCGTGTTCGATGCGCGCGCGGCGGCGACGGGGCACCACGGCATCTCCCGCGTCGCGGGGGAGCTTGCGCGGGCGCTGCCGGCGGAGCTGCCGGCAGGATGGCAACTCGACCTTCTCACGCTCGCGCCGGCACCGGAAGCCGCCGCCGCGGCGAATGCGCACGCGAAGCCCGCTTTGCCGCCGCCTCGTTCGATCGCTTGCCGCGCGCGCCCTTACTCCGTGCGCGAGCAGTGGGAAGTCCCGCGCCGGCTCCGGCCGGAGCCGCTCGATCTCTATCATCTCCCGACCTTTTGGGGACCGTTCGCCGTCCCCGCGCGTGTGCGGATCCACACCGTCTACGACTTGATCCACGTGGACTACTACGGGCGCTCGAAGCTCCGATATCGCGTGCTCTACGGCCATGGCGTCGCGCGTCTCGCGCGCGCCGCGAAGCTCGTCGTCGCGGCGAGCGCGGCCGCCGCCCATGATGTCGCCGAGCGCTTTCGGCTCGGCGCCGGATGCGTGCGCGTGATTCCACCGGGGGTCGACCACGTCTTTCGCGAGCCAGCGCGCGCGCCTGCCGCCGCCCTCGCGCCCGGCGAATTCATCTACTCTTTCGCGAGCCCGCGCCCGCACAAGAACGTCGCGGGGCTGCTCGCGGCCTATGCGGAGTACCGCACGCTCGTCGCCGCTCCGCTGCCGCTCGCGCTCGCGGGGCGAACCCCCGCCGCGCCGGGAGTCGTAGTCCTCCCGTCGCTCTCGGATGGCGAGCTTCGGTGGCTGCACGAGAACGCGCGCCTCGGGCTGTTCCTCTCCGAGTGCGAAGGATTCGATCTGCCTCTCCTCGAATCGATCGCGTGCGGCTGCCCGGTGCTCGCGAGCGACATCGCCGCGCACAGGGATCTGGTCGCCGGCCCCGCCGCGCTCACGCCGCTCGCGCCGTCCGAGATCGCGCGCCGCATCGCGGAATGGAGCCGCGCGCCGCTTCGCGATGGCGGGAGCGCGGAACGAGGGCTCGCGATGGCCGCGCGCTTCACTTGGCAGGCGGCTGCCCGGGGGGTGGCGGCGCTCTGGCGGGAAGCGCTCTCCGGCTAGCCCAAGGCGACCGTCCCCCCCTCGCGCATTCACCGATTTCGAAAATTTCTGCGTTTTCCATCGTATGTCATAACTGTAAATTCTATAACGAGTTAACGCCATAGCCCGCGCCGCGCTCCCCTCCGCCTCAAATTCGATGAATCAATTCGGGGTCCGGGTGGATCTTCCACATCAGCACGCGTCGATGCGCCTCGGGGTTCGCCAGCGGTTGGCTCCCGAGGGGC
>JAKEFC010000279.1 GCA_022616235.1 Planctomycetota bacterium
AAGCTTTACGAATCCCGGGAGGAGCGCGTGGCTGCCCCCCCGCAGCTCCGCCGCGCGTTCTGCGCGCCGGCACCACAGGACCACGTCGATCCCTTTGCGCGCGAGGACGGTGGCGATCGCCGCACCCCACGCGCCGGCGCCGAGCACGAAGCATCTCATCGTTCGTGCTCCGCGGGGCGTGCGCGGAAGAATTCCGCGAGGTTGCGGCGGTGGCGCCAGAGCACGAGCACCGCGAGGACGCACAAGAGCACCGCCAAGAGCAGCGACTTGTGGGCATCCGCGTCGTCGCGACCGAGAGAAGAGACGAGCCGCTGCACGCCGAATGCGATCGCCGCAACCGCGGCGAGCGAGGAGGCGATGCCGACGACGCGCAAGATTACCAGGCCGGCCAGCCACACGGCGAAGAGCGTCGCGAGCACGAGCGGATCGAGCGCGCAGAGCACTCCCGCGGCGGTGGCAACGCCCTTGCCGCCGCGAAAGCGGAGATACGGCGTGAAGCAGTGCCCGATCACCGCGACGGCCCCGATGAGGAAGGGCATCCAGGAAGATTCCGGATAAAGGCGGGAGGCGAAGTACACGGGCACGGCACCTTTGGCGCCGTCGCCCAAGAGCGCGAGCACGCCCCAGGGAAGCCCCAGGGCGCGCACGAGGTTCGTAACGCCGATATTGCCGCTGCCGATCTTCCGAATATCGATGCCGTGGAGCTTGCCGATGAGATAGGCGAACGGGATGCCGCCGACGAGGAAGGTCGCGGCACCGAACAGCATCTCGGATGTCAAGGAGCCCCTGCTTGTCCTGCCATTCGCACCATCGTACTTTATTCTTGGGTAACTTTCGCGCCGGCGGTGCACCCCTTGCGGGTGAAAGCGCACGAGATATCAACCGGAGGCGTAGCGGATTGCAAGTCATTAGCCGTTCCCGACGAGTGGACCGCACATGACCAGCGCGCTCGTACGCGACATCCAGCACGCATGCCGGCAGAAGCAAGCCGAGCGCGCTCGCCGGCCAGGGACAAGGGTTCCTGCCTCCGAGGAACCGGCGGCGGGCCCAGGGGAGTCCTCGCCTTCCCTGCTCGACGCGATCAACACGCGGGTTCACGATGCGGTGGAGCGCTTCGCGCGGGAACTCGACCGCCTCGCGGCGAAGCCGCGTGGGCGCACCGGGGGCGGCGCGGCGGAATCCGCCGTGGGACCCGCGAGCGCGAGCGGCGAGCGTTCCCTCCGCCTCGGCGACACGCAGCACATCCGTTACCCCGATTCCACGGAAGCGGAGTCCAAGCCCGCGCCCCCGCGCACGGAGCGGCTCGGCGTGTCTTCATCGCTCTTTCGCGAGTGCATGCAGCATCTGAGCGGCGTCGCCGCGACCACGATCCGAGGCGGACTCGCGGAGCTTACCCAGAATCTCGACGAGAAATTCGCGCGCCTCGCGGCGCGTGAGCACGAAGGCATTACGCCGCCGGAATGGATCGCCGTAATGCGGGCGGAGCTTGCGTCCTTGCGGACGGGAGTCCAGACGCTGCTCGCGCGCGGCAGAGAAGAGATGGTCCTGATCCAGGATCAAGATCACGAAGGCGGGTCCGGCGAGCTGGGGAGCGCGGCCTCCGGCGCCGCGGCGCGCATCGAGGCCGCTGTGGCGACCATCCTTCCACTCCTCGACCGCGCACACGGCGTTGCGGGCGGCGGCGAGAGCGAGGGCGAAGGCAGGACTCCCGGCGCCGAATTCGCGGGCGACATCCTATCGCGTTTGGAGCGCATCGAACGGGCGACTTGCAGCGGAGCACGCACTCCGGACGGGGCCGCCGCTCCGGAAGCTCTGGCGCCGCTAGTCACGGCGCTCGGCGAGAAGCTCGACCGATTCGCCGAACTCGTCCATGGGCGGCTCGAGGAGGTTCGGCAACGGGTCGAGAGTCTCGCGCAAGGCGCGCCCGGCTCGAACGCGGCAATTCCGACCGCAGATAGCGATGACCAGGAGCTGGAGACCGCGATCGCGGCGCGAGGAGACGCGCTCAGGCGCGCGCTCGACCGCGTCGCGCTCATCGCGGAGAAGAACGCCGAGACGAGCGATGCATTGATCCAACGATTCGACGAGGTGCAACAGCTCGTGGATCAACGGCTGAGCGGCTTGAGCTGCCGCCTCGACACCCTCGTCTCGGGAATCGCGGAAGCGCAGGGCCTCCCCGCCGGATCTTCTGCAACGGACGCGGCGCCGGAGATCCTGAACGAGATGCGCGCCCTGCTGCGGGAGATCGCGGCAAAGGTCGAAGCGCTCGCCGCGGTGGATGACGGCGACGCCGAGTCCGGCGACGCCGCGGCGGCCCCGGTCGGCGGCGAACAGGATCACGAGTCGCGCAAGATGCTCCGCAGCTTGAAGCGAGATCTCTCGCTCCTCGTCCACACGCTGAACAACCACTTCCAAGAGAACGCCCTCCTTGCGGAGAGCGTCGCCTCCCTGCGCGCCGCCCTCGAGACTCGCGCCGCGGAATAGGCGCTCCGTCGCCTGCGCCGGGATGTGCGCGCCTCCTCCCCTGTGCTACCGTTGTGACCCAAAGGAAGGTCCGATGGCAGCGACTTCGCGCTACGACCGCCAGCTCCGCGTCGCGGGGTGGGGGTCCCAGGGGGAAGGCCGCCTAGAGGCTCTGCGCGTCCTCCTCGTCGGGATAGGCGGCGTGGGCACGCGGATCGCCGAACTGCTCGTCCGGTCGGGCGCGGGATCGCTCGCGCTCCTCGATGGGGACGCGGTTTCGCCGACCGACCTGCACCGCCAATCGCTCTATTACCCGGACGATGCGCGCTCGGGTGCGGCCAAGGTCGAAGCCGCGCTGCGCGAGCTGCGGCGCATCGAGGGCCGCACGCGGCTCGCAGGGAGCGCGCGCCCCCTGACCGCGCGAAACGCCGCGGAGGAGCTGGGCCGTGAGATCGATCTCGTCATCGACGCGACCGATACCCTCGCCGCGCGCGCCCTCATCAATCGCGAAGCGTTCCTGCGCGGGATTCCCTGGATCCATACCGCCGCGATCGCGTCCGAATACCGCTGTCTCGCGATCGTGCCCGCAGGCAGCCCCTGCTTCGCTTGCTACGTCCCGAAGGCACTCCCGGCGGATGCAGTTCCTACTTGCGAAGTTGCAGGGATCCTGCCGGCCGCCGCCGCCGCCGCCGCCGCGCTCGCGATGGCGGAGGTGCATCGCTACTTGACCGGCGCCGCCGCCGCGGAGCCCGGGCGCCGCGTGCTCTATCGCGGCGACGTCCTCCGCGCCTCGTTCGTGCGCTCACTCCTGGAGCCGGATCCCGAGTGTCCGGTGTGCGGCCCGCGCGCCCTCCTCGACCAGCGCGAAGGACAGGTCGTCGATGGCCTCCAACGGCTCTGCGGAGGCGATCGCTGGGAGGCGTGGCTGGGGATCTCGGCGGATCTCGCGCGCCGGGCGCTCGCGCATCACGCCGCGGCCGGCGCTCCGCTCGAGCGGGGAATGGGCTTCTGGCGCGGGCGCACCCCGAGCGAATCGATCCTGCTCTTCGATGACAATCGTGTGCTCTACGTCGGCGGCGAAATTGCGGGAGCGGATGCAGGCGGCCGGACGCATGGTGATGCGCGGCGGGAAGCCGTGCGCGGACGACTCGCCGCGATCTTCGGCGGCGAGGCGCTCTCGAGCGCGCGGGTGCAATAGAGCCGAACTATTCCTGCGCCGGCACCGCGACGGAGAGCCGCTTCCGCTCATCCCCGATACGATTGAAGAGGCGCACTCGGCTCTCCTCGTGCTCTTGCTGCAGCGCGAAGATCGCTTCACGGCGTCCCTCCAGCTCCTTGAGCCAGCGCATGAACGCCTCCGTGCGTTCGTCGAGGAAGCGCAGCGTCCTTGTGAGCTTCAATCCGATGAAGAGGTCGTCGAACAGCTCGTCGAGGAACGGCAGCAGCATCGCGCTCAGCGCCTCGGTACGGAGAGGCACTTCTTCGAGGCACAAGAGCTCGAGGGCGGCGGACTTCACGTTGCGATCGGCGCCAACCACCATCTCCTTGGCGCGGCCCACCGCCGAGTGCTTGAACAGATCGACGAGATAGCCGCTCCGGAGCCAGGACTCGATGGAGAATTCGCTGCGGGCTGCGAGGATGAAGTTGCGCGCGGATCGCACGTAGTCCAGGGAGTGCGACACGTAAAAGATCGCCTCATCGATGTTCATCAAGTCTTCGGTGAGCGTGTTCCAGGTCTGCTCGACTCGCTCGAATTCGTGCGCCATCTCCATGAGCGGCTCCTTGCCGCCCTTGAGCGCCGCGAGCGCTTTCTTGCGGTCCCGCATCAGGCCGTCGAGCTTGGCGCGGAACACCTGGAAAGTGAGGAGGCGCGATTCCAGGTCCGCGATCTCCCGCAGCGCGCTCTGCCTCTCGTCGATGAGGAGCGGGAGGGTCGCTTCCGCGCGAAACTCGCTCCGAAATCGCTCGGTCTCCGCGGATGCCGGATGCAAGGTGGCGCGCTGGCACACCGCAACGAGGGCGGCGCCGCCGAGATTCCTGCCGCTTTCCAAGGTCGCCCGCCCAGAGCGCGGCTCGAAGCTGCCGATCACGCGGCCGAGCGCCGCGGCGGTGACGTGCAGGAACTCCAATTGTGTCCTTAGGCGCCGCTCTTTTTCGAGCTTGATCTCGCAGTACCCGATCTCTTTGTCGATTTTCTCGAGCCTACGCACCATCGACAGGTCGCGCCCCATTCTCGATCCTTCTCTGTTGCTAGCCGTTCCGTGTGCCGCCGTCCGGCAAGGAGGGATCCACTCCTAGACCCTCGATCGCGCGTGGTCGCGCCACCGCTCCGCTCGCGAACGCCCCCGGCGGTCACCGAATAGAACGGGATTCGCCGAGTTCGGTTCCCACAAGCGCGCCGCGGTCGGCGAGAGAGCCAGAGTGAGCGGTCACCATGCAATCTTCAGTCCAATGGCGGGCCTTGCGTCGCGCCACGCGAAGGAAGTCCTAGGAAATGCGCCGGCGGCGACCGCAACGCGAAGCCGGCAGAAAAGTTACGGTGGCGAAAAGACGGCCTCCGAGCGCCGCCTCAATTCGGGTCGAGCCCTTTCCGGTGTGCATCGCATGGCGCGCGCGACCATTTCGGGTAGACGCCACCCCAACTTCGCCGCGGCATTCGTGGTTGGTCGTCGCTAGACGCTACGGAGAGAACATTCTTTTCGTTTGACTTGAAGACGCAGCATGGGATTCTTGCGTTGCCCTCCGCGTTCCGCTCCGTAAGGATTTCGTAAAATGAAGCCTTCCTCTGCCTGCCTCAGGGTTTCGTGCTTCAGGTGTCGTTCGACGAGCCGGCTCGTGCTCGCCGCCGCCGTTCTTTACGGACTGGTCGCCGGCAACGGTGCGATTACCCGCGCCGAAGGCGGCGCGCCGCGCCGAGAAAGCCTATTTCAGGCACCCGATGAAAAACCGTCATCGCGCCCGAAAGCGCCTCCCGCCCCGGAGGGCGAGGCCCCGGGGAAGCCGGCCCGGAAGGAAAACGGGGAGCAAGCTGCCGACGGCACCGGTACCAAGAAGGAAAGCTCGAAGCCGGACCTGGAAGCGGAGTGGCCCTATCCGGAGGAGACGTGGATCGTCTATCGCTGGGTCAAGGATGGCACGAGCGTGGGTTCGACGCGCTTTCGAATCACGCGCGGCACGGACAGGGCGGCGCTCTTTCGCGTGGAAGCGCAATTCGAGTTCAACGAGCCGGGGAGGTCGCTCCGATTCGACGGGCTATCCGTCTACGATGCGAAGCGCCAGCCGGTGACCTACGACTCGACGCGGCGTTTGGTGGCGAATGGGCTCGTGGGCCTCACCACGGTGGCGGCGAAGTTCGAGGCGATCACGATCACCGTGAGCTTCGATGAGCAGGGCAGCCCCGTGCCGAAGAATCGAACGGTGGAGATGCCGCGACCCGCGGCAGGTGTGCTCTCGGAAGACCATGCCTTCGAGCACTTCGCGCTCCTGGCGCCGATCTTGGCCTTGAATGGGTCCGGCGAGTACAACCTCGTGCGGCCATCGAACCTCCTCACTTTCGAGAAGACGAGATTCACGCAAGTACGCGAAGAGGAAACGAGCCGAGGCAAGGCCCAGCGCTGGACGATGGAGCACCCGCGCATGAGCGCCGACCTCTGGATCGCCGCCGACGGCTCGCTGGTGAGGTATCGCCAAGACAAGCTGGAGATTACCCGCGATGCCGATGAGCCTTCCGCCGCCGACCCGAAGCCGGGAACTCCGAAGTAGAGCCAGCGCGCCCCTTGTAACCCATTATTCGTTCGGCGAGACTCTTCCCTGGGCCGGAATCTCGCTCGAAAGTGGGTTCGCCATGCAACCATCGCTATCGCGCTGGAGTTCCATTTCGATCCTAGGCATTGTGCTCCTCGGCGCGGCATCGCTCGCGATGCGGCAAACGGAGCCTGGCGCCGCCAAAGACCGCACGGCGGCCGCTTCGGAGTATCTCGCGGCGCTCCAGGGCTTCAAAGAGGAAGCGCTCGGCGGCGACGGTCTCGACGTCACGATCAAAGTCATCCCGGACGAATGCGCGTTCGAAGTCGCGAAACGCTACGAGGATTGCGTGCGGCGCGGGATCGCGCGCGCCGAGATCGAGAAGGCCTTGAAGGCGACCTTGAGCGAGCAAAAGGGCAATCAGGGACGCCCGATCTTCATCCTCAAGCTCGATGTCGCGAGCGGCCGCGATCACTTCTTCTTTCCAAAGGACATCAAGTCCCACATCGGCGTCACCCGCGACAACTCGAAGGACTTGTCCGGCAAGATCTCCGACCCGAAGGGGGTCACCGTCTCGAAGTGGTGGATCAAGGAGACCGCGTCCGGCAAAGACCTACGGCAGAACATGGGCTATTTTCGCACCGTGAACCTAGAGCTTCGTCCTGCCGGAAAAGCCGAGCGGGGACAGAAGGAGCCGTTCAACGTCAAGATCGTCGGTCTGCTCCGGTATCAAGAAGTGCAGAAGTCCAATCCTTACGACCGCATGGGGATCAACGTGAACGCCCATCAAATCACGCTGGGCGACTTCAACGAACTCAAGTTTCCGGAGATCGAGAAGACGTTCTATCCCAACGAATGGAAGCTGCCCGAGCTGCCGAAGGAGCTGAGCGAGCTTCTCGCGGTGATCGACGCGAAGTAGGCGCCGCTCCCCCGCCCCGCGCCTCGCACCCTGTTACATGGCAGTTACGCCGAATCGACTCGCCACGCCGTACGCTTCTCCCGGACGCGCAGAGCAGAAGGGAGTACCGTGATGCACTCGCCGCTCGCAATTGGAATTCTGGTACTGGCGTTCTTGGGCCGCCCGCAATCTTCGCTCGAGGACCTCGCCGAACGCGCAGCCGCCGAGGACCCCGCCTTCGCCGCCGCCGCGATCGAGGCGCTTCGCGCCGCCGGGCCCGAAGGACTCGCCGCGTTTGTGGCCGTCCATCGGGCAGAGCTGGCAAGCCCCGGCACGCGCGTCGCGGCCGCGATCGACGCGATCGGCATGCAGAAGGACAACTACGCGTCGCGACTCTATTGGTTCACCGACCTCGCGCACGCGCACGCCCGCGCCGCCGCCGAAGGCAAGCCGATCTTGTCGCTCAGACTGCTCGGCAATCTCCATGAAGAGCTTTCCTGCGCCAATAGTCGGTTCTTCCGCACCGTGCTCTACGCGGACCCCGAAGTCGCCGGCTTTCTGCGCGACAACTTCGTCCTTCATTGGCAGTCCGAGCGGCCGGTGCCGAAGATCACGATCGACATGGGAGATGGACGGAGCATCGTCCGTACCATCACCGGCAACAGCATTCACTACGTCCTCGCGGCGGATGGCCGCGTCGTCGATGGAATCCCGGGTCTCTACGGCGCGCGGGCGTTCTTGGAGCGGCTCGGCGATGCGCGCGACGCGGCGGCCGGCGATGCCTCGAGTGCGTTTCACGAGCGGCGCCTCGCGGAGATCGAACTCGAGTGGCGAAACGACCTCGCCCAGGCGGGGATCGATCTCGGTGCCTTGCCGGGGCCAACCGCCGCAACCGCCGGCGAGGACACCGGTGCGGCTGCAGCGGCGCTGCGCGCGTTCGGCAAGTCAAAGGTGGAAGCTCCCGTGCTCGGCGCGATGTCCGTCGCGGCAGAAGAATTGCTCTCCCGCGCGACGAGCGACGAAGCTTGGTCCCGCATCGCCGCCCTGCACGCGGGCGGCGCCAAGCTCTCCCAGGCCAGCATCCGGCTCCTTCGGAACAAGACCTTGGGCGCGGAGGCTGCCAACCGGCTGGCGGGCTCGAAAGCGCTGGTCGAGAATCCGCTCGTACGCACGGTAGCGGCCTTCGAGCGTTCGATCGCGGAAGACACGGTGCGTAACGAGTATCGATTCCACGCCGCGATCCACCGCTGGCTCCTGGCAACTCCGGACGTGCGCTTGGAAACTCTGAACGACCGCGTGTATGCGGAGTTGTTCCTGACGCCCCGCAGCGATCCCTGGCTCGGGCTCGTCCCCGTGGACACGTATTCGGCGCTCGATCGAGGCGGCGTTGTAGAATAGCGCCATGGCGCTCGGCACCGTGCTCGTCGTCGAAGATGATCCCGCGATTCGCCGCGGCGTCGCCGATGCCCTGCGCTACGCCGGCTACGAGGTCCGCGAGGCCTCGAATGGAAGCGACGGGCTGCGCGCCGCGCTCGGCGGCGACATCGATCTGTTGCTCCTCGACGTCGTGTTGCCACGGCAGGACGGCTTCGAGGTCCTCGCGGAGCTGCGCAAGGCGCGGTCCGCGCTCCCCGTGATCCTCCTCACCGCGCGCGGTACGGATGACGATCGCGTCCGCGGACTACGCGGCGGGGCCGACGACTACGTGGTGAAGCCATTCAGCGCGAAAGAGCTGCTCGCGCGCGTGGAAGCCGTACTGCGCCGATCCGCGGAGCGGCCTCACCCGATCGCGTCGATCCGAATCGACTCCGCGAGATTCGACTTCCAGCGGCGCGAGGCGGCGCTGGCCGGCGGCGCCATCGTCGGCCTTTCGGAAAAGGAGTGTGCGATCCTCCAGTACCTCGCCGCGAATCGGAGCCGTGCAGTCTCGCGCGAAGAATTGCTGCAGAGAGTCTGGGGGATCGATCCTCGCGGCGTCGAGTCACGCACCGTCGACATGCACGTCGCGCGGCTTCGCCAACTGCTCGGCGACGATGGCGACGCGCCCAAGATCATTGTCACCGTGCGCGGCAAGGGTTACATGCTCGGCGGCGGCGGCGCTTCGTGAAGGCATCGACCAAGCACGTCTTCCTGCGCGCCGCCGTCGGCGGGCTGGTCTTCGGCGCGCTCTCTGCCTTGACCGCCGCCGCGCTCAGGATCGAATCGAGCGAACTCGAGGCACGCAGCGCCAACCAGCAAAGCGATTCTACGCGCCTCGCCCTGTGGCGCATGGATTCGATGCTGATCCCTCTACTCGCCAAGGAAGCGATGCGCGGCGTCGCGGATCTCCAGCGTGGACGCCCCGAGACCCCCTTGCCGAGCGACGAGTCCGACTTGATCCGGGAACGCTTTCAAGTCCGCCCGGTGAACGGCGGCCAGCAAGTGCCGGAGGCGCTCCGGCATCTCGGATTCGAGCATCTCTGGGGCGCCAACGAAGCGTACTTCCTCAATTCGCTTCCCGCATCCGGCGACGATTCCGCCGCCGGTGACATCGAACCGGCGCGGCAAGAGCTGAGCCAACGCCGAGCGGCACTGATCGAGTCGCAGGCCAAAGACACGCGTCGCAATGTCGACGGTTCGGACGAGACTCCGCTCACGGTGTTCCGCCCGCTCTGGTCAAGAGACAAACGGCTCTACCTGATGCGCAACGTCACGATCGCGGGCCGCCGCCTCGTTCAAGGATTCTTGTTGGACTGGTCCAAGTGCCGCGAGCGGCTCCTCGAACGGATCGTGGATCTGCTCCCGGCGGCCGATCTCGTCGCGATCACCCCCGAGAACGCGGAAGCGGAGACGAATCCGCTCGCGACGATCCCAGTAGCGCTCGTGCCCGGCGCGATCGCGGCGAGCGAGCGTCGCTCTTGGACGCCGCTTCGCATCGTCTTGGTCGGGGGTTGGTGCGCCGTCGTGGCGGCGTTCGCGGCGTTCGGCTTCGCGCTCCGCGCGGCGACGGAGCTTGGAGAGCGCCGCGGCCGCTTCATCTCCGCCGTCACGCACGAGCTGCGGACGCCGCTGACGACGTTTCGGCTCTACAGCCAGATGCTCGCGGATGGAATGGTGAGCGAGGAGAAGGCGCGCCAGGAATACTTGGAGACACTGCGACGCGAGTCGGAACGGCTGGGCGCGATCGTCGAAAATGTTCTCCTCTACGCGCGCGTGGAGGGAAAGCGCGGGGGCATGCACAGAGAGCGGCTCGCCGCGGGAGAATTGCTCCTGCGCATCGCGCCGCGGCTCGAGCGGCGCGCGGCGGACGCGGACATGCGGCTCGAGGTCGACGGCGGCGATGCCGCGGAAACGGTCGTGGAGGTCGATCCGCAGGCGGTCGAGCAGATCCTCTACAATCTCGTCGATAACTCCTGCAAGTACGGGGCGCAGGCAGCCGACCGCCGGCTCCATCTGCGGGCGCGGCGGAGCGGCAGGAAGATCGAGATCCTGTACGCGGATCACGGACCGGGGATTCGCCCGCAAGATGCCGGGCGCATCTTCCTCCCTTTCGAGCGGGGTTCCGCGGAGCTGGCGGGCGGGGCGTACGGCATCGGCCTCGGCCTCGCGCTCGCGCGCGCCATGGCGGAGGAACTCGGCGGCTCGCTCGCGCTTGCGCCGCGGGCGGAGACCGGAGCCGCGTTCCTGCTTCGATTGCCGCTCGCCGCGGGGGTCACTCCTCGCCGCGGCGGCGCAGCTCCTTCTTGATCTCGCGCAAGTACCTGTCGATCTGGCCCAACACGATCTGCCAGTCGTCTTCCAACGAAAACTCGACGTTCACCGCATCGTGCGGATGCGCGGCGATCCCGGCGCTCTGATACTGCAGCCTCGACTCGAGGTGGGAGAATCTGTCAGTTGCGCCGCACGCCAATTCCAGGTTTTGCGCGAGCGCCGGGTACTTCTTCGGATACGGTACCGTCCCCGGCTGGAGGTAGACCTCCCAATAGGCGGGCAGCTCCTTGTCGATGAGTTCGCGCCATCTCGCGGCTGGAAACGCCTCGCCGCCCTTCAAGCGAGAAAGTGTTTCGTACGCGCGATGGCCGCGCAGGCGCTCGTGAGCGGCGGGAGTGAGCTTGTGCTCGGTGGCGCCGCGCCCCGCTTCCGCGGCGAGGAGAAGGAGATCGCGCGCGGCGCCGAGCGAGCCGAGAGCTTTCTCGTAGAATTCCCCGATCTCCTTCTCCTGCAACACCTCTTCGTATTTGCGTCCCAGATACACTTCCAGATAGGCGCGCACTTCCCCCTGCGGCAGACCTTGGAGCGCGGGAGGCAGGTAGGCGCTCAGTTGCTTCAGTTCTTCCGCGTTGGCATCCGCCGCTCGCCACGCAAGCTCGATGGAGTAGACGCCGCTGAAAAGATCCTCGCGGCGCGCTTCCAGCTCGGCGAGGAGCGGCGGCTCGCCGACCGTACACAAGTTTTCCGAGATGCTCTTCTCCGCCGCGCGCAACCGCACCGTCAGCCGGTGATGCGGCGCGAGCGGCGTCGTGCCGTAGATGCGGATCCGATACCCCTCCGGCGTCTCCTCCGCGCTGATCCCCGACGGTGCGAGCAGTCCGCGCGTCGATGCTCCCGCGGACGCAGGCACGGCGTGCAGGTTGACGTACGCGCTCGCCTCCTTGGGGGCCGCGCCGAGGCGGCAAAGGAGCGCTTCCTCGGCATAAACGCTCACCGGAAAGTCCTGGGGCGCGAGAAACAACGTGAAGGCGCCGTTCTCATCGGTATTGGCTTCGCGCTCGCCGCCGGCAAGGCGCGCGTTCAAGATCGACTCGCGTCCCTCCTCGATGCCGCGCCGGAAATAACCGTGGAAGTGATAGCGCTGCGGCACCTTGACCGCGACTTCGGAAATCGCGGCGGTTTCCGCGCTCGCCCCTACCGCTCCGGTGTCCGTCTCCGCGCCGTCCAGCGCGAGGGGGACGCCGTCATCCCGATCTAGCGGTGACGGCCCTGCGGATTCCAATTGACCGGCCGAGCGCTCGTGGCCGGCAACTCGCGAGGCGCCTGCGGAATCTCGCCCTTCGTCCCCGAACGGCCAGCGCCCGCCGAACACGCCTTGAATCAAGACGATGGGAAGAGCAACGCCGAGGAGGAGGAGCAAGGCAAGGGTGACGGCCGGGCTGCGCATGCGCGCATTCTAGCCGGAGTGTTCTCCCGTGTCTCGTTGTGGCGCCGCGGATGAGTGCGCGTACTCGCGGACGTACCCGCAGAGGTACGCCGCTTCGGTGAGCAAGCGCACCAAGCGCAACGTGAGGAGCGAACGGACCATGGCGAGCGGATAGCGCGCGACGCGGAGAGGAAAGGGAACCTTCGCCCGCAGCTTGCCGCCTTCGAAGCCATCGGTGAGGTGGTAGATCTTCTGCGGATAGTGCTTTTGGGCGAACGCGCTGCCGCGCCCGTTCCGGAAGTACATGCGCACGATCGAGAAAAGATCATCGGGAAGAGGATGGCTGATGTAGGTCTGCGCGGCGATCGCGACGCGGTAGCCTGCTTGCCGCACCTTGTGGCGAAGGAGCGGGTCGAGCCCGCGCTTTAGCTCTTCGTCCTCGCCGCCGATGGCGAGGAAGAGCGAGCGCCGCATCGCGAGGCAAGGGTGCTGCACCATGTCGGAGTCCGTCAACCGATCCACGATCGGGAACAGCCGTCGCGGGATCTGGCGGCTCGCGATCCTCTGCAACCGGCTCGCGCCGGGAGCGAGCACGGTGCTGGCACCCACCATCCCGACGTCGGGATGCGATGCGAGCGCTTGGAGCAGATTCTCGAGCAAGCGGACCGTGCCGATCACCGTGTCGTCATCCATCGTCACGATCACGGGGGCGAGCGCCGCCTGCACACCGCGGTTGATCGCGCGGCCTTGGCGCGGATCGCCGGCGATGAGCAGCACTTCGAAGTCCCGGATCGTTTGATCGTAGAGATCGGTCAGGAGCCGCGCGAGGAGCCCGCGCCTCCTGCCATCGAGCGTCGGTACGATCACGGACACGAGCGGCGCCGCGCCGGCTGCGACGGCGCCGTACGGAATCCGCTCGATCCCGGGCGCGTGCGCCGCGCAGGCGCTCGCCGCGGCGGCGGCACCGCAGGGCGCGGGAGCGGTGTCGGCGCTGTGGGCGGACGCAGGTGCGATCATGAGTCCCTCTGGTCCTAGTGCTCGGCGGGCGATCGGCGGCAAGGTCGCCACTTCTCTATCGGCAGGGAACGCGCGGCTCTACAAGCAGAGTCTTGGCGCTTCTTCAAGAATCGCATCCGGCGTTCGCCGGCTTCGGCGCCGCACTCCGCGCAGGCGCGGCGGAGCGCGTGGCTCCGTGCGTTCAACGACCTCGATCCAACCAGCTCCGCGCGACCTCGAACGGGTCCGCCCCGCGCGGGTCCTGGCGGAGACGGAACACCCATCCGCCGGGACCGTCGCGCGCCAGCCGCTCTCGCCCGGGGAGCGCCGGCCCGAAGTAGATGTCGCGCGCGTCGAATTCCCCATCGATCGGCTTGATTTGCACGCGCAGAAAGAACGCCTCCCCGGGACCGGGAGCATTCTCGCCGGCGCTCTCCCACTTCGCCGCCTCGAGGGCCGCGAGCTGGCGGCAGAGTCGCGCGAGCACCGTTTGCGCCTCTTGGTCGAGGGGCGCCCCGCCGGCTGCGTCCTTCCACGTGTCGTGCGGGCGAACGACGTGGCGTTCCGCGCCATCCCCGCTCGCCAGAACGAGGTCGCGGATGCGATCCTCCGGCAGCTCGACCACCTTCCGCGCCCGCAAGCTCCAGGGCAGCTCGAAGAGAGCGCGCATCCCCCCGAGGCGCGCGGCCGCGAAGTACCTCCACTCCTCGTTCCACACGTACCAAAGCCCGGCGCGCTCGGTCACCTCGCCGCCCACGAGCACGCTCTCCTTGCCGCCATCTGGCCATGCCATGGTCAGCCGCAGCCGCGGAACATCGAACCCGTAGCGCTGCAAGTTGTCGCGGTCCGCCGCGAGGAAGCTCTCGATGAGCGCCGTGTTCGCGAGGTTGTCGGCGAGCGCGCCGACGAACGCATCCTCGACCGGCTGCCGCACGCCCGCGACGACGTACTTCCACTTGCCGCCGGATTCTTGCTCGACGCTGCCGGTCTCCGCGGCGCCGCCGGCATCGGTAGTCGCTTCGAAGGCGAGCATCCTCGGCGGGTCCGCGCGGCTGCCGAAGAGGGCACGACTCCGGAAATCGTCGGCGCCTCGCTCGAGCGACCGAAGCGGCGCGGCGGCGGCGAGCAGCACGTGCGGCTGCCCTTCGTGCCGCAAGTAGACGCGCCGCTCCCCATTCTCGCCCGCGGGCCCATCCCCGCCGATCTCGATCGCGACGCGCGCGGGCGTTTTCGTCGAAGTCTCTCGGCGCGCGAGGATCTCGACGCGTGCGCGCGGCGCCAGGAGACCGTAGGCGGCGAGATCCGCCGCGGGGTCGTCCGTCACGAATTCTTCCGCCATCCAGGAATTCAGCCGGTCGAGCAGCGCTCGCACTCTGGCGGCATCGGCATCGCCGGGGGGATCCGACGTGATGCGCCAAGTCGCATTCTCGAGAGTCATGCGCACTTCGCCGCCGCCGCTCCGGATCGCGATCGCGGCGGCGCGCCCCGAGTCGATGGCGCTGATCGCCACCGCCCGGAGGTCGGACACCGCCACGTCGCGGAACGCGTTGCGGACCCTCGGCTCGCAGAGCACCACGCGCTCCGCACCCGCGAGGTCGCGCGTCCGCGCGTACACGAACGGCTCCCGCGGGTGATCCATTCCGAACTCCACGCGGATCTCCCCTCCCGCGCGCGTGTCCAATGTCGCGGCGAGCGCCGTCTCCCGGAATCCGTAGCGCCCGGGCTCGGCGGCATCCCCTTCGCCGCGCGAGCGCAGGTCGATGATCGAGTAGGTCAGATGCTCCGCGAGCGCGTAGAGCGCGGGATAGCGAAGCGGCTGCTCCAGGCTCCAATGGTCGGCAGCGGTGCGGCGAAGGACGATCGGCTCGCCGCCCTTTTCGATCGTGAGCCCGGTCACGCCTTCGTACTGCACATCGAAGACTCGATCGCGACCGACTTCCCAGGCGGGCCTGCGAAAGCGCTCGCTAAAGTGCACGTAGGCGGTCGCGAAGGCGCAGAGGCACAGGAGAACGAGCGTCGTTCGATAGCTCATGCGCCTAGCGCCTCCTCACCCAGAATACGAACAGTCCCCCGAGGAGCGCCGCGAGCGGCGTCGCCACGACGACCGCCCAAAAGAACGCGCTCAGGAGCGGCGCCGTGAGGCGGACGCGATCGGTCTCTGGGTCGCGCCCGATCCCCGCGGCGAGCCGATCGCGATCGGTGAGCCAATACGCGCTGTTCAAGATCAAGCGCCGCAAATCCCCGGCAAAGAAGCGGTCGAGTGCGGCGGTCCAGGTCCCGAACACGACCACCTTGCCGCGGTAGGTCCCGGGCGCCTCGATCCGCGAGCCGCCGTACGCGGCCATCAGCGGAAAGGAGCCTTGCTCCTCCTCGGCGTCGCGCCGAGGGAGCGACGGATTCGTTTCGAGCCAGCTCGCCGCGTCCGATGAGAGAATCGCTTCCGCCGGCTGCTCGACCGCGAGCGCGCGCGAGTAGTACAGCTCGGCGCGAAAGTCCTCGAAGCGAAAGCCGCTCGCGATCGGATGCTGCGCGTTGAATGCTCGCGCTTCCAACGCGACATGGTCCGCCGGCCGTCCGCCGCGCTCCAGGCGCATTGCCACGATCTCGCCCTGATCGCCTCGCGGCCGAATGCCGATCTCCTTCAGGAGACCTTCGAGGCCGCACACCCCCTCCGCGGGCAAGAAGAGGAGCAGGCAGCCGCCCCGCTCGACGAAAGCCGCCACCGCGGCGCGCGCGGGTTGCGGAAGCGGCTGGAACTCGTAGAGGCCGCCACCCGCGACGATCACGAGCAAACGCGTCTCCGCGGGAATCTCGGCGACGGTGCGGAGATCGAGCGCGGCAAGCTCGAATCCGCGGTCGCGGAGCGCGCGCATCAAGGCTTCGATCGACGCCTCCGCCCGCGGCTGACCCGGAGTGACTTCGCCGCTCCCGTAGCTGAACGCGACCCGCGGTCGTTCTTTCTCGGCGATCCGCACGAGGGCGTTCGAGACCGCCTCCCCCGCGAATTCGCGCAAGACCTCCGCCTCCGGATTCCCCGGCGTGGGGCGGCGCAGTTCGGCGAGATCGTCGGGGGCTAAGACTTCGCGCGCCTCGCCGGAGAGCAGGTAGATCCGATTCGGAATCTCGATCCCCCGCCGCTCGCGCAGCATGGCGGCCTTCTCCGGCTCGCGCCCGCTATCGACGACCTCGACGACGCGGAAGCGCGGCGCCAATAGCTCGAATTCGCGGCAGGCGCGCAGGCCGCGCATGAGGACGTCGTGCTCGATCGCGCCCAGTTCGCTCCGCGAATGGAGGAAGAGCGCGACGACCTCCACATCCTCCGTGAGCCCTGCCAAGGCTTTGCGGGTTTCGTCCGGCACCTCGTAGCGCTGATCGCGGGTCAAGTCGAAGCGCCACGACTGGCGAAAGCCCCAACTGTTCAGTACGACGAGGAGCCAGCAGAAAAGGAGCACCTGCGCCGCGACGTTCAGCGCGACGAAGGGGCGTCTCGCTCCTCGGCGGGGACCAGAGACAGCTACCACCAGCGTCTCCGCTCCAGCGCCTTCGCGGCGAGAAACAGGAAGAAGCAGGTGAGGGATCCATAGAGGACGACGTAGCGGGCATCGAAGATGCCGATCGCGAAATCGTTCATGAAGTGGGAGAGCGGGCTCAGATAGTCGAACACGCGCAGCTCGCAGTCCCCTGCCTCGTAGAGCAAGCGAAAGTAGTTGAGAAAGAAAATGAGGAGATTCGCGATCATGGCCGTGCTCGCGGCGACGAGCTGATTGCGCGTGAAGCTCGACGCGCAGATGCCGATCGCCGTGAACAGCGCGCCCGCGAGCGCCAAGCCGCCGTGTACGGCGAGCACGATGCCCCAATCGAGGTCGCAGCTCCATTCGAGCATCGCGTAGGGTACGAGGAGCGCGAGCCAGAGCAGCAGGAAGAAGGTCCACGCGGCGAGGAATTTCCCGGCGACCAAGGTCGCGTCGGCCGCCCCGGTCGTGGCAAGCAGCTCGAAGGTCGCACTCCGATGCTCCTCCGCGAACGCCCTCATCGTGAGGAGCGGCGGAACGAGCAGCGTCAGGAACCAGAAGATCACCGAAGAGTATTGCCAGGAGATGAGCAGCTCGACGCTGCCGCGCCCCGCGCGCAAGAAGAAGTAGAACGCGACGCCATTCATGAGCAGGAACACGAACAGCACGATGTAGGCGATCGGCGACACGAAGAAAGAGAGCAGCTCGCGGCGATAGAGCGCGCCCAACCTGCGCAGCCCGCCCGCGAGCGGGGTCCCCCCGTTCACGCGGATTCCCTTCCTTCGCGAGTAACCTCGAGGAAGAAATCCTCCAACGCCGCCGTGCGCGGGTGCAGCTCGAGCAGCGGCCAACCGTTCTTGGCGGCGAGCGATGAGACATCGAGCCGAACATCGCGCGTCGCTCGCAAGAGATAGGCGTCGTGCTCGCGCGCGACCGATGTCATGCCGGGGATGGCGCGCAGGGCGCCCGCGGCGCCTGGCGGATCGCCGGCGAACTGCACCCGGAGTGCCGCCAGCGCTGCGAGCCTGCGCTGCCAGTTCTCGCGCGACTCATCGGCGCGAATACGCCCCTGGTGAATGATGATCACGCGATCGCAGACTTGTTCCACCTCGCCGAGGATGTGGCTCGAGAAGAGCACTGTCCGGCGGCCGCGCATGGAGCCGATGATCTTTCGCACTTCGATCACTTGCAGCGGGTCGAGTCCGGCGGTCGGCTCGTCGAGGATCAAGACTTCCGGCTCGTGCATGAGGACATCGGCGAGGCCGACGCGCTGGCGGAATCCCCGAGACAGGGTGCCAAGCTGCTGGCGGCGCACCGCCGCGAGATCGCACGCGGCAAGCGCGCTATCGATGCGCTCGCGCACATCGCGGCGAGGGATCAACTTCATCGCCGCGCGAAAACGCAAGTACTCCTCGACTCGCATCTCCGGATAGAGGGGCACGTTCTCCGGCAAGTAGCCGACGCGCCGGCACACTTCGCGTGGCGTACGCGCGACGTCGAAGCCGGCGACCCGCGCGCCGCCGCCGCCGACCGCGAGAAACGTCGTCAGGATCCGCAGCGTCGTGCTCTTGCCGGCGCCGTTTGGGCCCAGGAACCCTGCCACTTCGCCGCGCGGGACGGCAAACGAGATGCCGTGCAGTGCTACGCGCCTGCCGAAGGCCCGCGTGAGATTCTCGACTTCGATCATGCCTCCCGCACCCGCTCGATTCTCGGCGGAGTCTCGAGGCGAACAGGGGCGTGCGGCGGCGAAGGCCGCCGGGAGGGAGCGTGACGGACCGAAGTGCGGTGATACGAACGCATGCTGCCGCTCAATACGACCGTCGCTCTCGCGACGACGGGATCGACTCCGCTTCGCGGTACTTGGTGACCGTGCGGCGCGAAATGTTGATCCCTTCCCGAGACAGCAAGCTCACGATGCGGGAGTCGGAAAGCGGCTTGCGACCGTCCTCCTTGGCGATCAGATCGCGGATCCGCTCGATCACGCTGCCTCGCGACTCCATGACGCCGTCGTCGCGCACCGTGCCTCCAGTGAAGAGGAATTTCAGCTCCTTCACGAACCCGGGCGCCTGAAAATATTTTCCGGAAATCGCGCGGCTCACGGTCGAGACGTTGACGCCGATGCGGTCGGCGATCTCCTGCATCTTGAGCGGCTTCAAGTGGCGATAGCCGTTCCGAAAAAACTCCTGCTGATGGTTGACGACCTCTTCGGCGACGCGTTGCAGGGTCGAGCGCCGTTGTTGAATCGCGTTCAAGAGCCATTCTGCGTTCTCGATCTTGCGCTTGAGAAAGGAACGTACCTCGGGGTTCTTCTTCGATACCTCGAACATCTCGCGGTAGTTCCGCGAGATTCGCAACCGCGGCAGCGCCTCGTTCTCGACGCGCACCTTGAATATCCCGCCCTCCTCGGACACGAAGACGTCGGGCCGCACGCGAGAGTTGTCCGAGGCGCTGAAGCTGCCTCCCGGATTCGGGTTCAGGGAAGTGATCACCTCGATCGCTTCCTTGATCGCGTCGATAGGCTGCGTGGTGGCGCGCGCGATCTGTGGCAGCCGATTGTGGGCGATGTCCTCGAGGTGGTTCTCGACGAGGGTCCGCTCCAAGGAGTCGCCGGCGCCGCCCCGTTCCAGTTGCAGGAGCAGGCAGCTCCGCAGGTCGAGCGCTCCCACGCCGGCGGGATCCAATCCCTGCACGACTCCGAGCGCGGCCTCGAGCTCCTCCAGGCCGATCGGAAGGGCGATCGGAATTCCGTATTGCTCCACCCCGTTTTGCGACTCGGCCGGAGGACGGTTCAGCGCTTCCAAGATCTCCGGCAACGGATAGAGCAGAAAACCGCGGTGGTCGAGGTTGTAGACGATCTCCTGGGTCAGGTCTCGCAAGCGAGGCGAGATCTCCCCGAGCATCCGAATTTGATCCATCAGGTGCTCGTGGAGCGTCTTCGCGCGGCCGGGGGCGTTCTCTAGAGCTTCCAGCCGCTCTTCATCGTCGGCCCCTCCGCTCGAGATGCGACCCGGGTTGGTGTAGTACTCTTCGGCTTGAAATTCCGCGAGATGCTCGTAGCGATCCCTGAGCAGGTCGATCTCGCTCGTAACGGATCGCGAGGCTTCGGCGGGCGCCTGTGCTCCATCCCCGCCCCCAGGCGGCGTGCCCAGGGACTCGTCCTGGGTCCCGCCCTGCGCTTCGTCGGAGGTCCCGTCCGGCTGTGCGGACTCCTCCGTTTGGTTGGGCTCGACGAGTTCGAGCGTGCAGTTCTCCTCGAGTTCCTCGCGGATCTTCTCATCGAGTTCCAGGGAGTTGAGCTGCAGAATCTCCATCGACTGGATCATCTGCGGCGAGAGGATCTGCTTCTGAGCCAACTGCTGGCTCAGGCCGATCTCCATGCGCATTCGCTTGCCCTCCCCAAGCCCAAAGCCGCCGCGCGCTCGGCGCGGCACCGCGACTCCCTCGGAGCACGGGGTTACCCCGACCCGTTACCCGCGGAACGCAGACCCATCCATCGCCGGCATGGGTCCGGCGGCGTCCTCCGCACCCCTTCGCCAACGACCTCGTCCGCCCTCGGCGGTTCTCTAAGCCATTGTAGGATGAAGGTTAAAACAAACGCCAGAATATACGGCACTAAATATGCATAGTCAATTGCGCAAGGGTGCGGGCGGGCTCGAGTTGATGTGGTTCGGCGCGCTCGCGGTCGCGCACGTGAGGTGCATTCGGCGTGAGTGAGAGTGGGACCGACGCGGCACGCCGCGCCGTCCGCAAAGTACACGGCGCCGAGTTGCCGTTGGCGCGCCTTTTCGCGCGACGCGCGCGCTCTAGGCGGAGAACACGCGAGGTTGGAAAGAAATTGCGCTCGTTCGCGGGCTAGCCGAGCCGCAGGCGAGCATCGTGGGGTGAAGTCGTCGCAGCTCTGCCGCGGCGGCGCGTTTGCGTTGCGAATGTGCCCCGAGAGTTTTCTCGGCCCGCGCCCGGCGTGACACGCGGGACTTGCGTCCAAGTCTCCCGGCGAACTCTGGTTTGCGGCTCGGATACAGCCGCAAAGTCTCGAAGCGATCTTATCGAGTCATTCTTCTCCCTCGAGGTGGGAGAACTTGCCTCCGGTCGCAGCGGCGAGATCCGTCATGAAGGCAACCGCTTCCGGCCCGGCGCCTATCAGGATCGTATTCATCGGAATCGACTCGTCGTTCGCGGCGAGGATACCGCTCAGCGTCTCTTCGGGGCCGGGTCCATTCGGAAGCCCATCGGAGAGCACGATGATCACTCGATGCTTTTTTCGCGACTGCTCCGCGACAGGAAGCAGGATGAGTGCACCATCGAGCATGCGCGTGAGCCCGGAGGCTTCGAGCGCCTGCACCCACGCGATCGCTTGCGATTTGTTGTTGATTGTCGCGCGCGAGGGCTTGTCGGAAAAAGCCACGGCGAGGGTGCTGAATGCGACGATTCCGAATTCCGCGCGGTGGGACAGGCTCGAGATCGAGGAGGTCATTTCCTCTTTGAGAATGTCGAATTGCTCGCCGAGCATCGAGCCGGACTTGTCGATCAGGAAGAAGAACGCATCCCCCTCGTACTGACTCGCATAGAATTCGATGATCTCCGGCGCATCTTCATCTTCCGCGGTGGACCCGCGTCCACCCGCAGGCAGATCCAACGGGGACTTGCCGGAAGAGCCTTCCCCCCAAGTGAAGGTGCCAGGATCGTAGAGCAGCAAGACCAACAACAAGATCTTCGGCCGCTGCATGTGCCGCCTTCCCACCCCTCTCGCTGAGGTTGGTGAGTGCGGGCAACTCCGCGCCGAGACTCCGCTTGACGCGGCCCGACCTTACCGAACATCGATGGCTATCGGGCCGCCCATCGCGGGTACTTGACCAGTTTCTGGTAAGAGTTTTAACGTGTTGCTCGCGAAAGATTTACAATGCGGCAGGAGCTACGATCCGAGGCCTTCCATGCTCCCAATCGCGGCCGCGAGCGAGGTCTCGAGCGAGGCGCCGGGTGGCCGAGTCCGGGGACGGCGGGGGCCGCGGCAGCGCGGCTGTAGGCTCATCCGCTGTCTCTGTCCTCTATCGGCGCCGCGGTCACAGCCAGCGAGCGGCCGGAGGAGCGGCGAACGTGACCACGAGTCGCGCGCCTTGTCACAAGCGCACGCGCTTCGTAGACTTTCGGGCTTCCCGCGAGGCGGCGGCGAGTCGATCGAACGCTTGCCATCACCGCCTCCCCATCGCCGCGCCGGCCGATGTCGCCGTCGCGTAGCCTCGATGCGGTTCCATCGTGGAGCGGCGTTCGGAGCGAAGTTGATGCCGCTGCCCGGCCTCGCTTCGAAACTCGTAACGCTCTAGTACTCGATGAGCATTCGCGGTCTCGGCGCTTCGCGCCTGGCACCGGATGCTCGGAAAGGAGTCTCGATCTTGCTGAAAGTCACCCTGCGTAACGGGGAGACGACGGAAAAGTTACTCCAACGTTTCAAGCGCTCGGTCTCCAAGGAAGGGATCCTCAAGGAGATCAAGAAGAGAGGGCATTTCGAAAAGCCCTCCGAAGGACGCCGGCGCCGGGCGCGCGAGCAGGAAAAGCTGCTGCGCAAGAAGGCACGCAAGAAGGCGATGAAGGATGCGCGCAAGAGAGCGCGCCGGCGTACTTGATCGTCGCCACACGGGCCGGCGTCGTGCTCCTCATGAATCTCCGTTCGTGGAAGTTATCGCGATGAGTCCGTCGCGTATTCGAAACGGGACGATCCTTCTACGCCGTTCGCTGATCGCGAAGAGCCCACCGCCGTTCGCCAAGCGCACGTTTCGGGATCAAGCAGTTGCCGTGCGGCGTCTAGCAATGTGCTCCAACCCTCGTGTTATCCATCTTCATGCGAGAATTTCGGTAACGAGCACAAGGACGGCGTAAGTTGCATCGCCATCGCCTCGGCAGCGCTTCGGACGTAACGCGCGACGAAGGGGACACCGGCACCGCATGGAACAACGAGTCGGAGTGTGGCTCATTGGCGCGCGCGGCGGAGTGGCGACGACTCTCATCGCCGGGACTTTCGCGATCCGCAAGGGATTGGCCGGGACCCACGGAGTCATCACGGAAACCGCCGGGTTTCGTGATCTCCGCCTGACCCCGTTTGGCGGCCTCGTCTTCGGCGGCCACGACGTGCGGCGAGTTTCGCTGCGGGAGAGCGCCGCGCAGATCTATCGCGAGAACGGCACGATAAGGCACGAAATCTTGACCGCCATCGGCGACGATCTCGATCGCGCCGATCGCGATGTCCGTCCCGGTGTCCTGTTTCGAAGCGGCCGCGCCATCGAGAGCCTCGACGGGGTCGACACGTCGCTCCGAGCTGCCGACCCCGCGGCAGCGGTCACGCGCCTTGCGGATGACATCGCGAACTTCAAGAAGGCCCACGGCCTCGTGCACGTCGTCGTCGTGAATCTGGCGTCGACGGAGCCGGCACTCGCCCCGGATCCGGAGCATGTGAGCGCCGGCGGGATCGAGCGATTGCTCGCGCGGAAAGAAGGCGCCCCGCTCATCGCGAGCACTCTCTACGCGCTCGCCGCCGCGCGAGCGGGGTGCGCCTACATCAACTTCACGCCGTCGCCAGGCGCGTTTCTGCCGGGAGTGGTCGAAATCATGGGCCGCGCCGGAATTCCGTTCTTCGGTTCCGATGGCAAGACCGGCGAGACGCTCGTGAAGTCCGCGCTCGCCCCGTTGTTCAAATACCGCAATCTCCGCGTGCTGAGCTGGCAGGGCTACAATCTGCTCGGCGACCGCGATGGACAGGTACTCGCAGACGCGGAGAACAAGAGCACGAAGGTCGCCTCGAAGGACAATCTCCTGCATGAATTCCTTGGCTATCCGCTCCACTCGCGCGTCGAAATCGACTACGTGCCGAGTCTGAACGACTTCAAGACCGCCTGGGATTTCATCCACTTTCAGGGATTTCTCGACGTCAAAATGTCGATGCAGTTCACATGGCAGGGCTGCGACTCGATCCTGGCCGCGCCGCTCGTCCTCGACCTCGTACGGATGGCGGCTTTGTCGCTCGAGCGAGGCGAAGCGGGACCGCTGACGCATCTCGCGATCTTCTTCAAGAATCCGCTCGGGGCTCCGGGCCACGACCTCCACGCGCAGTTCCATCGCTTGCTCGGCTACGTGCAGAGTCACTCGTCCTAGGGCACCAATTCAAAACCGCGACGTCGGGCCTCCACAGTTGTGATCGGGAAATGCTCCTGGAGCACGTTTCAGAATGAAGCCGTAGCCCCGAGGCCGAGCGAGTGCGCGCCAGGCAAGAAGGGCCGCCGAGGCAGTATTAACGGAGAAATACGGCGAGGCGGCCCGACGCCG
>JAKEFC010000280.1 GCA_022616235.1 Planctomycetota bacterium
ATCCCCCAGCGCCCCTTGGCGGACGCGCCCCAGCGCGCGCGAACGCTCCAGCGAAGGAGCTGTTCGGGAACGAGCGGGATCGCGCCGCGGGTGACGAAGAGAGCGCGGGCGCCGAGGAGCGGAACGGAGAGATAGCGGGCGCCGCTTGCTTCGGCGCCGCCGCGGGCGAGCGCGGCGATCATGAAGCGAGGATGGCGGGCGTCGGGGTAGAGCTGCTGCCAGGCCGCGAGGTAGCGGGGCTCCGTGATCCGCTCCAGCTCGAGATTCTCGAGGACGCCTAGCTCGAAGTCGGCGGCGAAGATTGGGCGCTGTAAGCTCGGAGCGGGGGGTATCCCCGCGGCGTTCGCGGAGGCGGCGGCGCCATCGCCATCCGCGCGGGTGTCCGCCGCGATGGCGAAGATGAGCGCGCACGCTAGGCACGCGGCAGAGTAGCGCCGGAGCGGCTTTGTCATCTCGAGCGCCTCACTCCGTTCGGTCGAGGTAGCGCGCATTCGTCGGGCGCGGCGCGCGGACGTAGGCCTGCTGGATGCGCCGGCCGCCCTCGACTTGCTTCAGCTTCTCCGCCGTGTCGCGCCTGAGCGCATCGAACTGGGGGCCGCCGCGCGCTTCGATCTGGATCAAACGCTGGAGCACGGACTGGATCGCGCAGAGGTCCTCTTCGATCTCGGCCCGCAACTTGGGACTCACGCGCTCACGGAAGAGCGGCCATTCTTGTTTTAGGGGCGCGATCTCGCGCTCCACGCTCTCGATGCGCCCCATCTCCGCTTGCTTGGAGCGCGCGAGCTGCAAGATCTCTTCGGTCCCGCCTTCTCGGAGCACCTGCTCCTGGCGGCGCGAGATCTCCGCGAGGGCGAGATAGATCTCGCGCTGGCTGCGAAGCCCGCTTTGGAAGCGGCGCGCGCGGAGATCCGTGTCGTCGACGCGGGACTTGTCGATGGCGCGGTCGGTCATTGCCCCTCCTGGGCCGGGCGGCGAAGAAGTGTTTGTTGCGCGGCGAGTTTCATCGGCTGAGCATCGCGATCTTTTCGGAGAACGCATCCTGCCAGAACTGCTTCCCCCGCCGGGGCGGCAGCTCGTCGAGCGCCTGCGGCGGTAGCTCCGCGATCCGGCGCTCGCCCCGTTGGAAGTACTCCACGGCCTCTTGCTTTCGCCCCCTGCGGAGCGCGCACTCCCCGAGTTGGTAGAACCCATACGGCGCGCGGACCGAAGACCCGAACTGGCGCACGACCTCCTTGTAGTGGGCGGCGGCGGTTTCGTAGTCCCCGTCGTAGAAGTGCGTATCCGCGACGAGGAAGAGCGCGTTCTCGCGGGCGAGTTCCCAGCGGGAGCGTGCGGCCGCGGGGAGCGAGACGTCGCGCGCGGCGACGGCGGCGGCCACGAGGCGATCGAAGTGGCGGCGCGCTTGTCTCTGATCGCCGATGTCGATCCTGGCTTCGCCTGCGAAGTAGAGCGCATCGGCGAGGCGCTGGTCGGCGCCGTCCGCGGGGAGCCAGGCGGCAATCTCCTCCCACGCCTCGCGCGCCGCGCGATGGGCGGCATCTTCCGGGCCGCGCGCGAGGACGCCGGCGGCGCTGGCCTGAGCGGCGTCCTTGTGCACGCGGGCGCCGAGGAGGCGCGCCTTCTGGAAGAGGGCTTCGCGCCAGGTCGCGTTCGAGGGCTGCAGCTCCGAGTAGATCCGGTCGTAGTCCGCGAGCGCGGCGTCTTCGTCCCCTTGGAGGATCGAGCAGGCGGCGTGCTCGAGGAGAAGCTCGTAGCGGTGCATCCCCGCTTCTTCGCGCTCGCTCGTCTCGCCGAGGAGACGGAGCGCTTCGCTCACGTTGCCGAGCGTGCGCTCGATGCGGACTTTGTAGAGGAGGATGCGCCAGAAGTTCGCCTCGGCGCCGGCGGTCTTCGCGCGCCGGGGCACGTAGAGCGCGCTTGCGGACTTCGCGAGGCCGACTTCGCCCGCGCTCAAGTACGCCTCGGTCGCATCGAGAAAGAGTTCGGCATCTCCGAAGTTGAGCGACGCGGACTCGCGGTAGGCATCGCCGGCCTCGCGCCAGGTGGCGCGGATCTGTTCCTCATCGGCGGCGGGGAGCGACGCCGCCTTCCGCGCGAGGAGGATCGCCTCTTCGCGGCGGTAGCGCGGCAGATTCCGGACGAGCTTCCGGCAGCGGTGCAGGGTCGCGAGCGCTTTGTCGAAGTCGCCGGAGTCGCGGTGCTCGCGCGCGAGCGCGATCAGGTACCCTTGCAGCTCGAGCCACTTTTCCTGGAGGCGGTAGTCGAGCCAGGGCTGGTCGAGGGCGCGCTCGATCTCCTCCAGCTCTTGGTTGCCGGCGTCCGTGAGTACGTAGGCGCCGTGCTCCGCCTCCATGCGCACCTGCCAGGCGCAGATCTTGGCGAGGACTTGGAGCGGCTGGTCGTCGTGGCTGCCGGCGCTCGCGAAGAGATCGAGCGCCTTCGCGCGGCGGGTGCGGATGCGCTCCAACTCTTCTTCGCGCACCTCCGCGTGCCAGATGAGGCCGGCGACTTCGCCGCGCGAGAGGTCGGAAGGAAGGTCTTGGTCGAGGAGCGCTCCTAGGCGCGTGCGCGCTTCGCGGGTGCGGTCGGCGCGGAAGTCGGTCTGCGCTTCCAGGAAGGCGAGGAACGCGAGGTCGCGCGGGGAGGTCAGCTCC
>JAKEFC010000044.1 GCA_022616235.1 Planctomycetota bacterium
ACGGCGTTCCGTTCGGCGGCGGCGTGCTCGGCGCGAGCGCGGCCTTCGACACGGGCACTCCCGGCGCTACGCTGGAGATCGCGGCGGCGGCGCCGGGCCTCGCGCCGGCGGGGGTGTTCCGCTGGCGCGCACGCTTCGCGAGCGACAGCCCCTTCTTTCCGCACACGCCCTGGTTCTCGCAGGCGGGGAACAGCGTCACGGAGCTGAAGTTCCGCACCGGTCCCGACTGCAACGCGAATCTCACCGACGACCTCCTCGACCTCGCGAGCGGCGCGAGCCTCGACTGCAACGGAAATGCGATCCCGGACGAATGCGACATCGCGACCGGCTTCGCGCTCGACTGCAACGGAAACGGCGTGCCGGATGACTGCGACCTCGCGAGCGCCGCGAGCGTCGATTGCAATGGCAACGCGGTGCCCGACGAGTGCGACATCGCGAGCGGCGAGAGCGAAGACTGCAATGGAAACGCCGCGCCGGACGAGTGCGACATCGCGCTCGGCGCGCCGGACTGCAACTCGAACGGAGTCCCCGATCCGTGCGATCTCGCCTCCGAGACCAGCCAGGACGCGAACGAGAACCTGCTCCCGGACGAGTGCGACAAGCAGTACATACGCGCCGACGCGAACAACGATACGCTCCTCAACGTCGCGGACCCGATCTACAGCCTGACCTATCTCTTCTCGGAAGGACCGATGACCTGCCTCGACGCCCACGATGCGAACGACGACGGGGAGGCGGACCTTGCGGACCCGATCTACACGCTCTCGTACCTCTTCTTCCGCGGCGTGCCCCCGCCCGAGCCCTTCGCCGCGTGCGGCATCGACCCCACCGCCGACGAGCTAGGCTCCGACCTCGGCTGCGCGGAGTACGACCCGTGCCCGTAGCGTGATTTTCGGGCCGCCGGATCGCGCGTTTCCAATTGGGCCGCATTGTAGTTGTCGCCGATTTCGATATCGTGCAAGCGCTTACGGGCCCGCAATCGTACTGAACCGCGACACGCCATTACGGATGGGGGCGCAAAGTTGTGTCCATGATCGGCAGCATCAAGCCGCTCGAGCTATCGTTCCAAGTCCTGATCTTTCTCATGAATGGGGTCGCGAGCGGATTCGTCATGGCCTACTGCGGATCCAGAATTCCGTCGTTGCGCCTGAGTCGTCCCGTGCTTGCCGGAGTTTTGGCGATGGGAACTGCATATTTGTTTCAACTGTCCATGTTGTTCCTTGGCCTCGTGCTGGGTAATCTGGCAATCAATGGCTATGAAAAGAGCGCGGTCGCAATCCTTCGGCTGTACCAACCCGTCTACTTCTATGCGCCATTTCCCGACATCCCGATCTACTTGGCGGCATTCGCAGTCTTGCGGGTGAGGAACCGATTCGAGATCGAGAACAAGATGACGGCCGCTCACAGCGCGCTGCTCGCGCTCGTGGTTACGGCCGTCGCATACGCAGGATCCAGGGTGATGGGGATATACAGATTCCTCGAGATGAAATGAATTCGCTGCGCGACCGTCACGCGCGGCCGCAACACCACAGGAAGCCGCGTCCAATGGGGATCGAGCCGCCCACGTTGGCGACGAAAACTTGCCCACTGCACTCCCCTCGGCGAGACTTCCGAATCAGCGAATCGATTGGCCGAGGGGAGCGCCTCGGTTCGTCGCGCCGGCTCGACGCATGCGGTCATTCGCAGCGGAGCGCAACGATGCTGATCTGCCACACTAGACGCTGAATCGAAGCATACCATGACCACCTGTGATCGAAAGAAGTCGGCATGAACCGCGACGTTCGGTGGAAACAGCGTTTCCAGAATCTCGATCGCGCGGTCAAGTTGTTGAAAGAGCCTATCGCCAGAGGGATCGAGACGCTCTCGCAACTCGAGAAGGAAGGCACGGTCCAGCGGTTCGAGTTCGCGCTCGAATTAGCTTGGAAGACGATGAAGGACTTCTTGGAGCACCAGGGAACCGTGATCGCAGCACCGATCACGCCACGCGGCGTCATCAAGGCGGCCTTCGGCGCCAAATTGATCGCGGACGGCCAAGTGTGGATCGACATGATCGATCAACGGAATCTGCTGTCGCATACGTACGATTCGAAGATCCTCGACGATGCAGCCAAGGCGATGCGCGATCGATACCTCCCGGCAATAACCGAATTGCACGCGTGGTTCGCTGCACGTAGGAACGACCCGTGACTTCGAAGCAAATCGGACTCAAAGAGTACGAGTTGGACCTGATCTTGTCCGTGCTTCGACTTCACGAGGAAGTTACCGGTGCGCTCGTATTCGGATCCCGCGCCAAGGGCTCGGCGGCCGACTCTTCGGATATCGATCTCGCATTGGAGGGCGAAGTCGACCTACTTCGTGCGGAAGCGATTGCTAGCGAACTGGAAGAGCTTCCGCTTCCCTATCGGTTCGACGTGAAGTCTCTCGCAGGGATCACGAATCCCGCGCTCCGCGAGCACATCGATCGCGTCGGTGTGCGAATCCTCGGGTAGGCGTGCAGATGTGGAGCGGAACCGCATCGATGTCTTGATTCGCATTGGCAAAACACACTCATCGATACGAATAGCGTTGCTTCCTTTCGGGCGGCTACGTTACTCCGCCGGTTGTTGGGAAGTTGTTGAATCGGGTCTTGCGCCGGCAGCCAAAGCCGCCTCTTCTGGGGTAATCGGAAACGAAAGGATCGAGTGCCATGAAGAGACGCGAGTTCTTGAAAACCAGCCTCGGACTCGGGATCGCCGGCGTCGCGGCGGGGCGCTGGGCGCGGTTCGCGACGGGAGGCGACGAAGCGCCGGCCAAGTCGGTCCCCATCGTGATCTCCACCTGGAAGCACGGCGTCGCCGCGAACGAAGCGGCCTATGCCGTGCTCGTGCGCGGGGGAAGCGCGCTCGATGCGGTGGAGCAGGGCGTGCGCGTGTCGGAGGCGGATCCGAAGGTGACGAGCGTCGGCTTCGGCGGACTCCCGAACGCGGAAGGGGTCGTGGAGCTGGATGCGGCGATCATGGAAGGCCGCACCCGCAACGCGGGCGCCGTGGCGGCGCTGCAAGGCATCATGCATCCCGTGTCGGTCGCGCGCAAAGTGATGGAGACCACGCCACACGTGCTCATCGTGGGGGCAGGCGCGAAACGGTTCGCGCTCCAGCACGGCTTCCCCGAAGAAAACCTACTCACGCCCGAGTCGCGCGGCATGGGAGCGGTGGAAGGCGGGGAATGAGCCGGTGAAGTCGCACACGCCGGGGGACCACGACACGATCGGCATGATCGCCATCGATCGCGCGGGCGACATCGCCGCGTCCTGCACGACGAGCGGGCTCGCGTGGAAGCTCCCCGGCCGCGTCGGCGACTCGCCGCTCGCCGGGCACGGACTCTACTGCGAGAACGGGGTCGGAGGCGCCGCCGCAACCGGAGTCGGCGAAGAGATCATCAAGGTCTGCGGCTCCTATCACGTCGTCGACCTGATGCGGCAGGGGAGGAGCGCGCAGGAGGCGGTCGAGGCCGCGCTCGGCCGCGTGCTCGCGCGCAGTGAGGAGGGCGCAGCGAAGATGGTCGCGTTCATCGCGCTCCGCGCCGACGGCACGGCCGGCTTCGCGTCGACGCTGCCCGGCTTCCAGGCGGCGGTGAGCCGCGCCGGCAAGCACGATCTGCTCGACGCCAGGAGTCTTGCCACGAAGTAAGGCGGGTTCTCCGCAAGACGGCCGGCAGCGGATTCGTCGCGGCCGGACTATCTCCGTAGGCGCCTTGCGAGCGGGTTCTAACTCTCACACGAGCTGCGAGAGCAAAGTGCGCGCCGGCACCACGCAAGGATCGGTGCGGGAGAAACAGTCAGCCTTCACGAAGTCCATGTCCACGACGGCTTGAAACGCGTGCGATGCCCCGACCTGCTGCTGGAAATAACCGAGGCTCGGCGAGAGCGAGCGGTCGGCGAGCTTTGCCTCCACCAGAAACCACGGCTTGCGATCGCGAACGATGAGGAAGTCTACCTCTCGTTTGGCTTTGTCCCGCAGATAGCGCAGCTCGTACCGGCCGAGGCCCAGATCCGTCCAGGCATCCACGGCCTTGACGAGGTGGCATGCGACAATCGTCTCAGCGCGCTGACCGGGATCCTCGATCGCCGACCAATCGGTCGCGTACCATTTCGGTTCCTTGCGCAGACTCTTGAGGACATTCTTGTGCCAAGGCCGGACCAGGAATCCGTAGTGGAATGTCGCCAACACGTCGACCCAGCGGCGGATCGTATCGACCGTGACATGGATTTCGCGCGCCAGCGTCGAGTAGACGAGCGGCTGCGCCGACCTCTCGGCGAGCCGCATCACGAAAGACTCGAGCTGTCGGACTTCCTGGATCCGCGTGAGGTCGCGTACGTCCTCCCGGATCAATTGCTGCAAGCGCAGGTCGCGCCAGCGCCGATGGAAGCGGGCATTGCGTTTCAAAAATGGCTCCGGGAATCCGCCGTACGTGTACAGCGCCTGCCAGTCGGAGTTGCGGATTGTGCGAGGTGCCACGGTCTCGCGCTCGAAGGCACGCGCTCCAGCAAGCTCTCCCACGGTGAGAGGATGCATTCGGTAGAGAAAATACCGCCCCATGAGACTATCGCCGCCCCTGCGATAGACGTCGAGCCGCGAGCTGCCAGTGACGACGACCCGTGCCCGCGGGGAGTAGGTGTCGAAGAAGCCTTTCAGGAAGGCACGCCAGCGCGAGTACTTGTGAAGTTCGTCGAACACGATGGTTCGCGGCGTCTCTGCAAGCTCGCTGAGCCCAATCCGCTCTGCGACTGCCGCCGGGCCGAGCTGGATCAGCCGCCGGTCTTCGTCTAGATCGAAACTGAAGTACGCCTCGGCGCTCGAGGCGAGGGTCCGGCAGGTGGTGGTCTTCCCAACCTGTCGCGGCCCCGCGACGAACGCCATCTGCCGCAGAGATTTGAGGTGCTGATCGAGCATGCCATCGTAGACGCGCCGCAGCGATTTCATTGGAGACCATTCTACGGAACGTCGTAAATTGGTCCAGACCATTCTACGACCTTCCGTAAAATGGTTCGAGCCATGAGCTGCGATCGGCAGTGGGAGAGCGCGTCGCGCTACGCGAAGACCCGTCTTACGGACAAGACGGTTGGTCGACGCAGGAGAGCTGCGACTCCGGATCGAGGCCGCAGGCGGGGAACGGCGCGGGGATGCCGGGGACCGTGCCGTGCAGGAAGCCGAGCAGCATCGTGACGTCGGCGAAGTCGACGCGCTGATTGGCATCCACGTCGGCCGCAGCGAGGCACTCCGGGACATCGCCGTAGATCAAATAGCGAAGCAGCCGGAGCGAGTCCGCGCCATCGATACCGTTCGTGCCATCGACGTTGCCGCGCACGAAGCGCTGCGGCGGATTCGAGTTCACGATGCGATAGAGCGCACTCGCGGATGAAAACCAGAGGGTGCCGTCCGGCGCCAGCTCGAGAGCGAAGAGGTTCCCGAATTCCCCATCGAGGAAGCGCCGGCCGCGGAGCGCCTGCGCGCCGTCCTTCGCGAGGTCGACGCGCAAGATCGACCCGGTAGCGTACTCCGCCACGAAGAGATCCCCCTGCGCATCGAGCGGGAAGTTCGCGCCGTCGTAGTAGACGATGCCCGCCGGCGCCGTCGTGGGGCTCCAAGAGTAAATGGGATCGACGAGCGGCGGCGTGGCGGCGGCACCGCTCGCGAGCGGCCAGCCGTAGTCGCCCCCCGCGACGACGCGGTTGATCTCGTCGTGCTCGGTCGTGCCGTTGTCCGTCACGAAGGCGACCGCGGGGTAGGTGGCCGCCCGAAAGGTGAATCCGAAGCTGTTCCGGAGGCCGAGGCAGAACGCCGTCGTCGCCGGCCACGGATTGTCCGGTGGGATCGTGCCGTCCGACCGTATCCGGTGCATCTTCCCCGCCAACAGGCGGATGTCGCGCGCGTTCGCGGCGACGCCGTTGTCGCCGACTGTGAAATAAAGCATGCCGTCGGGTCCGAAGCCGATGGCGCCGCCGTTGTGGACGAGCGCCGCGGGGATGCGATCGAAGATCGGCGTCGCTTCCGCGGCGCGATTCCCTTCGATGCAGAGCCGCGTGATCCTCTGCTCGTGCGGCGCGCACGTGTGAAATGCGAAAAGATAGCCGTTCTCCGCGAAGCGCGGGTCGAGCGCGAGACCCAGGAGGCCGCGCTCGCCGGCGGTGCTCACCGCGACCGTCGCGGCGGGTTCCAGCAGGAGCGCGCCTTCCGCGAAGACGCGAATCCGACCCGTCGTGCGCTCGCCGATGAAAACGCGGCCGTCCGGCGCGAAGTCGAAGGTCACGGGGTTCTCGAGGCCCGCGACGACCTCTTCGACGCGGAAGTCCGGGGGCAGGGCGTCGAGTCGCTGGAGCGAGCCCCCGAGCGCGAACGCCGCGACGAGAGCGCACGCCGCGGCGCGGCGCGCCGAGCGCCTTACGCGGGAACGGTCGCTCCCGCACGCGTTCTCACCGAATCGACGCTGGTCCATTCCACATCCTGGTCCGCTTGCCGCCCCGACCTCGCGGCGCTCCATCGAGCACCGGCGCGGCGCCCCGGCATGGCGGTGCCGACCACGCATCATAGTCTCGCCGCGGCGCTCCTCAAGGAACGGTCCCAGCGGCCGTTCCGGCTTCCCGGTCAATGGCCGCCGCCGCCGAGCCGATGATTTGATGGATTATCGGTGCGCTCCCGTACGGGGCGGGCGCCGATTGGACGGGAATCGCACATGGATCGACTGCCGGGGCCGGTTTCTCCCTACTCCCACGTCGAGCTTTACCGCGACGCGATGGGGCGCGGAGGGCAGTTGCCGCCGGGGCGCACGGTTTCCGGCGTGGTCGTGAGGACGCTGAACCCTGGCGTGCAGCCGCTTCGATACGAAGTCTCGATCCTCGGCGCGCTCTACATCATCGAGAGCGCCGCGCAATACGCTCCGGGAACCATCATCGAATTCGTCGGCGTGCCGCTCGAAGGCGGGGGAGTGCGCCTTCTTCTGAGGGGCGAATCCGACGCGGCCGCAGCCGCAGCCGCCACGAAAGTGCGAGCGACTCCGCCGCAGCACGCTGCCCCTCCGCAGGCGTCCCCCGCGGGCAGCACAGAGCGCGAGGACACGCGCAATTCCGCCGCGGAGCCGCGCGGAGGCGCGAGCGACACCGCGGCGATCGAGCGTGCCGTGGCAGCGGCGCTCCGGCGCGCGCAGGTTTCCGCGACGCCGGAGCGGATCGCGGCGATCACCAAGTGGATCGCGAGCGATGGACTCGATCCGCACGCGGCCGCGCGCGCAGCCGCACGATTGCTCGAGGCCGGCCTGCCGGTCAGCGCGAGCTTGCTACGCGGCGGCACTTTGGCGGAGAGCGACCCGGGCGCGATCGATCCGCACGCTGCGCTCCGTAATCTCGCGCGCCTGCTCGAGGGCGGCAGCGTGCCGGCGGAAGCGCGCGCGGCGCTCGCGCGGCTCGTTGCCGATGCCGCGAATTCGACCGCGGCGCACGCGGCGCACGGCGCGGACTCTGCGAGCACGGCGGCGGCGCCGCGGATCGACACCGCGCGCCTCTTCGCACGGATCGAGGAGATCGTGGGGAGCGTTCTTCGCGAGGACCAAGTGCTCGTCCGCCTGCAAGCGGAGATCGCGCGCCTCTCGGCGCGTTCCGACTCGACGCCATCGCTGCCTCCGCCCGCGGCGAGCGCCGTGGAGGAGCACGCCCGCGCGCTCCTCGACTTGGCCCAGCCGCTCGCGCCGGATGCGCTGCTCGAAACCATGACCCCCGAAGCACGCGAGCGCGCCCTCCGCTTGCTCGCGGCCATCGAGCGAGATGCGATCGAGCATCATCCGCGCCTCGCTCCGCTTCGCGAGGCGCTCCGCGACCTGTTCCTGAAGCTGGAAGGGATCGCGTACGCGCAGTTGCTCGAATGGACCGGCCTCGCCGAAGGGGCGCGCGGCTGGGGAGCGTTCGGCGCCTGGAGCGGCGAGGCCGAACGGCTGCCGTTTCGCGTCCAGGTGCGCAAGTCGCCGCCGGGGAGCGCGGAGCGCGCGCTCCAATTTCGGCTCGAGGTCGAGACCGGCGCTCTCGGCCGCGTGCGCGTGGACGGCACCCTCCAGGCGCCGGCGGGCGATGAGCGCGCCGCCGGGGGCCGCTTGAAACTCGAATTCGCGGCGGAAGAAGCCGAAATTCGCGGCAGGATCGAACGCGGCGTCCCGGAATTGCTCGCGGCGCTCGCGGAGCAAGGCTATTTGCCGGGCGCGACGATCGGCGCGCTCGCCCCCGCCGCGCGGAGCACGAACGCGCCGGAGCGCGGCGCCTCGGCGTCGCGGGCGCCGGCCGCGGAATTGGATGTCGAGGCATGATCCCGCCGCAGTCGCGCGAAGTCGCAATAGCGCTCGGCTACCGGCCGGGGGAAGACCTCGCGCCGCGCGTCTTCGCGCAGGGCGAAGGGCGCGTCGCGGAGCGCATCCGCGCGATCGCCCGCGAGCGAGGCATCCCCGTTCACGAGGACGCGACGCTCGCGGAGCTGCTCCGGCACGTGCCGCTCGAGGAGGAGATTCCGCCCTCGCTCTACCCGGCGGTCGCCGAGGTATTCGCGTTCCTCATCCGCCTCGCGCGCGGCGCCGGCATGCGCTAGTCGAGGAGCGCGCTTCTTCCCGCCGGGGCCATGAGTACGCAACAACGCCCAAGCGCGGTGATACAATCGCGCCAATGAAGATCACCCTCGCCCGCGCTCTCGGCACCTGCTTCGGAGTCCACGACGCGATCGAAGCGGCGCAAGACGAGTCCTTCCGCGACAATCTCACCATCATCGGCGAACTGGTCCACAATCCCCAAACGGTGGCGGCACTGCGCGCGAAGGGCGTGCGCATGGTGCGCTCCATGGACGACCAGATCACGACGAAGAACGTCATGATCACGGCGCACGGCGCCCCCGCATCGATGAAAAAGGCGCTCGAGGCGCGCGGATACCGCGTCTATGACGCGTCGTGCCCGCTCGTGCTCAAGGTGCACAATCGCGTCGCCCGGCTCGTGAGCGAGGGCTACTTCCCCGTCGTGATCGGGCAGCGAGATCACGTCGAGGTCCGGGGGATCGTGGGAGACCTCGCGGAGTACGAAGTAATCCTGGAGCCGGAGGAGACGGCGCGCCTCGCGGGGCGGAGCAAGATCGGGATCGTCTGCCAGACGACGCAGCAGGTCGAGACGGCGCAGCGCATCGTCGCGGCGATCCGGGAGCGTTTCCCGGGCGTGGACGTCAAGTTCGTCGACACCATCTGCCAGCCGACGAAGGATCGCCAGGCCGCCGTCCGCGACCTTGTCGACGAGGTGGACCTGATGATCGTCGTCGGCGGCTACAACTCGGCGAATACCAAGAAGCTGAAGAGGGTCTGCGACGAAAAAGGGGTCGAGGCCCATCACATCGAAAGCGCCGGGGAACTGGAACCGAGCTGGTTTCGCGGCAAACTGCACGTCGGCATCACCGCCGGCACCTCCACGCCCCACGAGATCATCGCCGAGGTCCACGACCGCATCCGAGAGATTTCGCGCCGCGCGGGCGGTGCGGACGGCGCGCAGGTTTCCCGGCACGATAACACCTCGCGGTAATAGGGCTTGCGGCGCCGCCGCCCGCCCGCCGCTCCTCGGTGCTCGTCGCTTTCGGGCGCGGCGTGGCGGCTCGCCCGGCGGCTACCTTCCCACCCGGCGTTGGCTATAATCCGGACACTGCGACCACGACGACGGGGGAATTTCACCTCGCGAGCTAGACGCTCGTTTCACTCGCATGGCCGCCTCGGGGCATGCTTCTCGAGGGACGAAAAGGAGGCACGGGATGCGGAAGGCGATGCTGTTTCTTGGGTCCGTGATGATTGCGGGAGCGCTGTTTCCGCCGGCACCCGCGGCGGCGATCGAGACCGTGCGCGTTGCCGACGACTTGAATCGACCGATCTTCGTGACCGCGCCCGTGGGGGACTACGAGCGCCTCTTCATCATGGAGCAGCGGGGAGTGATCAAGATACTGAACCTCCTCACCGAAACCGTGAACACTACGGCGTTCTTGAACATCGACACACAGGTCACGGGTCCCACCAGCGCGTTCGACGAGCGCGGAATGCTCGGCCTCGCGTTTCACCCGGACTACCTGGAGAACGGCTACTTCTTCGTCCACTACAACTCGGGCGATGACACGGTGATCTCACGCTTCTCGGTGAGCGCGGACGATCCCGACGTCGCCGACGAAGACAGCGAAGTCATCCTGCTCGAGATCGACCAACCCTTCTCGAATCACAAGGGCGGCACGATCGCCTTCAGTCCCGTCGACGGCTATCTCTATCTGGCGTTCGGCGACGGAGGCTCCGGAGAGGATCCGTTCAACAACGGCCAGTCCGAGGACACCCTGCTCGGCAAGATGCTGCGGCTCGACGTCGATGATTTCGCGAGCGACGCGTACGCGATCCCCGGCGACAACCCGTTCGTGGGGGCGGGGGACCCGCTCGACGAGATTTGGGCGACCGGACTCAGGAACCCGTATCGCTGGAGCTTCGACCGCGAGACCGGGGACATCTACATCGGGGACGTGGGCCAATACTCGGTCGAGGAGATCGACTTCCAACCTGCCGCCTCCGCCGGTGGTGAAAATTACGGCTGGGCGTGCCACGAGGGGGACACTTGCCCCTCGTACAACGGCTGCGTTTGCGCGACCGCCGACTTCGATGATCCGATCTGGACCTACAGCCACATCGGGGGACGCTGCTCGATCACGGGCGGCTGCGTCTACCGCGGCACCGCGATCGACGGCTTGCAAGGAACTTACTTCTACGCGGATTGGTGCAGCGCCGAGATTTGGAGCTTCGTCTACGACGGCGTCGACGTGACCGATGACATGGAGCGGACGACGGAGCTGGCTCCGGGCGCCGGCATGAGCATCGTGAACATCGCCGGCTTCGGCGAAGACGCCTACGGCGAGATGTACATCTGCGATCGCGCGGGCACCAGCTCCGGCGAGATCTACAAGATCGTTCCCGACGACATCGCGGACTTGGACTGCAACGGCAACCACATCGTGGACGCCACCGAGATCGCGGTCGGCGTCGCGATCGACTGCGACGGCGATGGCGCGATCGACGAGTGTCAGATCGACGACGGCACCGCCACCGACTGCAACGCCAACGGCGCCTTGGATAGCTGCGACCTCGCGGGCGGCATCGGGACGGACTGCGATGCGAACGCCGTGTTCGATGCCTGCGAGTTGCTCGCCAACCCGGCCCTCGACTGCGACGACAACGGGGTCCTCGACACCTGCGACCTCGCGGCCGGCGCCTCCGACTGCGACCTGAACGGCGTGATCGATTCCTGCGACCTCGCCGCGGGCGGCATCGACCTCGACGGCAACGGCGTACTCGACCTCTGCGAGCTGCCGCCCTTCGTGCGCGCCGATGCGAACCTCGACGGCGAATTCGGACTGCCGGATGTCCTCTACGGCCTTTCCTACCTGTTCTCGAACGGTCCGGCCGTGTGTCTCGACGCGCTCGACATCAACGATGACGGGAAGACGGACATCTCGGACTCGATCACGCTCCTGAGCTTCCTCTTCTTGAGCGGCGCGCCGCCTGCAATTCCTTACCCGGATTGCGGGGTGGACCTCACCGGCGACAACGGCGGGAATCTCGGCTGCGGGGAGTACCCTCTCTGCCCGTAGAGCCAGCGGCTCTGCTCAGTCGCTGGTTGCAGGCGAGACGGACGCGGTGTGCTCGGGCGCCGCGTCCGCCGCGACGAAGAGCGGCGCGCGGCCGAGTTCGAGGAGCACGCGATTCAACTCGCGGAAGAGATCCGCGGGACGCACGGGTTTCGCGAGATAGCCGTCCATCCCCGCTTCCATGCATAGCTCGCGGTCGCCGGACATCGCGTTCGCAGTGAGCGCGATCACCGCGATGTGTCCCCCCGCCTCGGCTTCGTGCGCGCGGAGCAGCTTCGTGGCCTGATCCCCGCTCATCTCCGGCATCATCAAGTCGATGAGGGCGACGTCGAAGCCGCCGCCCTTCAGCGCCTCGAGCGCGCGGATGCCGTTCCCGGAGACGCTCACCGCGTGGCCGTGCTTTTCGAGGAGCCGCACCGCGAAGCGCTGATTCACGAGGTTGTCCTCGGCGAGCAGCACGCGGAGCGGGCGATGGACGATCCTCTTCACGGTGACGCTCGCGGCGCGCGCCGCGGGGGCCGTCCCTTCGCCGGTGATGGCGCGGCACACGGCGTCGAGAAGGTCGTTCGAGAACACCGGTTTCGTGAGGTGCACGGCGATCCCCAGCTCCCGGCAGCGCACGGTCTGCGCCGGAAGGTCCTGCGTCGAGAGCAACATGATCACTGGATCCGCGTAGCGGCAGCGGGACGAAAGCTCCGGCACGAGCAGGAACCCGTCGTACCCCGGCATGTGCGAATCGATGATGACGAGTTGGACGGGGTCTCCGGCGCGCTCTTGCTCCACGACTTTCGCGATCGCGCCCGCGGCATCCGTCGCCGCCACGGTGCGGAGCCCGCAGCGCGCCAGCATCTCCGCGAGGATGCGCCGCTGGCTCGCGCTGTCGTCGACGATCAGGACCAGCGCGCCGCGCACTTTCTCGGGCAGGAGCGCGTCCGGGGCCCGCGCGACCCGCTCCTCCCGCCCGAGCGGCACGGTGAACTGGAACTTGCTCCCGCGGCCCGGCGCGCTCTCCAGCTCGAGCGTTCCTCCCATGAGCGCGACGAGCTTCGTCGAAATCGACAGCCCGAGTCCCGTGCCTCCGAACTTCCGCGTCGTGGACCCGTCCGCCTGCTGGAACGGCTCGAAGATGAGCTGCTGCTTGTCGCCGGAGATCCCGATTCCCGTGTCGATGACCGAGAATTCGACCGGTGCGGACTCCGCGGTGGACCCGTCCGCCGGCAGCACGCGAAGGAACACTTCGCCTTTCTCCGTGAACTTGATTGCGTTCTCGACGAGGTTCGTGAGCACTTGGCGCAGCCGCACGGGATCCGCGATGACCTGCACCGGAACGTCGGGATGGATCTCGCAGAGCAGCTCGAGCCCCTTCGCGTGCGCCTTGAGGGCAAGGGTCCGCATCGCGGAGCTGAGGAATTCGTGGAGCGGGAATCGGATCGGGTCGATGAGCAGCATCCCCGCTTCGATCTTCGAGAAGTCGAGGATGTCGTTGATGATCCCCAAGAGCGAATCCGCCGAGCTCTTCACGATGCCGAGGTATTCGCGCTGCTCCGGCGTCAGCGCCGTATCGAACATCATCTCCGACATGCCGATGATCCCGTTCATCGGCGTGCGGATCTCGTGGCTCATGTTCGCGAGGAACTGGCTCTTCGTCTTCGATGCGACCTCCGCCTGCTCCTTCAAGCGCTTGATGTGCTCGAACGCCCGCTCGCGCTCGCGCGTCTCGGCGGCCAAGGAATCGAGCGACGTCGTCGTATTCTGGAGGCGCACCGCCATGTCGTTGAAGGCGCGCGAGAGGTCTGCCAGCTCATCGCGCCCTTTCTCCCGGACCCGCACCGTGAAATCGCCGCGCGCGATCGCGTTCGCCGCGAGCTTGAGAGCGAGGATCGGCCGCGCAAAGCGCGACCCGAACCAGGTGGCGATGAGGCCGCCCGCGATCATCGTCACCGCGAGGACCGCGAACATGACCCAGCGCTCCTGGCTCGCCGTGAGGATCGCTTTCTCGAGATGGGCGATCAGGATCAGCGTCCCCGCGCGCCCCTGCGGGAGGGTGAGCGGCACGATGAACGCCATCCGCGAGCCGCTGCGAAACGATGAGAAGAGCGGCCGTTCCGCCCAACCCTCGGGCAGCGCCATGCGCAGGTCCTCGCCTTTGCTCCAGAGGAGCGAAGGCGGTCCCTTATCGCCGGGAGTTCCATAGACGAACGCGCCGGTGATCTCGGGGATGTGGGAGAACACGCCGAGGACCGCTTCGTTCACCGCTTCGAAGTTCCGCTCGTCGACGCTGGCGCTGATGCTGTAGCCCGTGGTGTTGGCGACGTCGCGCAGCTTCGAGACCGTGCCCTTGAGGATCGCGACCTCGACCTTGTACGGAAGGTAGGTGATCGCCGTGACGGCGGTGATCGAGAGGCACATGAGCGCCCCTACCGTCAGCTTGCCGCGGATGCCTAGAACGCCCCGGTGCGTGCGAACCGGCGGCTCTCGTATCGATGTCATCCCCCTTTTTTCGGCAGTCCGAATCGCACGCCTTGAGAAGCCGGCGGGAGCGCCGCACAAACGGGGTCTGCGCGCGGTTTTATCGGCAGTCGAGCGAGAAGATCACTGCATCTCGTAGAGCCGGCCGCGCACCGCGGTGCGCGTCACGCGGCCGGGGAATTCGAACCCCTCGAAGGGGGACCACGCGGCGCGCGTCGAGAGATCGCGGGCATCGACGCGCCATGGCCGGCTGGGATCGATCACGCTGAAGGAGGCCACGCCGCCGGGATCCAGACCCCCGAGCCTGCCGTCGATGAAGGGCGCGAAGAGGCGCGCGGGCGCGGCCGCCGCGCGCGCGGCGAGCGTTGCCCAAGAGATCCCCTCGGCGTAGAGCCAAGTGAGAAACGCTCCGAACGTATCGAGGAGCGGCACGCCGGAGATGCCGCGTTCGTTCTCGGCGATCGAATGCGGCGCATGGTCGGTGGCGAGGATCTCGATCTCGCCCCGCGCGAACGCCGAGAGCAGCGCCTCCCGATCCGCGCTGGTGCGGAGCGGCGGATTCATCTGGAGCCACGCGCCGCGCGCGAAGGTCGCGCGATTTTGGTCGTCGAAAAAGAGATGATGGGGCGCGACTTCGCAGCTCATGGAGACGCCTTCGCGGCGCGCCTTTCGAACTTCTTCGAGCCCCGCCGCCGACGAGAGATGGGCGATGTGCGGCCGCAGCCCGAGGGCGCACGCGATTCGCGCGATCTCGGCGATCGCCGTCGCCTCCGCCTCCGGCGGCCGCCGCGCCTCGTGGGTAGGCGCGGCGCGGCAGCGGGCGAGGACCTCGGCGGCTTCCGCGTGAAACGCGACGAGCTGGCCGCGATACGGCGCGAGCAACGCCGCGGCATCGGCTCCCGCGGGCAAGTTCAAATCGCCGATGCTGGGCCCGAAGTAGCACTTGTACGGTGCGGGCACGCCGGCGAGCGTCCCCTTCGGGCTCACTCCGGCGTAGAGGACCACGTCGACCAGCGCGGAGCGGCGCGCGCGCGCGCGCTTCGCCGCGTAGCTCTCCCTATCGATCGGCGGGCGCGGGTTGTTCGGCATGTCGCCGAGGAGCACCACGCCGCCGTGGAGCGCGGCGCGCGAAGCGGTGCCGAAGTCTTCCTTGTAGGTTTCCTGTTCGCTGGGGTCGTCGCGGCAGTGCACGTGGATGTCGAGGAACCCGGGGAGCAGGATCTCGTGCTCGTCGAGCACTACGTGCGGCGTGCCGTCGATGGCGCCGCGCTCGAGGATCGTGCCGGAGCGGGCGTCAATGCGAAGGCGCGAGAGCGCGGGTTCAGCGCCCGCGAGCAGCTTCCCTTCGATCAGCCAAACGCTCGGCAGCGCTCGCGCCACCGGCCGGTGGCCGTGCATTACGTGCGCACCGCCGAATTCGTTCGAGAGCGATCTCCCACTCGTGATTCCTCCTCGCGAAGAGCAATGCGGCGCATGGTAGCGACGCGTGTCGAGGGGATACAGTTGTTCGCGCTCGCACCGCGCCGGCGGCGGCGTCTCGGCGCGCGGATTCCAGCGAAAAGGCCGCGCCAAGAGCCTATCGAAACAACATCTCCGTCGGCCCGAGGTCGAGCGAGAGGCGCGCGCGCAAGGAGAGCCGAAGAGTCGTATTGATGGAGAAATACGGCGATGAGGTTCGACGCCGCGCGCGCGCCTCGCAGCCGACCGAAGCCAGGAGAGGTTTTTTGATAGGCTCTGGGAGGCGGAGCGCCCCTTGCGCCGTGCGATTCCTTCGATTCTTATATCCACCTTTCCGCGAGCACTTCTTCCTCGAGAAAGGGTTTCTGCAATGTCTCGACGCCGCGTACCAATGCTGCGATTCGCCGCGTTCTTGATCCTGTCGTTCTGCGCCATCGCGCCCGCGCCCGCCGTAGCCGGCACGGGCGACCTGAGCGAGGACACGATCTTCGTCTTCTCGATCGACGACGCGACGGCGCTCCGGCAAGGTTTTCGCCAATCCGATTGGTCAGCGTTCCTGCAAGATCCGCAGGTCGTGCCGATCGCCGAGCGCGTGATGAGCGGAGCCTCGGAGCTGCTCGAGTTCCTGCAATCGGCGGCGCTCGAGTCGATCGCAGGAGAGCTAACTGCGGCGAGCGGCGCGGGCAGCGTGCCCGGCGGGACGCCGCGCGGCGCCGGCGGGGACGGCGAGGACGCAACCGGCGCGGCGGGCGGCAAGGGCGGGGCAGGCGGCGCCGCTCCCACGGGCGGCGCTGTAGGAACGCCGGAGGAAGCGAGCGGTCCCTCCGCCGAAGCGTTCTCGGCGCGGCAGGCGCTCGCGCGCGACGTGTTCAGCACGATTCGCGAGTATTCCTCCACGCTCTATCGGGAGGTGACCGGGCGCTTCGCGGTGTCGGTCGGGACGCGTGCGCTCCCGGATGGCCGGAACGCGATCGACTTGCTCGTTCACTTCCAAGGCGGCGAGCAGTTTCAGAAGCACCACGACCGCATCTTCGAGCTAATCGCGAAGAGTGGGGGACAGTTCCGGATCGAGCGCTTCGAGATCGGCGGCGTGCCGTTTCAGGCCGCGCTCGCACCCCCGGAAGAGGTTCCCGGTCCCGTGGCTCCGCCGGACGGATTGCTGATCGGACACAAGGGCAGCGACTACTACATCGGCCTCAACCGCACGGGTCTGCTCGATTACATCACGACCACCACGGCGAGGACGGGCGTCGCGACGGGGCGCCTCGCGGGCGATCCCGCGTATCAGAAAGCGGTCGCGAGCGCGGGCGCGGGACAGATGATCCTGTTCCTGAATGCGAAGCCGATCTGGAAGCTCGTCCGCACCTACGTTCCGCGCGGCGGCGGCGCGCCCTTCGATATCGCCGGCATCCTCGAGGACCTCGGCATCTTCAGCATCCATAATTTCTACTGCTCCATGAGCTTCCTCCCGGAAGGGCAGGAAGGCGGCTTGTTCGTCGCGTGCGGCGAAGAGAAGGGCATTCTCACCTTGCTCCCGGCGGCGGATGTCGACGTCGCGATGCCGCCCTACGTGCCGCGCTTCTCTCCGAACGCCTCCGTTTCCAATTTCCGGCTCTCCGGCATCTACAACTTGACGCTGGACCTGATCCAAAAATACGGCGGACCGCAGGCGCACCAGCAGGCGCAGATGGAACTGGCCAATGTCGGCGCGGAACTTGGCGTGACGATCCAAAACCTCGTCGAGAATCTCGAAGGAACGATTCTCATGTGCGAAACGACGCGCGCCGCCTCCGGCATCGACCTCATGAATCCGGCCGGCGCTTTCGCGACCACGCTCTTTGGCCTGCGGGTAAAAGACCGCGTGCCGTTCGAGAATCTGCTCGCGGGGCTCCTGAAGCACCCCGAGATCGGCGCCTCTGTCGCGACCGCGGAGCATGCGGGCATCAAGCTCTACAAGTTCGACCCGCTCGGCAGCTCCGGGATGCCCGAAGAATACAGCAGCGGGCAACCGGTCCTGTCGATTGCGATCCACGACGACTGGATGCTGTGTGGCATGTCCGAAAAGACGTTGAAGTTCGCGCTCGATGTCGCGACGACGAAGTCGGCCGATCAGCTCGCGCTCGACCCCAAGTTCGTGGAGCAGATGAAGCACTATGCTGCGCCGAGCGCGATGGTCAGCTACTGCGATGTCGCCGCAACCTACGAGCGGATGTCGGATATCGCGCGCTTGGGACTGGGATTCGCCCCCATGTTCCTCGCCGGCGCTTATGCCGTGCCCGGAGTGCCCAAGCTTCTCTCCTCCGAGAACGTGCCGCCAAACGCGGTCTACAAGAAGTACTTCGGCCAGTGCACCGCCGCCGCGCGGCGGGCGGACGGCGGCTTTCTCTACAAGACCTTTGCGCCGAGGGTCACGCGCGCCGCGGCGCCGGCTCCGGACGCCAAGGGCGCCGGGAAATAGGCGTTGGCGGAGGTCGCGATGAATCCGGGCGGCACCGTTTCCGCCGGCCTCGATGGCAGGCGCGCCCTCGTGCTCGGGGTCGCGAACCAGCGCAGCATCGCTTGGGGGATCGCCGAGAAGCTGGCGGCGGCGGGAGCGCGCCTCGGATTCACCTACCAAGGAGAGAAGCTGAAGGATTGGGTGCAGCCTCTCGTGGCGTCGGCGAAGGGCGAGTTCCTCGTGCCCTGCGACGTCTCCTCCGATTCCGACGTCGCCGCGCTCTTTCGGCACGTGCGGGAAGCGTGGGGCGGGCTCGACATCCTAGTCCACTCGATCGCGTTCGCGAAACGCGAGGACTTGGAGGGGGAATACCTCCGCACGAGCCGCGATGGGTTCCTTCTCGCGCAGGAAGTGAGCGCCTACTCGCTCACGCGCCTCTGCCAAGAGGCGGCGCCGCTCATGAGTGCGGGGGGCGCGATCGTCGCGCTCACCTACTTGGGCGGGGAGCGCGTGGTGCCCGGCTACAACGTGATGGGCGTGGCGAAGGCGAGCCTCGAGATGAGCGTCCGCTACCTCGCCGCGGACCTCGGGCCGCGCGGCATTCGCGTGAATGCGATCTCCGCGGGTCCCGTCAAGACTCTCGCCGCGCGCGGCGTCTCCGGCTTCACGCAGATCCTCGAGATCGTCGAGAAAAAGGCGCCGCTCCGGCGCAACGTCGCGCTGGAGGAAATCGGCGCCGCCGCGTGCTTCCTCCTCTCCGGCGCCGCGGGCGCGATCACCGGCGAAGTGCTCCACGTCGACTGCGGCTTCCACGTGCTCGGAATGTAGTGGCGATGCCCTCGCTGCCGCTCGAGAGGCGACGGCCGTGCGGATAGCGCTCGCGCAGATCGACACCACGGTCGGCGATCTGACCGGGAACCGCGCCCTCATCGCCGATGCGTACCGGGCGGCCGCCGCGCGCGGCGCGGAGGTGGTGCTCTTCCCGGAGCTCGCGCTCCCCGGCTATCCGCCGATGGACCTCCTCCTCCGCGGAGACTTCGTCGAGGCGTGTGCGGGCTCGCTGGACAAGCTCGCGCGCGAGATCACGGGCCCGCCGGCCATCGTCGGCACGGTACGGCGGAACGCGGCGGCGCGAGGCCGCCTGCTCCACAACACGGCGGCGCTGCTCGCGCGCGGGCAGGTCGAGAGCTTCCACGACAAGGTCCTCCTGCCGAACTACGACGTCTTCGACGAAGAGCGCTACTTCGAGCCCGGCGGCGCGGTGGCGCCCGCGGCGATCGCGGGCCGACGGGTCGGCATCGCGATCTGCGAAGACTTCTGGAGCGGGGCGAAGGCTCTGCGCATGCGCTACGCGCGCGATCCGGTACGCGAGCTGCGCGCTGCGGGGGCCGAGATCTTTCTCTGCCCTTCCGCATCGCCCTACCACGCGGCGCGCCCCGCGGAGCGGGAGCAGGTCTTCCAGGCAGTCGCGCGCGAACACGACGCATCGATCGCGGTCGCGAATCTCGTCGGCGGCAACACCGAGTTGATCTTCGACGGCGGGAGCTTTCTCGTTACGCGGGCCGGCGTGGCGGCGGAGGCGGCGCGCTTCGCGCCGGACCTCCTGATCGTGGAGAGCGGCGGCGCGCGCGGCGCCGCGGCCGCGCGGCCGCGCGGCGCGCCGGCGGCGGAGAGCGCCGCGGACGAGATGGCGCAGGCGCTCGTCCTCGGCATCCGGGACTACTATCGCAAGTGCGGTTTCAAGAGCGCGGTGCTCGGGCTCTCCGGGGGGATCGATTCCGCGGTGGCGGCGGTCCTCGCGTGCGACGCGCTCGGCAAGGATGCCGTGCACGGCGTCGCGATGCCGAGCCGCTATTCCTCGGAGGGGAGCCTGCGCGATGCGAAGGCCCTCGCCGCGAACCTCGCGATCGATCTGCGCGTCGTTTCCATCGAGCCGCTCTTCACCGCCGCGCTCGAGTCGCTGCGCCCCGTCTTCGGAGATGCCCCGCCCGACACGGCCGAGGAGAACCTGCAAGCGCGCATCCGCGGGCTGCTCCTCATGGCGCTCTCCAATCGCTTCGGCGGCCTCGTCATCGCGACCGGCAACAAGTCCGAGCTGGCGGTGGGCTACTGCACGCTCTACGGGGACATGTGCGGTGGACTTGCGCCGCTCGGCGACGTCTCGAAGATGGATGTCTATCGAATCGCCGCGCTGCCGCGCTATCGCTCGTCGATCCCCCAGGCCTCCGTCGACAAGCCGCCATCCGCCGAGCTGCGGCCGAACCAGACGGACCAGGACACGTTGCCGCCTTACCCGCTCCTCGATGAGATCCTGCGCCTCTACGTCGAGGAGGAGCGCTCCGTCGCGGAGATCATCTCCCGCGGCTTCGAGGAGGGCGTGGTCGAGCAGACCGCCCGCATGGTGGAGTGGAGCGAGTACAAGCGGCGCCAGGCGCCTCCGGTGCTGCGCGTCACGTCGAAGGCGTTCGGCATCGGGAGGCGCATGCCGATCGCGAGGAGCATGGGCGAATGACGGCACGGGCGGTGTGGTTGCTGCTCGCGTTGGCTGAGGTCGGCGCAGGCGCATGCGGCGCCGGTGCGCGCGGGGAAGATCCGACGATCGAGCGCGCCTCGCCTCCCTGCTACGCGCTCGACGGTTGGGAGGAGAGCGACGCCGCGCTCCTCCATCACTGGCTCGTTCTGGCGCCGCTCGACCGCGCCGCCGCGGATGCCATCGGCGCCCCGGAGTCTTGCGAAAAGCTGTTCCCGCAGGCGGGGCGCGCCGGCGCCGGGCGGATCTGGCGCCGGGCCGACTTCCCGGGGATGGGAGTGCGCGTGGCCGCGGCGCCGGCGGGAACTCCCTGGTCCATCGCGCACACTTTCCTCAGCGTGGAGGCGGCAGTGGAAGGGCGCTTCCGGCTGTCGCTCTCCGGTGGGCGGGAGGCGCGCCTCCTCGTGAACGGTGCGGAGACGGCGCGAGTGACCGCTGGCGCTCCGCGCGCGGGCGGCGCGAGCGTGCAGCTTCGCGGCGGCTTGAATCGGGTGCAGGTCGAAGTCCTCGGTCCGGGGGAATCGATCTTCTATTTGCAGCTCGCGGACGCGGCGGGTAGGCCGCTGCCATTCTACGCGCAGCCGCAGCTCAACGAAGTGCAACGAGCGCTGTTCGAGAAGGGGATCCGTCTCGACGGGGCGATCCTCGCCAGTCTCATCGACCAAGGGATCGCCGACCTCAATGCGCCATTTGCGGCGCTAGGGAAAACGCTGGCTTCGATGGAAGCGGAGCTTGCGGTGCGGGAGTCGCCGGAGGCGGGCCGCGCCGCGGAACGCTTGCGGGCGCTCCGGCGGCTGGCCGGACTCGTCGCGATGGGAGGGAATCCGGAAGAGTTTGCGGGCCGCTTCCGCGAAGCATGGCGCCGCGTCGAAGAGCTAGAAAGCGGGAGCGAGCCGGCAAGCGAGCACGAGACTTTGCGCCGCATGCGCGAAGCGGCCGGCAAGATCGGGCGCGTGCTCGGCGATCCCGCGGCGGAGGGCGCAGCGTGGCACGTCCTCTCGGGAGCCGCCGACTTCGCGGAGCTGCGCCATCGCTATGGTCTCTGCCGGCGCCTCCTCATCGACATCGAGGCGGACGCGATGGAGGTGGTGCAGACCTTCGGGGCTTCGTCTAAGATAAGAGCACGATTCAGAATGAAGCCGTAGCCCCGAGGCCGAGCGAGAGTGCGCCAGGCAAGGAGGGCCGCAGAGGCAGTATTAACGGAGAAATACGGCGAGGCGGCCCGACAAAGCATGGTGCGCTCGCAGCCGGCCGAAGGCAGGCGGCATTTTGAATCGTGCTCTAGGATCTGGGGGAAGTTAGTCGCTGCCGGCGCTCCGCGATCGAACGCGAGAGCGAACTCACCACCACGGACCATGGCATCGAAAGGGCCGCGATGGGCGAAACTGCCGTTCTCGATCTCGGCAATGGGCCGATCAGATTACCGATCATCACCGGCACGGAGTCGGAACGGGCAGTCGATGTCCGCAACCTCCGCAGCCAAACGGGCTTCGTAACGCTGGATCCCGCCTACGTGAATACCGCCTCCACGGAGAGCAGCATCACGTTCATCGACGGCGAAAAGGGAATCTTGCGGTATCGCGGCTATCCCATCGAAGAGCTTGCGGAGAATTCCACCTTCGTCGAGACGGCGTACCTGCTGATCCACGGCGAGCTGCCGACCGCGCAGCAGCTCCAGGACTTCCGCCACACGCTCTCGCGCCACTCGATGATCCACGAGGACATGAAGCACTTCTTCGATGGCTTCCCGGTCACCGCACACCCCATGGCGATCCTCTGCGCGATGATCGCGACCCTCTCCAGCTTCTATCCGGAGGCGATCGATCCGACGAAAGACGAGGATACTCAGCTCACGGTGTGCAGGCTCCTCTCCAAGGTGCGCGCGCTCGCTGCCTATGCCTACAAGAAGTCGATCGGCCAGCCGTTCATGTACCCGCGGAACGAGCTTTCCTACTGCGGCAACTTCCTACAGATGATGTTCGCCGTTCCCGCCGAGCCCTACGTCGTCGACCCGGTCGTCGAAAAGGCGCTCAACCTGCTCCTGATCCTGCACGCCGATCACGAGCAGAACTGCAGCACTTCGACGGTGCGCCTCGTCGGCAGCGCCCAGACGAACCTGTTCGCATCGCTTGCCGCCGGGATCTGCGCTCTCTGGGGCTCGCTCCATGGCGGGGCGAATCAGGCGGTGCTCCACCAACTGCACTACATTCACGATCAGAAGATCGACGTGAAGAAGTTCATCTCGATGGTGAAGGACAAGAACTCCAACGTGCGGCTGATGGGCTTCGGCCATCGCGTCTACAAGAACTTCGATCCGCGCGCCAAGCTGATCAAGCGCTCCTGCGACGAGTTGCTCGACCACCTGGGGATTCGCGACCCGCTGCTCGAGATCGCGAAGAGCCTCGAGGAAGCCGCACTCGCGGACCAGTTCTTCGTCGACCGCAAGCTCTACCCGAACGTGGATTTCTACTCGGGGATCATGTATCGCGCGATGGGCATTCCGACGAACATGTTCACGGTGATGTTCGCGATCGGGCGCCTGCCCGGCTGGATCGCCCACTGGCTCGAGATGAAGAACGATCCGGAGACCCGCATCGGCCGCCCGCGCCAGATCTACACCGGCGCGAATCTCCGCCACTACGTGCCCGTGCGAGAGCGCACCGCCGCGCTGCAGCACTAACGACCGCGCTACGCGCGGTAGTGGCCGCGTCTACTCCGCCGCGCCCTCTTGCAGCAGCGTGCGATTCCACAATTCGCCGATCGACAGATCGCCGCCGGCGGGCTCGAACGCTTTCGCGCGAACCGTCTTACCATCGCGGTCCAAGATGATGCGAACCCGGTCGAAGCGGAGATCGCGCCCGAGGAGCACGAGGAGATCGTCGCTGCCGGTCTCCACGGGGCTCAGGCTCACGAGTTGGCCGAAGAAGAAACTCGCGAAAGAGAGAACCCAGACCCGCGACACGAATTCCTCCGGCTCGTGGAGCGGAAGGAAGTATTGAAAGAGCCCCTGGATCGCGGCGACCCAGGCGCCGGGTTGGAGCATCGCCGCCGGGAGCACGAAGCTGAGGTCGGTCCCGATGTGGCGGGCGCTGCGGTACTCGAGGATCTCCTCCTCGGCGGTGTAGCGGATCCCATCGGGAGGACCGAGCGCCGCGAGGACTTCCTTGCGCCCCGATTCGCCGACGATCACCGCCTCGTAGCCGGCGCGTTCGATGGGGGTGCCCACCTCGATGCGAACGAGTTGATACGTGCAGCCGTTCGCGAAGAGCACCGCGGCGGCGAGCCCGCACGCGAGCGCTCGAACGCGCGGCTGCGCCGCCGCCGCCCTTACCACGGCATGCCGTACTCCGCGTCGTCGGCGGCGAGCCGCACACCCACGTGCTCGACGATCCCCGCCTGATCGAAGAAGACGGTGACGCGGTCGTACTTCGTATCGCTCCGATGGGTGGAGAAGATCACGAGGAACATTGCCGTCGTCCGCGTCCGCGGGCGGTGGTAGACGTAAGCGCGCTCGAAGAGCGGGTCATGCTCGAGGTTCGAGTGGATGATCTCATCCGGAGGCCCGAGCAAGGCCGCGACTTGCGCGCGCGTGCTCGTTCCCGGGAGGATCTTCTCCACGCGTTCTCCATCCACGCTGCTGCCGGCGCTCGTCTGACTGAGCACGCAGCCGCCGAGCGCCAGCGGCGCGAGAACGGTGATGAGCAAGCTGCGAATCCAAGCGCCGGCGTGGCTCGCCGTATCGTGTCGTGTGGACATCCGCGGAGAACTCTCTCTCTTGAAGTGGCAAAGAGGCCAATAGCCATCCGGCCTATTATCGGTTCAGGAGCCCTCGACCCACACCGCTTCGCCGCCGGCAAAGAACTCCTTCTTCCAGATCGGGACCGATTCCTTCAGGGAATCGATCGCGAATCGGAGTGCTTCGAATCCATCTCGCCGGTGGGGGAGCGCGAGCACGATGGCGACGCTCGTCTCGCCGATTTCCAGCAGGCCGAGCCGGTGTACGATCGCAATGCCCGCGACCTGCCACCGCTCGGCGATCGTCTCCGCGATGCGCCGCAACTCGGAGAGCGCCATCTCGTCGTAGGCCGCGTACTCCAGCCGGAGGACCTGACGACCGTGGTGGCTGTCCCGCACGGTGCCCGTGAAGGTGACGACCGCGCCGCTCGCGGGGGAGCTGACCGCGCGCACCAGCTCTTCGAGGGCGATCGGCGCGCGCTGCAATCGAATGATCACGCCTTCGCTCTCCGTATCAGCCGCCGCTCACGGGCGGCAACAACGCGATCTCGGCGCCCATCGGTATGCGATCCGCCGGGGATGCGAATTCCTGGCCCACCGCGACGCGCGTGCGCGCCAAGTGCGCGCGAAGCGCCGGGTGCTTCGCGGCGATGAGTTCCATGAGCCCGCTGACGGTGAGCGGGTCCGCCGCCTCGAGGGTCAACTGCGGCACCCCCGCGGCATCGCGCAGGGACGCAAAAAGCCGAACGGTCACTACCACGTCGCGGGGCTCCGTATCGTTCTCGATCGCTTGCCGGGGATCACGAAAGCGTAACTGCGAGCAGTTTCGCGGCAAAAGGGTAGCGCCACAAGCTATGAGCCTGTCCAAAAAACCGCTCCGTTGGCCAATGACCTGAGGCAATTGGGGTCGAGCGAGAGGTGCGCTCACAAGGAGAACCGAAGAGTCGTATTGATGGAAAAATACGGCGATGAGGTTCGACGCCGTGGGCGCGCCTCGCAGCCGACCGAAGCCAGGAGAGGTTTTCTTGGATAGGCTCTTGAGGTGGGAGGGCCAGGAATGCGGTGCGGGCGCGGCTCTAGCGCTCGGATTCCGCTTCGCTCCTGGCCGCCGCTTGGAATTCGGCGAGCCAGTCGCGCCATTCCCGCACTTCGGCGGAGCGCGCGCTGACGGGCGCCGCGCGCCAGAAGCCTGGGGACGCGATCGTGGGCTTGAGAGAGATGCGGGCCAGGGCGCGTGCGCTCTCGACGCGCACGGAATCCTCCGGCGACTCGAGGAGGGCGACGAGCGGCGCGAGGAAGTGCGGGTGGCGGCTGTATCGGTCGAGGCTTTTCAGGATCGCGAGTTGCACACCGCGATCGCCGCTCTCCAGATTTGCGCACACGAGAGCGCGGAGCTGCGCGCGCTCGCCGGCGCTCAGCGCATAGACCTGCCGTCCGAGGAAAGATGCGAGCAGGCCGAAAGCGCGCGACCGATCCTCTTCCGGGAGGGAAGGCTCGAGGAGCGGCGTGAGCTGAGCGAGATACGCTTCGCCGTTCACCGGTCCCGCGTCGAGCCATTGCGCCAGCGCCCATTCGCGGAGCGCCGGCGAGCGAGCGAGCGACCCGATCTCTTCCTCGGGTTCCGCTTGCAACCAATCGACGACCGCAACTGCGTGCGCGCTGAGCTGAGTGCGTGACATCGCCATGATCATCTCGACGCGCTCTTCGAGGGTGCCGGAGTGGACCGCGAGCAGGCGGTAGGTCAGCGCCCACGCGAGCGCGTAGTTGCGGGTCTTGTCCCCTTGCTGGTGGAAGTAGAACCAACTGCAGCCGAACAACGCCGTCAAGTGCGCGCTCACTTCCGCGGCGCCTTCCGCGGCCAGGATGCGGCGCGCTTGCTGGTGCAGCCACAGGTGGTAGTAGGGGCGCACCATTGCTCCCGCGGCATCGAAGAAAGAAACTTCGAGCGCGCACGCGAGCCCCTCGTTCAGCCAGTAGCAAGACTCCGAAGCGGGGAACGAAGAGATCAGGAAATGGTGGGCAAGCTCATGGAGCACGACCGCGTTGCCGGCCGAGTCGCCGGAGAACTGCGCCTGCGGGCTGAGGTGAATGAGGCCCAGGAACGGAAAGTAGAATCCCTCCTGCCGCACCTCGTTCGTGAAGATGTTTCGTTGCGCAAAGTCGTCTTCGGCGAGGATCACGAGCGGAGCGGGGACGGAAGCGCCGTGCTTCGCGAAGACGGTTCGGTAGCCGCTCATGGCGCGGGCGATGAAGGCCCCCGCATTCTTCACGCGCTCGGGATCGGAATCGCTGTAGATCGTGAAGTCGGGGGTCGCGAGGCGCTCGGCATAGAGGCCGCAGCCGCTCGCGACGAGGAGCAGGATCGCGCCGCAGGCGCCGGCGGCGACGGGACCGAGCGCCGCCGTCTCGCGGCGCGCCGCTTGCGATCGAAAGCGCGTCACGGCAGCACCGCGGACGCGGAGTGAAACACGATGGTCTCGGCGTGCTCGAGCCTGCCAGCCCGCGCGCTACCGTCTTCTTCCTTGCGGCGATAGAGCACCGTGGCGAGCGAGCGCGCCCCGGAATGGAATCGATAGCACAATTCATAGACCGGCGTGGCGAAGAACGGGTTTTCGACCTCGCCGCCCGCGCGCGCGAGATCCGTGCGCGCCCACTCCAGGTACTCCTCCGGCTCCAAAGGCGCGCTGACCTCGACGCTGCAGATGATGACGTCTTTTTCCGTCGCGCGGAGGTCGATCCGGAGCACGTGGCTCCGGCTCGCAATGCAGCCGGCGAGTAGGGGCGGAAGAAGGCAAAGCGCGCAGAGCATGGAGGTGCCCGCGCGCAGTCGAAGCGCGTGCCCGATTGGTTTCTTGCGGTTGGGCGGCGATGGAACTCGTCGCATCGAAGTGCTCCCGCTCCCGGTGCGTAGCGCTCCTCGGATGTCGAGAAACGATCCGCGATCGCGATGGTAGCGCGCGAGGTCGGATTCGGCGCCCCTCGGGGCAGCGAAGAACTCCGGCATTTCGGGCACGATTGGTGCCTGTCCGGCATGCACTGGAAGCTCGCCGCGGCAGCGCGCGCTGCCGCGGCGCCGGCTACTTGCGCATCTTCGCGAGCAACCGCTCGTAGGCCTCCACCAGCTCTTGCAAGCGCCGGCTCGCTTCCGCGAGCAGCTCGGGGCTCTCGCCCTCCAGCTTGTCGGGGTGCCAGCGCCGCACCAAGTCGTGGAACGCCCGGCGCAGGTCATCCTCTTTCGCACCGGGCTCGAGCCCCAAGATCCGATAAGGATGCAGAATGGCCCCCGTTTCGGGCCGAGCCGCGCCCGTTGCGCCGGCGGCGCCGGAATTGCCGGCGGCACCAGCGCCGCCGGCCGCCGCCGCCGCCCTCGGCGCATCGCCTTCATCTCTTCCGCGCTTCGTGAACCAGCCGTAGATCCGGCGAAGGAGCGCGCCGAGCGATCCGCGCGAATAGCGCGAGTCTCCGTCTCGCTCGAAGAACGCACGCCGGCTCGCGCCGTGGCGTTCGTGCCACTCGGCGATGCGCAGGAAGTCCTCCGGCGTGAGCGCCGCGCTCCAACAGAAGAGATACTCGACGGCCGCGATCTCTTTCTCCGGCGAAGCGTAGAAGCGTCCGCGCGGCGTGCTCTCGATCTTGGACTCGGCGAGGCACTGCGGGCAGCGGTAGAGGCGATAGGGGCCTCCCTGCCGGAGGTCGCGCCCGCGAATCAAGGAGTCGCGCAGCACCAGCCGTTTCTCGATCGACGCGCCGCAGGACCAGCACTTCATCGCGCTCTCGCCTCTGGAAGGATCACCATCGCGTCGCCGTACGAGTAGAAGCGAAATCCGCGCTCGATCGCCGCGCGGTAGGCGGCGAGGACCCGTTCGCGGCCGTGAAATTCGGAGACGAGGACGAGGAGGGAAGAGCGCGGGAGGTGGAAATTCGTGATCAGCCCGTCCGCGTGTCGAAAGCGGTACCCCGGCAGGATCGTGACGGAAGTCTCTCCCGCGAGGTCGGGGCCTTCCGCGAGCGCATCCAGCGTCTCGAGCAGGCGGAGAGAGGTGGTGCCCACGCAGACGAGGCGGCGCCGCTCACGCTCCGCCCGCGCGAGCGCGCTCCGCGAGCTGGCGCACACCTCGAACAACTCGGGCTCTACCCGGTGCTCCTCTACCTGCTCGGACGCGAGCGGCCGGAAGGTGCCGGGGCCGACGTGGAGCGTGACGGGCACGACCGGAATGCCCCGCGAGGCGAGCGCGGCGAAGATCTCTTCCGTGAAGTGCAGCCCCGCCGTCGGCGCGGCCACCGCGCCCGGGCGGCGTGCGTAGACGGTCTGGTAGCGATCGCGATCGAGCGTGCGCAAGCGTTCATCCGCGGGGGCACGGTCGATGTAGGGAGGCAGCGGCACCTCCCCCGCGCGCTCGATAAGTGTGGCGTCGGAAAGCTCGACCAGCCAGAAGGAGCCCGCGCGCTCGAGCACCCGAATCGAATCGCCGCCCACGGCCAGTTCTTCTCTCGCGCGGAGCCGCTCGTGCGGGTGCAGCCACGCGCGCCACACGGCCGCGCTCTCGGGGCGCAAGAGGAAGACTTCCACGGCGCCTCCGCTTCGCCGCCGGCTGCGGACCCGGGCAGGGATCACCCGCGTGTCGTTGACGACGAGGCACTCGTCTCCTCGCAGCCGACCCGGAAGCTCGGCGAACGCTCCTTCCTCGATCGCGTCGTGTCCCCGCGTCAGGTAGAGCGCGCGCGAGCGGTCCCGCTTCGGGGCCGGCTCCTGCGCGATGAGCGATCGGGGCAGCGGATAGTCGTAGAAAGCGGCGGCGGTCATCGAGGCCGCATTCTCTACAGGGCACCGGGGGAGGAATAGGGCCGGATGGGAGCGAATCGCGAGAAAACTCGAAGGCGAGGGCTTGGCCAGCGACGGCCGGAAGGCCCTAGCTCGAAGTGGGACTCGTCACGTCGCGCGCGCCGCTAGGCGAGCACGTCCAAGTAGCGCCCGACGTGCTCGTGATAGCGGATCGCCAGCTCTACGAACGATTCGGGAGGGATCTCGCGCAGCACTTCATCGGTGAGGCGGTCGACGAGCAGGCGCTGGAAGCGGAAGCGAAGCTCGGGATAAAGCTCGTAGGTGACGGCGACGCTCCTCGGCGTCAACGCGAACGCGATCTCCTTCTCGATCCGGGAGCGTGTGTCCGCCAGGATGCCGGCGCGCTCGCCGAGCAAGCGAGCGTTCGCTTCATCTTCGGAGTAGCGGCTCGCGAGCCCCGAGGCCGACGCCTCCGGCTCTTCGACTTGCTGCGGGAGCATTTCGAGCGGGCGCTGCCTGCCGGGGGCGCGTTCGTGTTGGAGGTCGCGCGCGGAAGGGGCAGCGAGCAGAGCCCCAATTTGGCCGGCGGATGCGGCGTTTCCAGTGAGCGGTGCGAGAGGCTGCATGATAAGAGCCTCCTCCTCGATGGGTACACCGGGAGAGGTATTCAAGCGTAGCATCGGTAACGCGATTCGCCCAACGCGCTGGGGTCGGGGAGACGCGTGAAGGGTTGGAGCGAGCGTAAGAGGCGGCGCCCGAGCGGATTACAGCGGCGACGTGGCGTGTCAGGAGCCCCCGGAATTACGCGAGGCCCAGAACTAGCGCGTTCCGCGCTTCTTCTGGACCTCGCGCGACAACAAGCGCGGTCACGGGACGCCGCGCCGACTTCTTGGCCTAGAGCGAGAAGTCCTCGTCGTCCAAGAATTCCTGCACCGGAGCGCGCGGCGTGCGCGCGCTCCGCGGACTTCGCGGCGGCAGTGCGCCCCGCTCCTCGGCCGCCTCCGGCGGGGGTCCACCCTCGTGCGCTGGCGGGGGAGTGAATTGACCCGATGGCAGCAGCACGCGCTCGTTCAGGCGGTGGTAGTAGTTGCAGGAGCGAATCAACTCCAGCGCGGTGGTCTCCGGGAAGGAGGCGACCTCCACCCGGATCCCTTTCGAATGCAGGTAATGCACCAAGGTGACGAAATCGCCGTCGCCGGTGACAAGGACGACCGCGTCGACCTTGTCGGCCATGGAGATCGCATCCAGGGCCATGCCGAGGTCCCAATCCCCCTTCTGCGAGCCGTCGGAGCGTTCGATCAGGATCTTCTTGCGTACCTCGAAGCCGTTGCGGCGGAGGACTTCGACGAACTTCTCCTGCTCCATCCCCGGCCGCTCGACGATGTACGCGATCGCGCGGACGAGGTTGCGGCCGCGGTTCAGGGTCACGAGCAAACGCGAAAACTCCAGTTTGGAGTTGTAGAGGTTGCGCGCCGCGTAATACATGTTCTGCACGTCGACGAGCACGGCGACGCGTTGGTAGGAGGGTAGGTCGTAGCCATCCTCCGTCGTGTGCGTGCCTGCGAAGGGCCCGCCAAAGCGCGGCTCGCCATCCCCGCCGCGCCGCATCTCGATCTCGTGGCGCCGGCGCGTGTTTTCGATCTTGGTCTCCAGCTCGCGCACTCGCGCGACCAGCTCATCCTGAGACAATTCGCGAAGCTCCGTGTCGCGTGCCTCATCTCCCTGTTGCGGACTCTGCGAATGAAAATTCATGACCCCTCCGTTGGTAGGTAAACGAGTTCTCCGTTGAGTAGTGTGCGCCGCAGGCGATTTCGCAGGCTGAAGAGCCGCGCCGCGGCACATGTCGACTCGGGATCGATCTCCATCGTATTCAACACGATCGTTGCAACTCCTCGCGGGTCGACGAAGTACTGCGCGTCGAGTCCGCCTCGCTCCAACGCCGGATACTTCTCGCGCAGCGCGTGCATCTTGTCGTTCTCCGGATGGAAACAGGGAGCAACCAATCCATTCTCGCGCCAACCAAGCCGCGTGTACACGTCGATCGGCGCGAACCAATAGGGCGCATCATCGGCCAGTCCGGCCGGCGTGCGGTGGCGGGCGGGAATCGCGAGGCGAACACGACCGCCTGGGGTTGCGTTCGCCGGCGCACCACGCTCCCGGCGCGATGCCTCGAATTGAAGCGTGACGAAGTTGACCGCCCTTTTCCCGCGCAACAAACGCCTAATGAAGATCTCGCAGGAAAAGCGCGCCTCGCGCGCGAGGGCACGGCAGAGGTCGGCGACCAGGCGGCGCGAACGCGCGGAGCCCTCCGCGATTCCTACATCCGTGAACAGGGCCAACAGGCCGAGCACATCCTGCAGCGGATCGTCGATCCTGCGGCAGCTCCAGTCCGCGCCTCGAGCCAGAATTCGGTGCAGTTCTTGCGCCCATTCCGCGAACTCGGGAAACGGTATTCGACCATCGACGAACAGTACCATTTGCTCGAGAACTCGCTCCACTGTGAGGTCGATGACGTTGAATCCCTCGGCGCCTAGACGAACCCCCAGAATGGGATCGATGGCCGCCAATTCCGCTGCGCGTCCCCCGATCCTCGGGAAATCCCCGGCGGAGACTGCGCGGGAGGCATGCCGCTCGAGAGCTGGAGTGACATTGTCGCGTGCCGAGAATGACAAGGCAGCAAGGCCCTTCCCGAGTCTGTGCGCCGTACGGAGGTTTTGAGAACGGCGGTTGGAACGCGCCGGCACGGAAGGCAGTACAAGACCCCGGCATCGCGCTCTGCCCGTAGTTGCGATGGGGCGGAACGTTTGCACTGCGGGAGGTACTATGTTGACTGATTCCGTGCGCTCGAATACGAACGTGCCGCCCCCCACGAGCAGCGGTCTGGATTCTAGTCGCCGCAACAAAGAAATACAGTGCTTTCCAAAGTGCAGTTTCCGGCGCCAACTCGACGCCATTGGAAGTCTCCTCCAGGATTAGCCTTGTCTAACGGCCTCCAAAGTCGATGCCACGAAACGCTTGCGTGGGCTCCGAGATGGAGCCGCGTTTTTCACAACGACAAACCGCGGCAACGGGCTCCCTGCATCTCGATGGGCTCCTCGAATCGGAGCGGAGATCGCTCGCCACTCCGCATCCTGCAAGAACCTGTCCGTATCCCCGCATCCGGCGCCAATCGGTCGCTGCGCCGAGGTCCGCCACAGGCGTTTGGGTCGCTCGCCTTGCCTGTCGCGAACGCGGGGAGATCGACCAGCCGGCGGAGCGAAGGCGGGAAGGCGGGAGCGGCGTGAACAGCCAGTGTCCAGTTGCCCGCGACGCCGGCGCGCTGGTCCGCCTGCTCCACGCGAGCTACGGGCCGCAGGGTTGGTGGCCACTCCTCCCACCGGGCGGAGGCGAGCCCGTCTACGCTGCCGGGAGGTGGCGTGAGCCGCGCACGGCGGAGGAGATCTTCGAGATCGCCGTTGGGGCAGTGCTCGCGCAACGTGTTGCGTGGCGCAACGTGGTACCCGCGCTCCTCCGGCTCGCCGCAGCCGGTGCCCTCTCGCCGGCCGCCTTGTGCTCGATCTCGACCGAGGAACTGCATGCCGCGATTCGCTCGACCGGCACCTATCGCCGCAAGGCGGAGACCCTGCGTGCGCTTGCGGACTGGTTCCGGCGCGAGGGGCAGGATGCGCGTACCGGCGCGCGGGCAGCGGCGAACCTCGGCGGCCTCTCGAGCATTCGGGGGATGGGGCCGGAGACGGTCGATTCGATCGCCCTCTATGGCTATGGCGTGCCGCGCTTCATCGCCGATGCATACGCCCGCCGCATCCTCGCGCGAGTCGGCGCGATTCCGGCGGAAGGCGACTACGACAGCGTGCAGAAAGCGATAGCTCCCGGCTTTCCCGAGAGTCGCGAGCTTTGCGACGAGGGACACGCGCTCTTCGTCGCGCTCGGGAAACGCCATTGCCGCCCGCGCCCGCTCTGCGGCGGCTGTCCTCTGGCCGGCGAGTGCGCCTACGCGCGCGCCTCGCAGCCGAGCGAAGCCAAGCGAGGTCCTGAAATTGGCTCTATCCGCCCGGTGCGGCGCCGCCGCCGCCTTCCGGCGCGCCGCGCCCGAGGACCGAATCGATGAAAGCGCGCAGGCGCTCAGGGAGCGGGGGAAACGCGAGCGGCAGCGCGCCCTCCACGCCCGCCGCAAGCTCGCGGGTGAAGGAGTGCGAGTCGTCGTTCATGTCGATGATGTGTTCATCCGTGTAGTAGCCGACGAAGCGGTCGAGGTCGTCGATGCCGACGGCGAGGGTGCCGCTCTTCCTCTCGAGAGCCTGTTCCGGCACGGTGCCCCACACGGAGGCACGCTCGCCGCGAAGCACGGCGCGCGGCATCTCCGGCAGGAGCGGCGAGATCTGCGGCACGAGCCGGCGCCGCTTCACGGTCCAATGGCGCCCGAAGCGTACGAGCTTCACCTCCATGCCGACCGGCTGGCGCCAGCCTTTCCATGCGATCGCCGTCCCATCCAACTTGAAGAGGATCGCCTCCGGCAGCTTTGCGTTGAAGAAGTGGACGACGTGGCGCGTGCGTATCACCGCGTCCGCGGCGTTCCTGGGTTGGATCAGATCGAGCCGGAAGCCCGCGCGCTTGGCGAGCCGCGCGAGCGACTTTTGGAACTCCGCATCGCCGGCGAGGAGGGCGGCCGTGTCTGCCGCCGACTTGCCGCCCTGCATCTCTTCCAGCGCGCGCGAGAGGATCTCGTAGTTGCGAGCATCCGGGAAGAGGTGGAGCGCAAGCCCGAGTTGATCGGAACTCTTCTCGAATCGCACTGCGGTCTCGAGCGCCTGCACGTACTTCGAGATTTCCGCGGCGAGCGGGTCCGCCGGCGGCTGGGGCTTGTCGTCCCCGGCGGGGGCGTCGGCCCCGTCACCGGCTGCGGAGCCGGCGGGCAGCATTCGCGCTCCGACAAGCTCCGCGGCGCAGAGCGCGGTCACCAAGCACAGGAACGCGCGGCGTAGGAGCAAGGTCATGGCTCGCTCTCTCGGAGTCGGCCGGAGCCGCGGAGGGGCGCGGCTGCCGAAGGGGCGCGATGGCCGGCGTCGAATTATAGGCGCCGCCGCGGGGCGGGGCGAGGAATGGTATTCGACGAGCGGATGCAGGCGCCGTAGCGCCGAGGAGCGGCCGCTCCCGGGATCCGGCGAGGGTGGCCCGCGAAGACGGCTCGATGAGTGGGTGCGAAGCTATGCTCCGTGCGGGGTTTTCTCGAAGCACTGCTCGAGGCGCGCGGCGGAAAGCGGCGTCTGCACGGTGCCGTCAAAACCCAGCTCCACGGCGGCGGCGCGCGTGAGCCGGCTGTCCGGATCCGCGACCAAGAGCACCGGGAGCGGCGCGATGGCGGGGATCGCTTTCATTCTCCCGACGAAGAGCACTGCGTCGATGCCGTGCGTGTCCGGCGCGATGAACACGGCGTCGTAGTTGGCGCCGCACGCGATCGCATGCTCGAGATGCCGGAGCGCTTGGGCGCCGCCTGCCGCGACTTCGACCGCGTTGCCGAGGAGCGCGAGCTGCTCGGAGACCGCGGTTGTCGATGCGCTATCGCGGCCCACGAGCAGGACCCTGCGTGCGCGATCGCTGCCCGCCGTTGCTGTTGCCGGCGCGCCGCCGGCGGCGATCGCCGGGACCGCCGCCGCGAACTGCCGCCGCGGTCCCGCGGTGGCGTTCGTCACGTTGACGTTTCCCGCGTCCAGCGAACGCGCCGCGTGCGCGGCTGGCGGGGAATCCGAGTGGAACGCGGCGGTGCGAGAGGTCGAGAGGCGGTCGATCGATTCGGGCCCGGACGACATGGGCGATTCTCCTCGAATTTTTCAGGACTCTGTGCCGCGGCGCCGCGCGCAAGGAGGAAATCCTGCGCGGGGGAGCCGGCGGCAGGTGTACTCTCTCGTGCGGCACGGCACATGTTGAACACGGCACTACTATCGGCGCCCGCCCTCGTGCTCCTGAAGCGATAGCGGCGGCTGGCGCGCGCGATGCCCGCGGCTCATCTTCGAGACTAGTAGAATTACGCAGAAAAATGCTCGCTTCGAAGGAGCGCGCCGTCGCGTAAATCGAGCGCGGGAGAGCGGAGCGCGCATCGCTCCGGCGGCCAATGGCACGGAACTCTCTCTCTCGCGGACCTCGCTGCCGAATTGCGAATGGCGGGCCGGAGCGCGAGCGGCCGCGCGGGACAAGCGCCGATAACGTCGCGGCGCCGTTCGCGTCCGATAATCCGTCGCCGCGCTGCGCCGCGATCGAGCGCGATTACCGCACTTGCACATTGTGAAATATACTTTGGAAGCGGTGACTCCATTTCTGGCGGCGAGGGTCCGGCAATGCCGTCGTATCGTTCCACCGGCGGCAGCCGCGGGAAGGGCCAGTGAGTTTCTTCGGCGATCTCTCCAGCATTAGCCTCGCGGGGCTGCTGCAAAACCTCGAGCACAACATGCAAACAGGCACGTTGTTGATCGAGCGTCCTGGGCAGCGCGCCGCCGTTTATCTTCGCAACGGCAAGATCTGCATGCTCGCGACGGAATCGCGCCCCGAGCTGGTGCAGATGCTCGTCGCCACCGGCTATCTCACCGCGGAGCAACTGGAGCACGTCCGCAGCCAGCGCCGCGGCTCCCGCAAGTCGATCGGGGAGACCCTGGTCTCGATGGGAGTCATCACGGATGAGAACCTGCGCGAGATCGGCCTGAAGGCGCTCTTCGATGATGCGTGCGAGCTCGTCGTCACCGCCGAGGGCGAATTCAGGTTCTCGCGCGGAGGCGTGCCCGCGCGCGTGTTCGATCCCGAGGAGCGGCGACTGAACCTCGAGATCTCCGTGAGCCATCTGTTGCTGGAAGCCGCGCGGCGGGCGGATCTGTGGCGCCTGGTGCGGCAAGTGATCCCGTCGGATTCCGTGCGCTTCATCCCGCAGCCGAACGTGGCGGTCTCCGCGGATGTTGCGGACGCAGAGCTGGTGCAGCGCCTCTTCGCCGCGCTCGATGGCACGCGCGACGTGCGGGAGGTGCTCGCGCTCTTCACCGGCCGCCGCTTCGAAGTGTTCCAGCTCCTCGCGCAGCTCGTCCGCACGCACGCGGTGCAAGCCGTCGAGGCGGACGGCATCCTCTCGATCGCGAGCGGGATCGCGGCGGAGGATCCGGCGAAAGCGCGCCAACTGGTCGCCGACGCGCTCCGCGAGCAGCCGAACCACGTCGGGCTCCTGACCCTCGAAGCCACGCTCGCGCGCCAGCTCCAGGACATCGAGGGCGCAGCCGCCGCGCACAAGAGGATCGCGCACATCAAGTACGAGAGCGGCGCGCACGAAGACGCGAGACAGGAGCTGCTCCGCGCGCGCAAACTGACGCCGAAGGATGCCGCCATTTGGGAGCGCCTCGTCGAGCAGGACGCCTCCGAGGGCCGCAGCCAGGAGGCGGTCGAGTCCGGCCTCCAATTGCTGCGCCTCTACCGCGGCCCCGGGCTGCACCTCAAGGCGCGCGAGTTGCTCGAGCGCCTCTTGCAGATCGACTCGGAGAACCTCACGCTCCATCTAGAGCTTGCGAAGAGCTGCGTGGACTCCGGCGACGTGAAGAGCGCCGTGCGCGGCCTCGCCCGCTACGCGAAGGCGCTGCTCGACCACGAGAACTACAAGGATGCGCGCCGGGTGTACGGCGAGATCCTCGCGATCGAGCCGGCGAACCGCGATGCGCAGCGGAGCATCGAAGCGATCGACACCGCCGTCTATCAGCGCCGGCGCGAATGGAAGCGGCACATGGTCCGGCGCGTGGCGCTCTGCGTCGTTTTGTTCATGATCGCCGCGTTCCTCGCGCTCGACGTGATTGCGCGCTTCGACTATGCGGAAGCCGCGCGCGGGATCAGCCGCGATCGCCTCATCGAGGAGATGCGCTATCGCGAGGCGCTTGGCCGTTACCGCGCCGTCGCGGAGCGGCACTACTTCACTCCCACCTTCCTGATTGACGTGCGGCCGCAGATTCGCGACCTCGAAGCGAAGCTCGAAACGGGCGGCAAATAGATCGAGCTTTTGGCCGCTCGCGGCGCCGGGTGTTTCCGAGCGATTCCACGCCGTGCAGAATGTGGCATCCCCCGAGCGATCATCGTTATCATGGCGGCACGCCGCGGCGGGACGCCGCGACCGGCGCAAGCCACGATCGCCCGCGCCGCTTCCGCCACGCCGCTCACGAGGAGACCGATGCCGCTCGATCGCTTCCACCGCGAGATCAACTACCTGCGCATCTCGATCACGGACCGTTGCAATCTCCGCTGCACGTATTGCATGCCGCTCGATGGGCTGCGCTTCGCTCCCACCGAGGAGATGCTGAGCGCGCGCGAGATCGCGCTCGTCGTACGCGCCGCCGTCGATGCGGGATTTCGCCGCTTCCGCCTGACCGGCGGCGAGCCGACGCTACGCCGCGACCTCGTGGAGATCGTGCGCGAGATCAAGAGCGTTCCCGGAGTCGGCGAGCTCGCGATGACGACGAACGCCTTGCTCCTGCCCGGGCTCGCGCCCGAGCTGGCCGCGGCGGGGCTCGATCGCGTGAACATCCATCTCGACACGCTCGATGAAGCGCGCCTGCGCCAGGTGATGCGCTTCAGCGACCTGAACAAGGTTTGGGCCGGCATCATGGCGGCGGAAGCAGCCGGGCTCCTACCGATCAAGCTGAATAGCGTCATCGTGCGCGGCATGAACGATGAAGACGTCGTCGAGCTTGCGCGGCTCACGATCGAGCGCGCATGGCATCTGCGATTCATCGAGTTGATGCCGCTCGGCGGAGGCGAGTGCGCCCGCTACTCGCGCGACAAATACGTGTCGAACGGCGTGACGCGTGCCCGCATCGAGGCCGCGCTCGGACCGCTCACCGCGCTCTCGAATCAGCATCCATCCGATGAGTCGCGCAACTTCCGGCTTCCGGCGGCGCGCGGCGTGGTCGGATTCATCAGCCCGGTGAGCGAGCCTTTTTGCGGTACCTGCAACCGAATGCGGCTCACCGCGACCGGCAAGTTCCACCTTTGCCTTCTGAACGACGACGAATTGGATGTGCGGCGCTGCCTGCGCGAGGATGGGGACCTCGGGCGCATACGCGCGGTGCTGCTCGCGGCGGTCGGCCAGAAACCCAGCGGTCACGCGCTCGCGCGCGGCGTCTCGAGCGAGATCCAGTCGATGTATCACCTCGGGGGGTGAAGATCTCGCCGCCGCTCTAGCGCACTTGATCACGCCAATCGGGGAAAGATCCAAGTGGGGGAGGCGTCGCAAGAGTCGGAGCAGCGCCCAGCGGGCGGCCCAAGCTGGCGCCCGCGCCTCGTCACCCTCTTCGTTCCCTGCTACGTCGATCAACTGCGCCCCGAGGCAGGAATCGCGGCGCTCGAGCTGCTCGAGGCCCACGGCTTCGAGGTCGATGTTCGCCTCGGAGCGATCTGCTGCGGGCAGCCGTTCGCGAACGCGGGCTACGCGGAAGCGAGCCGCGCGACGAGCGAGCATTGGCTCCAAGCCATGTCCGGCGCGGAGTGCGTAGCCGTCCTCGCTTCCAGTTGCGCGGTCCACTTGCAGCGCGAGTCCCGCGCTCGTCCGCCGCGCGGAGCGGACAGGGGCGCTCCCGAGCCGCCGGTGCTCGAGCTAATGGCGTTCCTTGCGCGCTTCGCGGGCGCGGCCCCCGCCGGACGCTGGCCGCGCACCGTCTGCCTCCATTCCTCCTGCCATGGGCTGCGCGAATCGGATGCGGACCGCTCCGCGCGCGCGCTCCTCGCGCGCGTGCAGGATCTCCGCGTCGTCCGCGCCGAGCGCGCCGACGAGTGCTGCGGATTCGGCGGCGGCTTCAGCGTCGAGTTTCCCGAGCTGTCCGTGCGGATGGGGCATGACCGGCTGCGCGAGATCGTTCTTACCGGCGCGGATGAGGTGGTCGCGACCGACGTGAGCTGCCTCCTCCACCTCGAAGGGATCGCACGCGCGGAAGGGGTGCGGCTCGAGTTTCGCCACGTGTCCGAGCTGTTGCGCGATGCGCTTCGGGAGGCGGAGAGTCCGCGCGCGAGCGCCGCGCAACCTCTCGAACGCGCGCCTGCGGGCGCGGCGCGACGATGACGGAAGCCGCCGCCCTGCTGCGCGCGCGCCTCGCGCGGGCGCTCGCCGATCGCGAGAGGGTCGCCGCCTTCGATCACCGCGTGTGGTCGATCCGCGACAAGCGCCTCGCCGCGGCCGCGCGCCACCCGCACTGGGAAGCGCTGCGTCGCGCGGCGCAGGCGATCAAAGCCCACGCCCTCGACCACCTCGATTCGTATCTCGAGCAATTCGCGGCGCGCGCGGAAGCGGCGGGCGCGGTCGTGCACTTCGCCGCGACCGGCGCCGCGGCGAATCGAATCGTGCTCGAGTTGTGCCGCGCCGAGCGCGCGTCCTTGGTCGCCAAGTCGAAGTCGATGACGACGGAGGAGTGCGGGCTCAACGAGTTCCTCGAAGCCGGCGGGCTCGAGGTCGTGGACACGGACCTCGGCGAGCGGATCGTGCAGCTCTTTCGCGAAGCGCCGAGCCACATCGTGGCGCCCGCGATCCATCGCAGCCGCGGCGAGATCGCGGCCCTTTTCGCCCGCTGCTTCGGCCCGGGGCAGGAAGTGCGGGCCGACTCGATCGGCGCGTTGGTGGAGGCCGCGCGCCGCGCCATGCGCCCGCAGTTCCTTGCGGCAGAGGTCGGTATCACGGGGGCCAATTTCGCGGTCGCCGAGACGGGCGGCATCGTCGTCGTCGAGAACGAGGGGAACAGCCTGCTCACGACCAGCGTGCCGAGCCTGCACATCGCCGTCGTGGGGATCGAGAAGATCGTGCCGCGTCTCGCCGACCTCGGCGTGTTCCTCGCCTTGCTCGCGCGAAGCGCGACGGGACAGCGGATCACCTCTTACACGACGCACTATGCCGGGCCGCAGCGGCGCGAAGACGCGGAGCGGGGAATTCGCGAGCGCCGCCTTCACATCGTGCTCCTCGACAACGGGCGGTCGCGCGTGCTCGGCGAGCGCCATCACCGGCGCGCGCTCGCCTGCATTCGCTGCGGCGCGTGCTTGAACGTGTGCCCCGTGTACCGCCGGAGCCTCGGGCACGCCTACGGGTGGGTGTACCCCGGACCGATCGGGAGCGTGCTCGCTCCCGCGATGCGGGGCGCGGCGGGGAGCGCGCTCGCGCAGGCGAGCACCCTCTGCGGCGCGTGCACCGAGGCGTGCCCGGTCGGCATCGACCTCCACGAGCAGCTCATCGCGCGGCGCACGGAAAGCAGGGCGGCGCGAACGCCGCTCGCGGTGCGCCTTGCCGCGGCGCTCGCGCGCCGCCCGCGCCTTGCGCGTTTTCTACTCAAGCGGCTCCGGCGCCGACCCGCGCTCAACCGGCGGCTCTTTCGCGCGTGGCTCGCGCCCGCCGCCGGCGTTCCCACTCGACTCATCCCCGCCCTTCCGCGCGAGAGCTTCGCGGAGTGGTGGCAGAGGCGCACGCGAAGGAACGGCCGGTGACGCGCCCCTACAAGGATGATCGCGACGAAGTGCTCGCGCGTGTGAGTAGCGCGCTCGGCAGAGGCGGCGGCGCGCGGGCGCCGGCGCCGCAGCCGTTCGCTCC
>JAKEFC010000281.1 GCA_022616235.1 Planctomycetota bacterium
CACGGAGTGCGATCGGCCTCGGCCTGCTCTACGCGGAGGCCGACGACTCGGCACGCGCGCTGGAATGGTTGGAGCGCGCCGTGAACACCGAGGGCGCATCGCCGCGCTGGGTGCGGAACGCGGTCGCTCTCGCCGTGCGCTTCGACGAGGCGCGCATGGCGCCCGAATTGGAGCGCATCGAGACTCTGAAGTCGAAGGTCGCCCGCCTCGCGACGGAGCACGAGCGGCTGCAAGCCGAGGTCGCGGCCCGCGACCAGGAGCTTGCGCGCATGCGCGAGCTGTACGTGCGATTCGACGCGAAAGCGGCCGCGCCCGCGGCGGCGGCGGATGGCACGCTCCCGATCGTCGAATCGAGCGAAGCGGCGTTGCTGCTCGACCAGGTCAAGGAGGGAGCACGGGAGGAAGCGCGGGCACGACTTCATTTCGCCCGGCTCTACATGGAACGCGGATTGGAGCACTACTGCTCCGGGCGCCATCTGCACGCGCTGAACGAAGCGAGGAAAGCCCTCGACATCGACCCCGAGCGAGCGGACGCGCAGGACTTGAGCCGGCAGTGTCTCGCCGTCATCGCGGGAGCCGCCGGGGGGGATGCGCGCGCCGCGACGTCGGGCGACGGCGCGAAGGTAGGCGACGCGGCGCAGAGCGGCGACGACAAGTACGCGCGCTTGTTGCACGTCGAGGGGATGAAAGCGCATTTGCACGAGGGACGCCGCCTCCACCGGCAGGGGAAGACGCCGCAGGCGCAAGAGAAGCTGGAGCGCGTTCTCAGCGACTTCGCGTGGGGTGCGTTTCGATTGACCGACGAGGAGATCGTGACCGTGGTCGAGCCGGCGGAGCACTTACTGCGCAAGATCCTCGGAGAGCGCGGCGACATCGGCGAAGCGGCCCAATGGCGTGGGAGGGAATCGGACTTGCTCGGCCGCTTGCGGGACGCATTCAAGAAGCGAGCCGCCCAGGAGATCGCATTCGAACGGCTCGACGCGCTGATCGAAGCGATGAAAGCCTCGCGCCCGGAGGAGGCGGAGGCGATCGCCGAAGCGGAGCTTACGCGCAGCTTGATCCTCGCGGGCGAGGCCGAAACACGCGGCGCGCCGGCCGACGCCGAAACGGCGCTCAGAGACGTCGTCACGTTGATCGAGTTCTTTCCCGCGCTGGATGCCACCGGCGCCGTGGCCAAGGACGCAGAGCGGCGCCTGGCCGCCGCGGCCGCAGCGCTGAAGAAAGAGTAGCCTCGCCGGCGCCGCGTCGCGCCGGCGTCAGTTCTTCAGCCGGAGAGCAATGCGGTCGCCGCCTATGCGGAAGAGCTGGAGCCGGTCGAAGATCAGTTGCGCGCTCGGGCTCTTCGACTTCCAGTTCTGCATCGAGCGCAGAATATCCGCCGACTCCTCCGCACTGGCATCGTCGTATCGATACCAATCGCCGAAGTGGAACCGATGGAGCCGCAAGCCCGCCGCATCGCCCCCCTTGATCTCGCCGCTGCACGTGACGTCCAGATTGAAGTAGCGCCCCGCGATCGGAAACGGCGCGCTGTCGGGGGAGCGCAAGCTCATTTGCATCCGGAGCGTACCGTCGCCTGAGAATTCGCTCGCGAACTTGCTGCCGGCCGAGTTCGGATCCGCGTCGTATTGGCTCTGCACGAGCGCGCTCAGCTCCTGGGCGGTGAGCGTCACTTCTTCGCCGGCCGCGACGCGCTCGCACAGGCGCGCCGCTTCGCCGAGATCGTACGCGACGCGCTCGAACGGGAGCGGCTCCGGCATCGCGATGCGGGTGTAGAAGCTGTGGAGCACGTAGCCGACCAGCGCCGCGGCCAACAGGAACAATGCCGCGACGAAGATGCCGCACGTACACAAGGTCCAAAAGGGGCGCGGAGCCGCCGCGCCGAAATCAGTGCGGGAGTTATCGTGCGATTGCTCTCCCGATTCGGAGCCGCCGAAGGCCGGCATCGACTAGCAGCAGCCGCCGCCGGGGGTACAGGAGGAGCTTGCGGAGTTGAGTCCGCCGCTCCGCTCCCACTGCTTGCGCAGCGCGTCTGGAATGCGGCGCGCGGATGCGCCGGCAGGATTGCAGTCGAACGCGATCCGTTCCTCTTCGGAAGCGAGCGCTTCGCTGACCACGAAATGACCCGCGTAGGGGGGCGTGCTCAGCAGGCGCGCCGTCTTCTCGCAGACCGGCACGGCGGTGCCGCGCGGATATTCGTGGCCGTCGTCATCGTGAACCGATGCGAACGGACCGCGATAGAGCGCGCTGCGATAGGTCTCCCAGCACGGTCCCTCTTTCCCTTTGTACGCCGCGACCGTGACGGAATTGAAGATGATCCCTTGCTCGTGGCGCCACAGGTAGGAACTCAGCTCCTCGATCCCGTAGAAGCCGGCTGCGACGAACGCATCGAGGAAGCGATCGCGGCGCAGCGCGCCCGCCATGCACCCGGTCCACAAGAATTCGTCGTGCTTCATCTCGGTGGGAACGTCTTCGGAGGCGACGATGTCCGAGATCACGGCGCGGCCGCCGCGCTTGAGCACGCGGTGCAGCTCTTGGAAGAGCTGCGCCTTGCTGGAGTCATCCACCAGATTCAACACGCAGTTCGAGACCACGAGGTCGATGCTGTTCGAGGCGACGAGAGGCTGCTTCGCGAGTTCCGACTCGATCTCGTCCAGTTCCTGGTAGGAAGCCGGGCTCCTGCCGCGAACCAATTCCGCGAGGCGATCGAGGTCCCACCGCAAGTTCTCGATGTGGCCGCGGCGAAATTCGACGTTGGGCTGCCGGTACCCGAGCGCGCTCGTCACCTCGCCGACCGCTCCCCGCGCCAGCGCGAGCATCTGCGGCGTCTTGTCGACTCCGACCACGCTGCCGTCCGCGCCGACTTTGCGCGCGATCATGAAGCAGTGCTTCCCGGATCCGGATCCGAGGTCGAGAACTGTTTCCCCCTCGCGCGCGTAGCGCGTGGGATCTCCGCAGCCGTAATCGACGTCCAGGATGCGTTGGGGTACGTGCGAGAGATCGACGCCGGCATAGTCGACGGGAGTGCAAAGGCAAGCTTCCGGGCTTCGCGCCGCCGCGCCGTAGCGGCGCTGCTCGCGATCCTCCCGTTCGAGCTCGCCGATCACGGCCAACAGCCGGTTCAGGTGCGCGACGCGCGCGGGTTCTAGCTGCAAGAATCCTCGCGCCGGCGCTTGAGTCGAGGCCGGCGCTGGCGGCGCTGGCGGAAGCTTCGCTGGGACCATTCGACCTCCCCTGTAGTCCGGAACTTTTCACGCGATACCTCGTCCCACGAGGAGCGCAACTGTTATCGCATGGCGCTCGAATCATAGCCGCAGCCTCGCGCGGGCCACAAGGCGGCCGTTGCCGCGATGAGAGGAGTCGCGGAGCGGCCGCCGCCGGGGCGAGACGCCGGTAGACAGCCGCGTAGGGGCGGTGCTAACCTGCCGCGCCGCCATCATTGCGATACATTTGCGCGAGAAGGTGCCGCGAAATGGAGGAACGACCGGGGAGAAGCGAGCGCGCCGCGGCGAGCGGCGCGACGTTGGAGGTCGGGTCGTTGCCATCTCCCGAGTTGTTCACCGCCTATCGCGCGCGGATTTTCGAGAGTTGCGATGAGCGATTTCGCGAGAGCCACGACGCGGCCACGCTCGATCGGTCCCTCGCCGAGAGCTTTGCATCGTTCCGTGTGAGGAAGCGGGGCGCGCTCATCGTGCGCGCGACCGCCGGCGCCAGCCTGAGTTCGAGCGACGAGCCGCGCGCCTTGCTGGAAGTCGTGATGGAAGACCAAGCTTTCATCATCGACACCATCCAGCTATTCTTCGACGATTCCGGCGTTCGCGTGCACTGTTCCCTAGTGCTCACCGCCGCGGTGGAACGCGACCGCTCCGGCCGCCTCCTGGCGCTCGGCGCCGCGGAGGCGGGGGAGCGCCGCGAAATCCTGGCGCGTTTCGAACTGGCGGCAACCCCCACTCCCGACTTCCTGAGCGAGATCGAGCGCGGCGTTCGCTCCCGACTCGAGATCGCGGGGGAAGCCGTCCGTGATTTCAAGAAAATGAAGTCCGTACTGCGCGCTGTCGGCCGCTCGACCGTTCCCCGCAAGAAGGCGGGGGGCAAAGCGGCCTCCGCTTCCTTCGCGGAGACGCGGGACCTGATCGAGTGGCTCCTCGAAGACAACTTCGTGCTGATGGGGGTCTCTTTCATCGCCGGCGCTGCCGGAGGGACGCCCGCGACCGACGCGGCGCGAAGGCTCGGGCACGCTTTCGCGCACGACGAGGATGATGACCGAGCGGCGCGCCAGAGCGCGCTCCTCGGGGAGAGCGACGATGGCTTCGCGAGCGGGATCGCCATCTTCAAGGGGGTCGAAGAGTCGCCGATCCATCGCGCGGGAAAGTTGGACCACGTGCTCCTGCGGCGGCCGGCGGGGCGCGGCGAGCCGGAGGGCGTGCTGCACGTTCGCGGCCTGTTCACCTTTCAAGCCACGCAGACTCCGGGCGCGCAGATACCGCTCATTCGCCGCAAGCTCGAGGGGCTGCTCGACCGCCCTGACGCGGCCCAGAATCCTCTGCTCGAGAAGAGCTATACGAGCGCTTTCAACACGATCCCGATCGAATTCCTGTTCGAAGCGCGGGCGGAAGAGATCGCAGCGATCGCGCAGATGATCCTCGAAGCGGACAAGGATCAGGAGATCCGGACGCATTTCTTCGCGGACCGCGGCCGCCGGAGGGGCGTTTTCTTTCTCGCCATCCCGCGCCAGTGGTATTCCGAAGAGCTGCGTTCGCGCACCGCTGGCGTCTTGGAGGAAGCGCTGCGCGTTGCGCGCGCGGAATCGCGCGTTCAATTCGGCAAGGGCGAAGTCGTACTCTTGACATTTTTCCTCTTCGCGCCCGCGGGGCTCGCCGATTGCCCTCCGGAGACGCTGGCGGAACGCGTGCGCGCGGTCGTCGGAGCATGGGAAGAGCGCTTCGCGCGCCAACTCGAAGGCACGCTGGGTGCCGATGCGGCACGAGACCTCCTCGAGCGCTACAGCCGTGCGTTCCCCACGGAGTACCAAGTGCTGCACACTCCCGCCGAAGCGCTGAACGACGTACTCAAGTTGGAGACGGTGCGCGGCCCGCGCGCGCGCGGAATCGCGTTCGAGCAGCTCTATGGCGAGCGGGACAAGCAGCAGAAGACGGCGCGTCTGCGGATCTATCTGCGGCGCCACGTGTACCTATCGCGGATCTTGCCGATTCTCGACAACTTCGGGCTGCAAGTGATCGATCAGACGGCTTTTCGCATCGAGCCCGCCGGCCAGGATGCGCTGTTCATGGAGAGTTTCCGGATTGCCGGCGTGGAAGGGGAAGGGCATCCGCTGGTGGTACGCAAGGCGGCGATCATCGAAGCGCTCGAGGTCGTATTCGCCCGCCACGCACCCAACGATCTCTTGAATCGCCTCATCGCGGACACGGGGCTCGATTGGCGCGACGTCGACTTATTGCGCGCCTACGGGAACTACCTCCGGCAATTGAACATACTCCAGACGCTGGCGTTCATGTCGAACACCTACCGCCAGAACGGGGCGATCACCCGGCTCCTCATCGAATACTACCGGGTCCGCTTCGATCCCGGGCTGGATCTCGCGATCGAGCAACGCGCGAGCGATTGCAGCCGGATCAAGGAGCGTATCGTCGCCGCACTTCACGCCGTGCCATCGAGCGCGCAGGACAGCTTCTTGCGCCAAATCCTGAGCCTGTTCGAGGCGACGCTCCGCACGACGCGCTTCCAGGTGAAGAACGCGCGCAATCACTACATCGCATTCAAGGTCGATCCGCGCGCCCTCCGCGCCGGCAGCGAGCCGAAGCCATGGCGCGAGATCTACGTGCATCACCACGGCATGGAGGGAATTCACCTGCGCGGCGGCCAGCTCGCGCGGGGAGGCATCCGGTGGTCGGACCGCATCAACGACTATCGCGAAGAGGTCTTGGGCCTGATGCGGACCCAGATGGTGAAGAATGTCTTGATCGTGCCGGTCGGCGCCAAGGGCGGCTTCATCGTTCGCCGCCCGGCGGCGGCTCCCGATCTGCTCGCGCGCCAGGGTGAAGACTATTACCGCGTGTTCATCAACGCGCTCCTCGACCTCACCGACAACCACGCCGGCGGCGCGATCTCCCATCCGCCGGGGGTCGTCTGCTACGACAAGGAGGATCCGTATCTGGTCGTGGCAGCGGACAAAGGCACGGCGCGTTTCTCGAACACCGCGAACGAAGTCGCGAAGGCGCGCGGATTTTGGCTCGGAGACGCGTTCGCGTCGGGCGGCTCCAACGGTTACGACCACAAGGCGCTCGCGATCACAGCGCGCGGCGCGTGGGAGTGCGCGCAGCGGCACTTTCGCGAGTTGGGGATCGATGTCGAGCGCAACGCCATATCGGTCGCCGGCATCGGCGACATGGGAGGGGACGTATTCGGCAACGGGATGCTGCAGTCGCGTAACATGCGGCTGTTGGCCGCATTCAATCACGTCCACATATTCATCGATCCTGCCCCCGATCCCGCGGCTTCCTATCGCGAGCGGGAGCGGCTCTTCCGGTTGCCGCGATCGACTTGGGCCGACTACGACCGCAAAGTCCTCTCTGCGGGCGGCGGCGTATTCGGCCGCCAAGACAAGTACATCCGCCTGAGCGCCGAGGCGTGCCGCTTGCTAGGGCTCGAGGCGGGGGATCTTTCGCCGCAAGCGGTGATCTCCGCGATTCTCGCGCTCGAAGTCGATCTCCTGTGGAACGGGGGGATCGGCACCTACATCAAGGAAACCAACGAAGACAACCGCGACGTCGGCGATTTCGCGAACGAGGGAGTGCGCATCAATGCCGCCCGCGTTCGCGCGAAGGTGATCATCGAGGGAGGCAATCTCGGCGTGACGCAGGCGGGGCGCGTCGAATTCTCCCTGCGCGGCGGCTGCATCAATACCGACTTCATCGACAACTCGGGGGGAGTCGACTGCTCCGACCACGAGGTGAATCTGAAGATCTTGCTCGCGGGAGAGGTCGCGGCGGCGCGCCTGCCCATTCCCGAGCGGAACGCGCTCTTGCAGCGCCTCAGCGAGGACGTCTGCCGGGCGGTGCTCCGCAACAGCCGCGCCAACGCGCTCATGCTGTCCTTGGACGTGATGCGAAGCCGGAGCGATCTATTCTCCTTCGAGCGACTCATCAAAGTGCTGGAGGATCGCGGGCTCGTCCAGCGCGACCGCGACGAGCTGCCGACATTGGACCAGCTCGTCACGCGCGCCGGCGGCAAGAAAGGCATGACGCGGCCGGAACTGGCGCTCTTGAGCGCCTGCGCGAAGATGCACATCAAGCGGCGGCTCCTCGACGTCTCGGCGGCGTCGCTCCCGCGCTTGGAGCGCTACCTGCGCGAGTACTTTCCAGCGGAGGTCGTCGAGCTTTACGGCGGCATCCTCACCGATCACCTCCTTGCGCGACAAATCGGAGTCACCGTACTCGCGAACGCGATCTTCCAGCACGCGGGAGCGTGTTTCTTCTTCGACGTAGAGAGGGAGACGGGCGCCGAATTGGACCAGATCGTGCGCGCGTACCATCTCGCCGATGAGATCTTCGCCTGTCGCGAGATACGGCGAAGGGTCCTCGCCCTGGATGCGGGCGTCCCGAGCGAAGCGCAGTATCGCGCGCTCCTCGCGGTAGAGGACGCGGTGCGAAAGACGGTGGCGTGGCTCCTGAGCGGCAGCGAGCGGGGCCGCCTGGATCGCATCGAACGAGAGAGCCGAGAATACGTTTCGATGCTCGCGATGTACGAGCGCGAGCTGCCGGAAGGGCTGTCCAGCTCCGAGCGCACGCGCTTCCTGCAGGTGACCGAGCAGTACCGAGCGGCGGCATTCGGCGAGGAGCTGGCGCAAAAGATTGCTCGCGTCGGCTACGCGACGGCGGGGCTCCGGATCTCCGACATCGCGCATCGCCTCGGCGCGCGGATCGCGGACGTGACGAAGCTCTACTTCCAGGCGGGGCAGGTCACGCAGATCCTGCCCCTGATCCGCAAGTGCGACGACAAGTTCTTCACCGGGCGTTGGGAGACGCTGGCGCTGCGAATCACGCGCAACTCGATGCTCGATGCGCTTTGGGGCCTCACGAGCCGGCTCGTCGAGCGATTGGGAGCGGGAGAGGGCGACGCCTGGGTGGAGCGCGGGCTCGATCTGCTCCGCAGCCGGCCCTTCTTCGACGAGTTGAAGGCGGACATCGCTCGCCTCGGGAGCGAAGAGGAGCTTACGATCGCGACGCTGCAAGTGATGAGTTCTCGCGTGCAGCGCGTACAGCTCGGGTAGCCGTAGGCTCGGACGGCGTAGAGCCTGTCCAAGAACTTCTCCTGGCTTCGGTCGGCTGCGAGGCGCGCCCACGGCGTCGAGCCTCATCGCCGTGTTTCTCCATCAATACGACTCTTCGGCTCTCCTTGCGCGCGCGCCTCTCGCTCGACCCCGAATACTCCAGGGGATGGCCAACGGAGAAGTTATTTGGCTCTTAGAACGCCTGAAACAGCGCCCGCAGGAAAGCGTTGATCGGCGCCTGCTCGCGCGCATCCTCGGTGACGTCTCTCAGCAACGTCACGGTGCGAACGGCTTCGAGGTAGAGTTCGTCGGAATTCAGAAGGCGGCCGATGGTGTTGTCGGCGCGGTTCAAGCGCGCCGAGGCGTCGCGGAAGTTCGCCAGGATCTCTTGCACGTCGGCGGCCCATTCGGGGTCGCTCAGCATGTGGGCGATGATCCCTTCGCCCTCGCGCAGATCGCGCAGCGTAATCCTGATTTCCTCCAGCACGTTCTCGAAGGATTCCGCAAGCTCGGGGTCGCCGATCAGCTTGCCGAGCAGCCCCTTGCGTTCTCGGATGTCCGCCGCGATCCCTTGCAGCGCCTCCGTCAATCCCCGGTCGTGAATGAGCGCGGCGAGCGGCCCCTCGCCGGAGTTGATCGCCCCCGTGATGTCGTCGATATTCGAGACGATCGTCGGGATTCGCTCGAGCGCCGCGGCGACATCCTTGTCGTTGAGGAGCTTGCCGAGCGGTCCATCTCCCTCATCGATCTTGCTGGCGATGCTGTCCACGCGATCGACGATCTCGCGAAAGCGCTGCGCGATCTCCTCATCTTGGATCCAGGCGCCGAGGAGCCCTTGTCCCGCTTCGAGGTCCTCGATCACGTTCGCGAGGCGCTGCACGATATCGCGCAGGTCGCTCCGGTTCTCCTGCATGATCTCCCCGGCCACGGCGAGGAAGTCCATGCTCCCGGTGCCGCGCAGCGTCTGGGGGTCGATCGCCGGTCCGGCGCCGGGGCGATAGTCGATGTAACTCCCGCCGAGCGCGCTCGCCGATCTTACTTGCAACGATGCCCCTTCTTGCGGCCGCAGGTCGGGCTCCAGCTCCATCGTCACCATGACTCCGCCGGGGACCAGCTTCGTCGCACGAACCTCTCCGACGCTCTTGCCGCGTACGCGGACCGGATCTCCTTCTTGCAATCCCGAGATCTCGTCGAAGCGGACTTCGATCGTGTCGGTCGTCGCGAACAGGCGGATGTTGCCCGCCAACATCGTCATGGCGCCGAGCAAGACGAGAGCGAGCAAGAACAACAGGCCGACCAGAAAATCCCGAGTCATCGCGACTCCTTGCCGTGGCTGATTACCGTGGTGGTTTGCCCGCCTTTGTGCGGCGCAAGGAGAGCCGGAGCGCCGGCCGCGGTGCGGGACAGCGGCCCATCGATCTCGCCGCGCGTGAACTGCACGACGGCGGGATCGTCGCTCTCCTGGAATTCGCGCGCGGTGCCGATCGCATGAATACGCCCTTCGTGCAGCAGCGCCAGGCGATCGCCGATCACGTAGGCCGCGTTCATGTCGTGCGTGACGACTACCTGGGTCACGTGCAATTTCGACTTCAACGTGTTGATCAGCCGATTGATGATGTTCGACGAAATCGGGTCGAGCCCGGAAGTGGGCTCATCGTAGAGCACGACTTCCGGCCGCGTCGCGAGGGCGCGCGCGAGCCCCGCGCGCTTTCGCATGCCCCCGGAGATCTCGCTGGGGTACTTGTCGATCGCATCGAGCAGTTCCACTTCGCCCAGACACTCCGCCACGCGCTCCTGGATCTCGCGCTTCGGGAGCAACCGAGTCTCTTGGAGGGGCAGCGCGACGTTTTGGCCGACCGTGATCCAATTCAGGAGCGCGCCGTCCTGGAAGAGATAGCCGATGCGGCGGCGGCACTCCCTCAGCTCTGCGGGGCTCGCTTTTCCGAGATCGACGCCGAAGACCCGGACCGTGCCGCGGTCCGCGGTCATCAAGCCGACGATGTGGCGCAGCGTTACGCTCTTGCCGGTACCGCTCCTACCGAGGATCACGAGCGTTTCGCGCGGCAACACTTCGAGATCGAGGCCGGCGAGGACGTCCTTGCGATCCAGTCGTTTGTAGACGCCTTGCATCTCGATCATTTGTAGAAAGCCCACGTGATGTAGTAGCCGAGGATCAAGAACAAGAGAAACGACACGACCACGGAGCGCCGCGTGGAACGCCCGACGCCGGTCGCGCCGCCGCGAGTCTGGAGGCCTTGCGTGCAGCCGACGATCGCGATCGTCGCCCCGAACACGACGCTCTTCAAGAGGCCCGTGAAGATGTCCTTCAATTTGAGAAGCTCGATCGCATCGTTCTTGAACGACTCCCAGGACACCGCGTATTGGAAGTAGCTGATCGCCGCTCCCCCGAGAATGCCAATGACGCCGGAAAACACCGTCATCATGGGACCGAGCACGAGCAGGGCGATGAGGCGCGGCAGCACGAGAAAACGGACGGGAGAAATCGACATGATCTCCAGGGCGTCGATCTCCTCGGTGACTCTCATCGTGCCGATCTCGGCCGCGATGCTGCAACCGATGCTCGCGGAGAGTATGACGGCCGTCATGAGCGGGCCCATTTCGCGTACCATCGACACCGCCACGATGCGGCCCACGAGGTGCTCCTGGCCGAGGCTCTCCACGGTGATGAGGAAGTTGAGCGCGAGGATGAGGCCGGTGAAGAGCGACACCACGAGGACCACGACCAAGGATGCGAACGAGTAGGTATAGAGCAAATTCAATATGTCGCGGATCCGCCTGGGCGACGCGGCGTGGGGGAGCGCTGCCCCGGCGCTCGCGAGGAGTTGGAGTCCGAAGCCGGAAGATTGCGCCGATTGGACCAAAAATGCGCCGAGAGACTCGACGGAGCGCTGGAGTCTAGCCAACGGCATGCGTCATTCCCCTCGACTGTCCCCCAAGGCAAGCGTCAGAACGGAATGTAAAGGATCCGCCATTGCGTGTCATCGGGTTCCGTCGTTCGCTCCAAGAATCCCCCAAGTATCGAAACGCGATGCCTGGCTCCGAGGCGTTCGCTGCGCACGAGGCCCCACATTAGGTCCCAAGTGCGATCGCCGTCCGCTCCGCTCCGCTCGTAGCGGTAGACGCGCCAGAGCCGCGCGTAGAGCGGTTCGAAATAGTCCGCGTCGTCGAACGGCAGGAGGTCCAACGCGTTGACCTCGAGCCGATTTCGATCGGCGCGTCGTATCGAACAGAAGGGCCAGAATCGCGTCCGGCTCTCGTAGTTATCGGCCGCGAGGTCCGTGCGGCTGTGGTGCCAGTAGATCGGCAGGACCCAAAGGCTCTCGTTGATGCGGCTGCCGGCGGTCTGTCGCTCGTATTGCTGGACCGGCCACAACAGAAACTGTCGAAACGAAGTGGCCGTCCTGCGCCGGCCGTAGAGCGGCCACACGTCGAATTGCTCGTAGTCCTTTCCCCAGCCGAAGGTCCACGGAAACAGGGATACCTTCGTGGTGTTCTCTGGGCGATTGCGCGTGTGGACGAAGAGGGGCCACAAGATGGAGCGCTCCGTGATGTTCTTGCCGTCGATCGAGCCGTAGATCGGGAAGAACCAGCGCGTGCGCTTCGGATTCTCCGTATCGAGCAGCTCATCCTGGGCGTGAAAGAACGGCCACAGATAGAAGCGGCGATCGTATATGGGTTCCCCGCGTCCGTTCCTGGCGCGATAGCGGCCATAGAACGGAAAGAACCGAATCCCATCGTGCGTTAGTCCGCTGACGACGTTGAAGATCGGCCACAAGACGTGCTGCGAGCTGCGCGCATCGTTGACGACGCGCGCGTAGAGCGGAAACAGCGCGACGTCGATCCTCCGCTGCGCGAAGATGCCCCGCAGCGAGCCCGCTACGGGAAACAGCATGAAGTAGTCACCCTCGCGCGGATCGGTTCCCCAGTACACGAGCGGGAATAGGAAAGAATCGACGTCGCGGTCGCCGCTCTCGTGCAGATAGCTCCACCGGTGCCAAACCGGAAGCAGCCAGGCGCGGGATTGCTCGGCATCGCTGGTGGAGCGGAAGATCGGCCAGAGCACACCGACGTCGCGGCGCCCGCCGGTGGTACGCGCCAGCACGAACGGGCGGAGGAGCAGCGTCGAGTCGCCCTGCGCCGTCACCGTGTGCTCGAGGAGCGGCTCGACCGCGAAGCGGCCGCCGGACGGTCCGATGCACGAAGTTGCGGCGAGGCACGCAGCGGCGGCCGCCAGCGAGCGAATGAGCGCGCGCGCACGCCGGGTTGGCAACGTCATCGTCCGAGCCGCAGCCTCGGAAAGTACTCCGGGATGAACAGATCCCAAATGTCCCGAGTCTCGATCCGCAGGTGCTGCCCGGCGGAAATGCTGCAATACTTCGCGGCGCCGCGCCCCGTATCGTCATCGGTGAGGAGGATGTTCATTCGAAAAGTCATCCCGGGGCGCGGCAGGGTCTCGTTCAAATCCGCGCGCGCCTCGCGAAAGCTGTCCCAGAAGATCGTCACTTCGTAGATGATTCCGCTGCCGTCGCCCTTTCGCTGCACTTGATATCTGCCCGGCGGGCTCGGCTCCTCTTCCTCCTCCGCCGGAGGAGGATTCTCGCCATCCGCTCCCGGCGCGGGAGCGGGCGGCGGCTTCGGCACCGTGAGCGCTAGAGTGAGGAGTTGGTCGTTGCTGTCCGGCTGCTGTCCGCCGTCATCCTGAAAGTCGAATGCGAGGAGAAAGCAGTCGCCGGTCCAACGGCGTGCGTTCTTGTCGTAGGGAACGACGGTGTCATCCGTCACGTCGATCGCGATGTGAAACCCTTCGTCGCTCCACGCCGTCAGAACCAGCGCCGAGAGATCGTGGCGGCCGTGCCACATCGCGTCGTCGCCGCCGTGCCCCTGCATGATGTGGAAGTACCTGGGGGCATGCACCGGAATCGCGAACGCGGCGTTCCAAAGCTCGTCCAATCCGCCGTCGATCTCCGGAATCCGCGTGAGGTGCGGCACCTGCCAGCGCAGCGGCGCCTCTTCTCCGCGTTGCTGCGCGAGCCCCGCGAGGCGCGCGTAAAGCGATTGCCACTCGCCGCGAGGCAGCGCGGGGCTCTCCACGAGCGTCTCGAGGATGCGGCACGCGCGCTCGACTCCGCCCGCGCGAAACGCGGGCACGACCGCGGCCGGCGGCACCACCTGCAAGTCGGGAGGATCGAGGAGGACGACGCCGTCGAGCGCGTGCCAGTTGCCCTCCAACAGCTCGAACGAAGACAGCGGGCGAAGTCCCATGCCGCCGCGCATGGTGAATACGACGAGAGTGTCCGCGATGAATCCGGCGTAGTAGAGACGCCGTCTACCAGCCAGGAACTCCTTCGCCGCCCGGAACATCGCGGATCGTTGGATCTCGCCGGATTCGCGCTCGATCACCGTCAGGTCGCAACGATAACTGTCGCGCACGAGGATCCAATCGCGGTAGAAATCGATCTGTGCATGGTCGGGCCCGCGGCTCAAGCGCTTCGAGTACTTCGACTTCAGCTCGAAGGGAGCGTGGTCGTCGGGAATCTCGGCTTCGAGCAGGCTCGGACTCACTTGCAAGCAGGTCAACTTGCGTTCCGCGAATTCGCCCTCGAGGAGGTGAAGCTGGCCCCCGTAGTACTCGATCGCGTGGAGGCGCGGCTCGGCGCTCCGATCGGGGCCGGGGGGCAGCGTCTTCGTCCAGAGGATGCGCCCATCGCGAGGAGCGATCCCGAGCAGCGCCGGCTGCTGTGCCTGCCGATCTAGCTCCGCGATCCAGAAAGGAACGCCGGGTAGGATGTGCACGCGGACGAGGGGAGCCGCGAACTCCTGCTCCCATTGCACGACGCCGCTGTTCACGTCGACGACCCGAAGCATGCCGTCGCCGGAGTCCGCGACGATGGGGAGCGCGGCGAGGTTGGCGCCGGCGAACCACGGCTCGTGAACGAAGCCGCCCGACTTGCGCTCGAGAGCGAGGGTGCGCACGCGCTGTCCCGTCGCGAGATTGCGGATCTCCGCGGCCGCCGGGTCGCGTGTCGCGAAGAGTACCCTGCCGCCCGCGATCGCGGGGTCGCCGGCGAGGTCGCCGGCAAGCGTCTCCTGCCAGAGGAGCGCCGCATCGTCGATGCGGTAGGCGCACAAGCGCCGGTCCGCGCTCAGCGCAACGAGCACTCCGTCGGCGGCGACGGCGCGCTCGATGTATACGATGTGTTTCTCCGAGAACTCCGGGCTCGGTGGCAGCTCGAGCCGCCAGCGAAGTGCGCCATTCGCGGGATCGACGCAGTAGAACTCCGTGCCGTCGTGCAGGACGATCGCATCGGCAGAGATCAGGAGCGGGCCGCGGAGCGCCGCGCGATCCGCAAACGCGGGGACGAACTCGTCGAGCGAACCGCCGCCCCTGCGGAACTGGCGCGACCATAGCCGCTCTCCGGTCGCCGCGTCCCATTGCTCGAGATTGTGTCTCGCCACGATGAGGAACCGGCTCGCAAACTCCGCGGGCAGCGTCGCCGGGAACCGGTGCACTTGCAGATCGCGTTGATGGGAAAGGTCGATCGGGCTTCGCCACGCAGGCACGAGACGGCTGTCATCTTCGAGCGGCGGATCTCCGGTGGGACCTATAGGCGGAGTTTCCGCGAGCATCCTCCCGCCGCGTGCCGCGACGTTCTCCTTGCCCAGCGGAGTGCTCAGCTCGAGGGCTCCGTAGCGATCGATGAGTTCCTCGAGGATCCCCCGCGCGGCGGCGAATCGACCTTCTTCGCGATGCAATTCCGCCATGCGGAAACGGGCTTCGACGGCTTCGGGCGTGTCCGGCTCGAAGAGCGTCAGGCGCCTGAGCACGAGCAAAGACTGCCTGCGCAGGCCATCGCGATAATGGCGCGATGCCAGGTCGAGAGCGGCGCGGCGCGCCGAAGCGGTATAGGGGAATCGGAGCACGACGTCCGCGAGGCCGGATGACGTGCCGCCGAGACGAGCGCTGGCGAGGCTTGCTTGCGCACGCGCTTCCCGCTCGGTGTCTGCGGCGGGGTCCTCGGCTTGGACGGAAATCTCCGTAAGGAGCCGTCGCGCGGCCAGCTCGACCGGCACGACGAAATCGGGCAGCACTTCGACGGTAGCATCGGGAGCCGCGACGAGCGCCGTGGAAGCCATGGCGCGGGCGAGCTTGAAGTCGCCGCGCCGCGCGGCGCGCAGGGCGACATCCCACGCCTGCCGCGCGCGCTCCGCATTCGCGGGCAGCAATGCCAAGGCCGACTCGAACAACGCAGGCGCCGCGGCGGCGCGCGCCGCTTCGTCCTCCGTGGCCGCCAGGGCCAGGACTTGGCGCGCGAGCGCGGACTCCTCCGCGCGCTCGACGCCAGCGGGCTCCGCGCCTTCCGCGAGAGCGGCGAGCGCAGCGGCGAGCGTCTCCATGTCGCCGCGCGCGAGCGCGGCCGCGACCTGGTAGCGCAGGTGCGCGACCTTGTCAGAGCCTTCGGGAGGCGCGGCCCGCACGGCGTAGGCGATCGATTCCGCCGCGGAGTGCGCAATGAGCAATCCTGCCGCCGTCTCGATGCCGGTGGTGGCGCCCGTGAGGTCGAGCGGGCGGAGATAGAGGCGAGCGATCGAAGTATCCAGCTCGTAGAAGCCGGCCGCGCAGGGGATGAACCAGCGGAACGGGCCCGCCTCGATCGGAGCGCCCGTGATCGGCGGTTGGCTGGCGTCTAGCGCGAACGCCGCGCCCGAGCGCGGCCGCCCGCCTTGCAACGACCACAGTTCCAAGCTGCGCGCGGATGCGAGGAGGAAAACCTCTTCATCCCTGCGGGCGGCACGTCCCCACCACGACGCTGCGCCGCGCGGAATCGCGGCGAGCAGCGCTCCATCCGCGCGGTTCCACACGATGATCTCGTTCGAGTCCACCGGCGCCGCGATCAGGTAGCGCGCCGTGCAGTGGAGCGCGGGCGCCTGCTGCGTCTCGTCGAAGCGAAGGGCGTCCTGGCTCGCGCCGCGCGCGAGCGCTGGATAGCTCGTCGACCAGAGGAGCGCGCCATCGGCGAAGTGATGCGCCGACAGGAATCCGCGTTGCGTGAGGAAATAGAGTTCGTCACCCCGCGCGGCGAGGGACACGCGTGCGGCGCCGAGACCGAGGTAGGTCGCGCCTTGGGCGCTCCCGGCCGGTCGATTCCAAATCGGCGCCCCGCTTTCGTCGAGCAAGAGCAGGCGCGCGACGAGCGAGCTGCGCTCCAATCGCAGAACCGCGAGCGCGATTCCCCGCGGCGTCGACAGTGGCGGCGTGACGGAGAGGATCGCGGTCTTGGCCGGGGGTGAATTCGCTGTCGCGGCCTCCTCCGGCGCGGGAGGGATCAGCTCGTGCAGCGGGAGATGCCAGCGCAACGCGCCGTTCGCGCGATCGCAGGCGATGATCCCGTCGGCGAAGGTCGCGACGACGAGCGAGCCGTGAATGACCGGCGCCGCGAGGGTGCGCGGGATCGGCGCGGGAGGATCCCAGAGGAACGGCGTCTTCCACACCTCCGTTCCGGCGTCCCCGTCGAAGCAGCTTAGCTCATCGTTTCCTTGCACGTAGAGGGAGCTGCCGGCGCCGGCGCATCGCATCTCGACGCCAAAGGGGAACCACGGGGATGCCGCGTTGCCGCCGTACATGGAGCTGCCCCACTCGATTTGGATCGTCGGGCTGAGGGGCTGCCTGGCAAAGGGCAGATCCGCGCCGCCCGCTTGCGCGGACGGCGCCAAGCGCTGCGCGATCTCCGCCTCGTTGCCGGCGCTCGCGTCGAGATCGAGGCGATCGAGATAGGCCTCGAGGTGACCCTGCTCGAGCCAAGCGCTTTCTTGACGCTCGCGAGCGCTCGCGGCGAGGCGCGAGTCCGGAAAGTCGCGCGCGATCCGGTGGGCGATGCGCTCTGGAATGATCTGGTCCGCGTTCGCGCCCGCGGCCGGCGGCGGGGCACCGCTCTGCCGGATGCGGGCGCCCAGCTCGAAATCGATGGCAGTCACGACCTCGCGCGCGGATTCCGGAGCGAGCCCGCGCATCTCTTCCTGCAAGTAGAGCGATGGGCCGACCCAGCGATCGGGGGAGAGCGGGAACGCGCCGTCCGGCACGCCGTCGAGGAGCGCACGCGCGAGCGCGAGGACGCCATCGCGCGTCGCCGCTTCGTTGCCCGCGCGCCGCGATTCCACGATCGCCTCGGCGAGGCGCCGGATGGCTTCCGCGCGCGGCGGCGTCCAGAGGTGGTCGCCGCCCCCCTCTTGGGCTAGAGCGCCGGGGATGAGCGCGAGGAGAGCGCCGAGCAGCGCGATCACGCGCCGCATCGGGTGCCGGAGCCTGCCGCCGTTGGTCGCTCGCATCGAACTCTTCCCTCCCGCGCGTTGCGCCGCGCACCGGTCGTGCGCCCGGCTCTTAGGAGCACGTTTCAAAATGCCGCCTGCCTTTGGCCGGCTGCGAGCGCACCATTCCGCGTCGGGCCGCCTCGCCCTATTTCTCCGTCAATACCGCCTCTGCGGCCCTCCTTGCCTGGCGCGCACTCGGCCGGCCTCGGGGCAACGGCTTCCTTCTGAAACGCGCTCTAACTATATCGGACCGCTCGCCCATGCGAAAACTGCTCATTGCGAAGAAGAGCCGGTTTCGCAAGGGCATCGAAGCCGGTCCAGGCGCGCATCGCCGCCGCCTGCGGTCGCGCGCCGCGCGCCATCCTACTCGACGAAGATGTCCAGCACGACTTCGAGCAGGCGCTGGCCAGGGCCGCGCCCAGCGGTCCAATGGATCTCCTGGATGCGGAGCGGGGCGGGAGTCACGGCGAGATAGTGGATGAACTGCACGTGCGCGGCCGGAGCGCCGCTCACCACGATGCGATGCCGCTGCCGGGGCGGCATCGCATCCGCGGGAGACGACTCTACGTTGCGAGATTCGAGCACTAATTGCAGCTCCTCGAGCCGCGCGGTAGTCCGCGAGAGAATCGCGGCAAGCTCGGCGCCGGTCGCCGGAGCCGAGGCAAAGCGCGCGAAGAGATGCTCCTTGAGCGCCGGCGCGGCTTCGAGGGTGCGAGCGGGAGGAAGCGGCCCCGCGGCCGCCGCGGTAGACGCGGGGAGGAGCGCGCGGATCGCGATCGCGAGGAGCGTGGCGAGGATTGCGGAGCCTTCGATCCATGCCCAGCGTTTCGATGGCGGAAGCAGCCGCTGCACGAGCATGACGCCGGTCGTCATCGCAGCACCTCGAGCTTGAGCGGCGGCACGACGTCCGCGCGCACGGTAAAGATCGGCTTGCCGCTCTTGGGGTCCCGCCGTACGGACACGGGAACCGCGTGCTTTAGCCAGGCGTAGCTTTCGAGGAACAACATGAGGTCGGGAACCGCCTGGACCTCATCGGTTTCTCCGCTGATCTCGAGTTGGTTCGTCGCGGCGCGGAAGTGCAGCGAAGTGATCGACCCGAGCGGCTCGAGAGTGGAGGGAAGCGCGGCGAAGAGCTGGTGCCAGGGCACCCAACCCTCCGCGCAGGCGAGCGCGACCGCCATCGGGTCTCCGGCGGGAATTTCGAAGTCGCCGCGAACGGCGAGCGGGGGCGGTGCCGCATAGGCGACCTGTGCCGGCGCCGCGCCGCGCGCGAGCAGGAACCCGACTCCGCCGATCGCGAGCATGAGCGCGGAGGTGGCGATCACCGAAGGGAGGGCTTCAAGGCGTTCGACTCCGGCAGGGGCGGCGGGCAGCAAGTTGATCGTCTTCGTCATCGCTTCGCCTCAGTTGCCATGCGCGAGCAGCGAGCCGAACGGAAGGAACCAAGCGCCGCTCGCGGCCATCGATTCCGGCACCCCCGCCGGCGGCGGCGCCGCCGCGAGCACGTCGGTTTGGCAGGCGCGCGCTGCCTGCGCCAACCAGTCGCGATCCACGCTTCCCATGCCGCAGAGTCCGTCGATGGCGAGGAATGGGTGGCGGTCCTCGCACGCGAGGAGCGTCTCGCGAAGGTTGCGGATCCCTTCTTCGCCGTGCAGGGGGAGGGGATCGCCATCGCGCGGAATGCGCACCGAGAGATTGCGGAGCGCAAGGGGCCGGCCTCGAGCGAACACGGCGGCCGCCGCGCTCCCCGCATCCGAGTAGACGCCCGCGAAGGAGCGCTCGCGGCGGTCGCCGAGCTTCGCAAAGTGACAGAACGCGCGAATCGCCGCGGAGAATGCCGGTTCGAGGCCGCGGAGCGGATGGGGGAGGCGCTGCGTCCATTCCTGCCAATGGTTCACCGCGGAGCGTCGGACGGCGATGAGCAGGCCCAAATGCGCGGCGCTCGCGGACATTTCGGTCGCGGGCGCGAGAATCTCGAAGTCGTAGACGGGGTCGAGATCGCCGACGTGGAACATCTTCTCGGCTTCCCAGCGGGTCCCTTGCGCGAGATCGGCATCGGGAAGTGCAGGGAGCGTCGCGATCGCGCCGCGGACGGCGAGCGGTGCGACCACGGCCCACCGTACTCTCTTGTCGCTCAAGAGTTGGCGAATGCCCTCGGGGGGCGGGGGGAATACGCCCCCTTCGAGCGTGATCGTGCCGCCGGCGACGAGCGCCGGCTCCGCCGCCGGACCCTCGGCGATGAGCCAGTGGCATTCTCCCGGCACGAGCGCGATTGCGCCGCGGCGGTCGCGGCGAGCCCAATTCCACTTCATGGCGTGAGCAGCTCCTCGAAGCGGACTCGGAGCGCGCGGAGCGCGTCCGAGCGGCGGCGATCCACATCCATCGCGCGCTCCGCTTCCCCGCGCTCGCGCACGATGTGCGGGGTCACGAAGATGATCAGCTCGGTCTTCTCCTCGACGGACTCGCGATGGCGGAAGAGCCAGCGGAGCAGCGGCACGCTGCCGAGGACCGGCACCTTGCGCACTTTTTCGCTCGTCGTCTGCTCGATGAGGCCTCCGATCACCGCGGTCTCGCCGGAGCGCAGGAGCACTTGCGTGTCCGCCTCCCGCGTGCTGATCACGGGAAATCGATTGTCCACCAAGTCCAAGAGCGCGCTCACGGCGGGGTGGATCACCATATGGACCCTGTCTCCCTCGGCAACCGTGGGGATTACGATCAGTTGGATCCCGATGTCTTCGTAGTAGGCAAGGGAGACGGTACGCACCGCCGTCTGCGGGTCGATCGTCTCCGTGGTGACCGGAAACTTCTGGCCGATGAGTATGCGCGCTTCGACGCTGTCGAGCGTCGTTATGTTCGGCTTCGAGACGATCTCCGCGTTCTCCGACTGGTCGATGAGTCGCAGCACCGCCGTGAGCTGATCCGCGGAGAGCGACCCGAACGTGAATCCGCTGGTGGTCGTGGGAAACGGCGGGAAGTAGCGGCCGCCGGCGGGGTCCCAAGGCAGCGTGTGCGGCCGCGTCGCTCCGGCGATCGACAGCACGGCGTTCCAATCGATGCCATGGCTGCGCTCGTCGTCCTTCGTGACCTGGACGATCACGACTTCCACTTCGATCTGGCGCGGCATCACGTCGAGAGCTTGAATGCGCTCGGCGATCGCCGTGACGATCTCCGGTCGATCCGTCACGCTGATCACCCGCGACCGCACGGACTCTCCCCGGTCGCGGGTGTCGTCTTGGGCGCGCTGCTCCGTGATCTTGCTGCCGAACTGGAATCCGCCATGCGGCGCCGGCGCGAAGCAAGTGATCTTCCCGGCGCCGCTCAGCATTTTCTCCAGATAGCGCTTCATGTCCCAACCGTCGACGAAGCGAAGGGAGAATTCCCTCGTGACCAGCTCCTCCTGCGCCGACTTGCGGCTCGTGATCACGATCACGCCGTTCTCCTCGCGATAGGCGCAGTCCACGTCGCGCAGGATCAGCGCGAGCGCCTGCGGCCACGCGACCTTTTCGAGGCGCGCGTTGAGCAGCGCGGCGTGGGTGCCGCTCACGTAGACGTTGAGTCCGAGGGTCGCGTTGAGCAGCATCGCGAGGTCGTCGAGGGGATAGGCCTGCAGGCGCACGTTCACCGTGCCGTCGTCGTTCTTGGTGATTTCGCCGATCGCATCGCGGGGGGGGACATCGATGGTCGGAATCAGATCGCGGATCACGTCGATGATCTGCGGCGAGTCGATGATCGAAAGGGTCCGTCCGACGTCGCCGCTCCCCGCCAGCGCTTCGATATGGCCGTTCTTGGAGAGGAGCGGCGCGAGGATCTGCTTCACCGCCACCGGGTCGCTGTAGCGAAGGCGTACGATGAGCGGAAAGCGCTCCGCGGCGAGGTCGTCGCCGCGGGGAAGGCGCGTCACGCGCAGGATGCCGTTCTCCTCCACCATCGCGTAGTTGTGCGCTTTGAGAATGCTCTGCAGCGCTTGGCGCCACTCGAGATTGGTGATCTTGACGGTCACTTTCTCGGACAACGCCTCGCCGGTGACGAGGTTCACGTTGCGCTCGCGCAATATGAATTGGATGACGCTGCGCAGGTCGATGTTGTCGAAGTTCAAGGTGACGCGGTCGGCGGTGCTGGCCGCCGGCGGCGTCGCGGCGGGAGGCGGGGCGACCTGCGCCCCGCTTGGGTCCGCGGCGGCCACGAAGAACGCGCACGCCGCGAAGACAGGCACGATGCGCCGGCGCGCGGCTCGTTCCCTCCGCTGGGGGAGGCGACGGAGCAATGGGTCGTGCGGCGGCCGGAGGGGCATCGGCGCTCCCTAACGTTCAGGTCCCGCTCGCAGCCGAGCGGGAGAAAGCCCCCTCCGATGAACCGTCCTTCATTCCGCGGCGCGAAAGCGGCGCGCGATCGCTACCGATCGCCGCCGCCCGCAGCCGGCGGCAAGACCTGACGTTGCTCCCCGTATGGCTCGAACGGGAGCACGTATTCCTTGCCGTTCATTTCGATGCAAACCTCGGCCTCGCGCACCGCGACCAGCCGCAACTTGGTGTCGAGCTTCTCTCCCTCGAAGATCACTTTCCCATCGAGGAGCGCGCCCCGCACGGCACCAGAATAATAGATGCCCCCCAGAGCGACGGGGCGGGGAGGCAGCTTGCGGGCACCGGTGCGCGCTCTTGCGCGCGCGGGCTCGGGAGTGCCGCCGCTCTGCAGCGCGAACGGATCGCCCTCGATCGCGACCTTGGGCAATTCCGTCGACATGGCGAGGACCCGCTCCAGCGCCTCCTTCTTGTAGCGGTATGCCCTCGGAGGCAATCCGCCCGGCGCCCCCGCTGGCGCGCCCGGAGCCGGCGCCGCCGCGGCTCCCGCAGCCTGCGTAGAGGTCTCCGTGCCGTTGGATCCGGCGCCAGGCGCTCCGGCGGCGGCCGCCGCTCCCCCCATGACCAGCCCGGCCGAATCGTTCCCGCGCATCGCCCAGGACAACAATCCGGCGCCGACGACCGCGACGGTCACGAGCAGCAGGCGCTTCTCGCGCCGATTCATGGCGCACGCTCCGGCGGCAGCGCTTCGACCTCCGCCGCGAGCGCAGCGATCGCGGCGCGCCCGCTTGGATCCAATCCCGGATCGGCGAGCGCAGCAGCGAGCATCTCTTCCCCATCCGCATCGGCGCCGGTCAGGAACAAGAGCCAAGCCATCTCGATGCGCGCTCGCGAATCGAGCTTCGCTCCGCGCATTTGCATCTCGCGATAGAGCGCAAGCGCGTGGCGTGCGCCGTCGAGCAACCGCCGCCGCGCGCTGCGCTGTCGCTCGTTGCCAGTGGCGCCGCGATCCCGCTCCGAAGCGGCCAGCTCGAGCCACTCCGCGGCCTGCCAGCGCGCGAGCCGCGCGGTCGCGCGGGCGTAGTCTTGGAGCGCACCGGCGTCGAAGTCGCTCGCGGCGAGCCGCGCGCGAGCATGATCGGCATCGGCGGCGAGTTCCGGGGGCAGAGCCTCCCACGCCGCGTAGTAGTGCGGCAGCGTCGCGGCGCGCGGCGCCCCGCCGGCGCAGCCGAAGGCAGCGAGCGCGCAAGCGAGCAATGTGCCGCGGAGCGGGGTCATTCGCGTTCCTTCTCGTCGAGCCAGATCTTGAGCATCGAGCCGGGATCGTCGGAGGCTGGGGTCGCGAGGTAGGCGGCGACGCGGGGCACCACCTCGCGTTCGCGGTTCAGCTTGCCGGCGATTCTTACCAGCGCGTGGACGTACTCGATCCGGTCGCCGCACAGGTCGTGCGCTTCGCGGAACGATTCGTAGGCGTCTTCGAAATCGCCGCCGGCCTCGGCGGCGCGGCCGCGATGATGGGCGGCGGCGGCCTGAGCGATCGCGGCGAGCCGCGCCGCGTCGCCGTCCGAGGTCGCCGGGACCCCCGCGGTGCGCAGTGTCCCGAGCGCCTCCGCGACCCGCGTGCGGAGCCCCGCGAGCAACGAATCCAGCGCCCACGAAATCGCCGCGGCGAGGAGCGCGACCAGCGCGAACAAGGTCAGCACCCTGGTGCGGCGACGCGATCCCGGCCGAGCGGCGCCGGCGTCTTCCGGCGTGCAGGTCGCCGCCCCCGGCGGCGCCGCATCCCCGAGACAGGCGAGGACCTCCTGCATCGACTGCGGGCGGTCTCCCGGCGCTTTCTCCAAGCAACGGAGGATCAACTGTTCGCACTCGTGCGGGAGGTCGCGGCGCCGCGCGCGCGGGCTGGCCGGGGCGGAACGGCGCTGCATCTCCAACAGGTCGTAGACGGATTCGGAGTGAAACGGCGGGACGCCGCACACCAGCTCGTAAAGCATCACCCCGAAGGAATAGATGTCCGTGCGGTGATCGAGCGCGGTGCCGTCGCACTGTTCCGGGCTCATGTAGGCCGGCGTGCCGACGACGTTGCCGGTGGCGGTCAGCATCGTCAGGCCTTCGACTTGCACCAGTCCGAAATCGAGCAGCTTCGCCGTGTCGCCGGCGCAGACGATGACGTTGCTCGGCTTCAGATCGCGGTGCGTCATCCCCCGTTCGTGGATCGCGGCCAGCGCGCGGGCGACCTGGCGCGCGAAGGCGAGCGCCGACGGGAGCGGCAGGCGGACGCCGTGCGTGCGCATCACGCGCGACAGCGGGACTCCCTCCAGGAATTCCATCGCGAGGTAGTGCACGCCCTCGCGGCAACCGACCTCGAACACGCGGACGATGTTCGGGTGGTCGAGGGACTTGAGCGCCTGGCCTTCGCGCTGAAAGCGCCGCGAGGTGATCGCGTTCACCATGTGGGGGAGAAGGATCTTGATCGCGACGCTGGCGCCATCGGCGTTGCGCAGCGCGCGATAGACGACCCCCATGCCCCCCTTGCCGACCTCGCGTTGGATCGTGTAGCCGGGAACCTGAGGATTCATCGCGCCACTTTGTCCTTGAGCAGCGCGAGCGGCGGCGCGATCTGCGTCGCGAACACTCTGAGCAGCATGGAGAGGTCGCGCTGGGCGGCGGTCGCATCGCCGGGCACGACGAGGAATCCATGTACTTCGCTGCCCGCGCGGAGCGGCACGAGAGTGAACGGTCCGGAGGACTCTTCTCCTCCGCCCAGCTTCAGCGCGAGGCGCGGCAGCGCGGGCGCCTGGGCGGGCTGCACGATCGCGACTTCCCCCAGCAGCGCGAGATCTACGCCAAGCTCCTCCGCAGTGAATTCGCAGTCGGACGGCACTTCGGCCGCATAGCCCGGAGCGCGGACCAGGCGCCAGCCGGCGCCGTTGCGCGCGATCAAGAGCCCGCGTGGGACCTCGAGCTGCAGCCGCAGCATGTCGGCGACGAGGTCGAAGAGCGGCTCGACCGCTTCCACCTCGCCGATCATGCGTCCGGTCTCGCAGAGGAGCTCCAGCTCCGCGACGCGGCGCCGCAGTTGGCCGTTCGCGTTCTTCAGGTCGCAGTTGATCTCTTGGAGATCGCGCGCCAGCGCCCGGTTGGCGAACAAGAGCCGCCTCCGTTCGAGGGCCTTCCGCACGATCTTGAGCAGGTCCTCCTCGAAATTGAGGATCGGCTTCGTGACGTAGTCGTACGCCCCGAGACGCATCGCCTCGACTGCGGTCTGCAGCGTCCCGTTGCCGCTCGCCATCAGGACTTCGACGTCCGGATAGCGCCTCTTGATCTCGCGCAGAAGCTCGACGCCGTTCATCCCCGGCATCACGATGTCCAGGATCGCAATGTCGATCTGCTCGCGTTCCAGGATTACCAGCGCCTCGGTTGCATTCGCGGCAACGAGGACTTGGAACCCCTCCGTGGCGAAGTAGAGCTCGATCGCCTCGCGAATGAACGACTCATCGTCCACCACGAGGAGCTTCTCGCTCTTCGCGCTCGTCCTACGGACCGCCAAGCTCATCGCCGAATTCTCGTTCCCACGGCGCTCCGCAGGGGAGCGCCCGGACTCGCTAGTAGCTCGACCACGCCACGCCGTACGCGTCGTTCCCAGCCAGATTGGGGCGGACGTCGCCGCTCGCGGGGATGTAGACCCAGCCACCGGTGCCATCCACGATGGCGACCTCGCCGTTGGTCTTCGTGATTCCGTCCGCCGGCACTTGCGGCAGGTAGTTGGGCGACAGCGCGGCGAGCGATCCGGGCCGCGAACCGTTGTTGTCGGAGCGATATGTTTGAATCGCGGTTCGCAGCATCTGCAGGTTCGCCTTCGTCGTGGAGGCTCCGCTTCTGCCGACGTAGTCGACATAGTTCGGGACAATGATTGCCGCGAGCACGCCGATGATCACGATCACCATGACGAGCTCGATAAGAGTGAATCCCTTTCGGGACCTTGGAGGTAACACGGGGTGTGGGCCTTTCCAACAGCGAGTCATCGTGGACCAAATCCACGGGGGATCTCCGCGAGCGGAATGAATATGCTCGCGGCGATCAGTCCGACTACCACGGTCATGAGCACAATGATCAAGGGCTCGAGGATCTTCGGCAGCACGCGTATGGTGCGCTCCACGTCGCGATCGTAGAAGCGCGCCACGTTGCCGAGCATGTCTCCGAGGCTGCCCGACTCCTCGCCTACGGACACCATCGTCGAGACCATCGGCGGAACGTGCGGCGAGCGCGCCAACTCCTTGCCGAGAGGCGCTCCCTCCTTGAGGTTCGCTTCGACGCCCTGCATGAACTCTTCCAACGGGATGTTGCGGAGACCCGTGCGAGCGAGTTCGAGGCTCACCAGCAAGGAGACTCCGCTGCTCTGCAAGAGCGCGAGGGTCTGGCAGAAGCGCGCGAGGACCAGCTTCGTGTAGAGGGGTCCGATCACCGGGCAGGTGAGCAGGAAGCGATCGAATACCCTGCGCGAGGCGCGCACGCGCAAGGCGCACAATCCCGCGACCGCCGCAACCGCCCCTCCAATGGCGAGCGCGGGAAGATACGCCCGCAGCGTGGTGCCCAGCGTCAAGAGCGCGTTGGTCACCCAAGGCAGCTCCATCTTGAGCTGGACGAAGACTTTCGCGATGCGCGGCAGCACGAAGGAGATGAGGAAGATGGTGACGGCGGTGCATGCCGTGACGAGCACAGTGGGATAGGCGAGGGCGCCCCGAATCTGCGAGCGCGTTTCCATCTGCTTTTCGCCGTAGCGAGCGAGGTCCTCGAGAACCTTGTCGAGATTGCCGGACACTTCGCCGACGTCGATTAGGTGCACGTAGTGCTTCGGAAAGAAGCGGGGGAATCGCTGCAGGCTGTCGGCGAACGACTCGCCTTTCTCCAGCGTGCCGATCACTCCATTGAGTACTCTCGACCACTGTGGATCGCCCAACTGTCCTTGCACGACTTGCAACCCGCGAATGAGGGGAACTCCCGCGTGCATCATGGTGTGCAGATACCATGTGAATGCTACGAGGTCGCGCGTGCGGGAAGATTGCGTGCCAGCGGCGGGGTGCGTGGGCCTCACGACGGTGCGCGGCTCGCCGATGGTGCGACTCTGATGCTGGCGGCACTCGATCACGAAGCCGTCGACGCGTGCCAGGAACTCCGGCAGCTTCGACTCCGATGGCACGGTGAGCAATTGCTCCTCCGTGGCACCGTCTGATCTTCGCACCTTCGCGAGATAGGTCGGCATCCGATGGCTCTTCGATAGGGAATGACGCACCGCGGCCAACGAGCGCGCGGCGCGACGGCCGGAACTCCGAAACCTGGACTTCTCCCTCTTCTAAGTCAAACATCCGGCGCGGTGTACGTCCAACGGGAGACGCGCGGCGTGGTGCGCTCTAGAGGGGGTTCCGGTAACTCCGAACGGGGGTGAGCGTTGCATGGCTGGGCACGGAGCGGCGAGGGGGCTCTGCGAAGGCCCCTTTGGAGCCCCTAGAACGCCTCGTGGTGGCGCACGGTCTCGCAGACCTCTTCGATCGTCGTGGTCCCCGCGAGCACCTTGGCCCGCCCATGGTCCACCAAGCGCTCGAAGCCCGGGATCTCGCAGCCTTCATCCATCGTGTCGGCGAGGATCATGCGCTTCGCTTCGCGCGTGGGCGTCAGGATCTCGTAGATTCCCGTGCGGCCGCGATAGCCGGTCTGATCGCAGTGCGCGCATCCCTTGCCTCGCGAGTACGCGCCGGGCGTGCCCGGGGCGATGCCCACGAGGCGCAAGGCGTCTTCATCGGGCGTGTCGGGGGCTTTGCAGTGGGTGCAGACCAGGCGCACCAGCCTCTGGGCGATGACCGCCGCGATCGATGATGCGAGCAGATACGGGGCGATCTTCATGTCGCGCAAGCGAGCGTAGGAGCTGGGCGCGTCGTTCGTGTGGAGGGTCGACAGCACGAGGTGGCCCGTGAGCGCCGCCTTGACCGCGATGGAAGCGGTCTCTTCGTCGCGCATTTCGCCGATCATGATGATGTCCGGGTCCTGGCGCAGGATGGATTTGAGCCCGGAGGCGAAATCGATCCCGGCGCGCCGGTTCACCTGGATCTGGTTGATGTTCTCCATCTGGTACTCGACCGGGTCTTCGATCGTAATGATGTTCTTGGCCTTCGAGTTCAAGAAACGCAGCGCGGAATAGAGCGTCGTTGTCTTGCCGCTGCCGGTCGGTCCAGTGACGAGGATGATCCCGTAGGGGCGCGTGAGCACTGCGCGGAACCTCTGCTCCTGCTCGGGAGATAGGCCGAGCTGATCCAAGGCCGGTAACGCCGCCTCGTTGAGGATCCGCATGACGACTTTCTCGCCGAATACGCTCGGAATCGTCGAAACCCTCACGTCGATGCGTCCGGTGCCTAGCCTGAGCTTCATCCGTCCATCCTGGGGCATGCGCTTCTCCGCGATGTCCAGCTCGGAGAGGATCTTGATGCGGCTCACGATCGCGTTATGGAAATGCTTCGGCGGCCGCAGCACCTCCTTGAGGACGCCATCCACTCGGAATCGAATGCGAGTTACGGCTTCCTCCGCCTCGATATGGATGTCGGAAGCGCTGTTTCGGCACGCTTGCACGATGATGTGATTCAGCAGGCGAATGACGGGCGCATCGTCCGCGTTATCCGGGCCGGATTCGAGCACGTCGTAGGGCTGCAAGACCTGCACCTCTTCATCCTCGGAGGGTGCCTGCTCGAGGAGGGATTCCACGATGGTCTTGCTCTGATCGGAGTCGGATCCGTAGGCCTCGGCGAGAGCATCCGCATTAATCACGGTACGGTCGAAGTTGGACCCGAAGCGGAAAGCGATGTCGTCCGAGAGTTGGACCTGATAGGGGTAGGCGAGTCCGAACGCGACCCCCTGCGGATCGAGGGGAACGGCGCCGTGCTCGCGGAGGAATTCCTGCGTCAGCTCTCCGGGTGGCGCGAATTGCTCGGGAAGCGCCGCTTGCATCGGCAGCCCCGTGTCCTCGCTTACGAACCTCTGCAGATCCGCGGCGTTGAGAACGCCGCGGCTTCGAAAGGTCTCGAGCAGGGAAGCGCGCCCCTCCGGGAAATCGGCGGGAACCTCGAGGGGCGCGTCTTGCTTGAGGAACGCGCGCAGCCTGTCGATCAGTCGCGGGCGCGCCATCAGGAATCCCGGGAGCCCTGTATGACCGCCGGTTGGCGGGGCGGAACGGCATCCGGAGCGACCCCGAGCTGGCGGCTGGGCAGATGGATCTGGAACGTCGAGCCGGTCCCCGGCCGCGACGTCAATTCGATCTTCCCTCCCGACTCCAGAACGATTCGGCGCACGACGAAGAGTCCGAGGCCGGTGCCGCGATCGGAGGCTTTGGTCGTGAAGAGCGGCTCGAAGATCCGCTCGTGCAACTCTGCGGGGATCCCGGGGCCGTTGTCCGATACCGCGATCGTTGCCCCTTCGTCCTCGCGTCGTGCGACGACTTGGATCTGGCGCGCTCGCTCCGTATCGACCTCGCAGAGGGCGTCGGCCGCGTTCGTGAGCAGATTCATGAGCACCTGCTGCAAGGCGCTCGGATCGCCGCGCAGCGTGAGCCCGTTGGGCACGTCGATCGCGACGCGCGCGCCGCAACGCTGGAGGGCAGCGTCGCAAATGTTGATCGTAGCGTCCACCGTTGCGCGGACGTCGTAGTCTTTCGATGCCGGGCTGCCGCCTGGGCTCTGGCGCGCGAATGCCAGCAGGTTTCGGCTGAGCGCCTGGCAATAGTCCGCGGCATCGTGCGCGCGCGAGAGATAACGTTTCAGCTTTTCCACGGCCTTCTCATCGATGCTCTTCGCCGCAAGACGCGTCGCGAGATCCAGAAAGCCGATGAGGCTGCTCAATGGGTTGTTGAGGTCGTGCGCGAAGCCGCTCGCCAGGCGGCCGATCGCTGCCATCTTCTCCGTACGCACAAGATCGCTCTGCGAGCGCCGGAGGTCTTCGAAGGCCCCTTGCAGCCGCAGGTAGAGATCGATGTTCTGGAGATCGACTTGAAGGTGAAGCGCGATTACCACGATCTGCTCCAGGTCCTCGCGGCGGAACGGCTCCATCTCGGGTCCGCGGTCGAGATAGAGGACGTTTTGCTCGTTATTGGCCGCGTTGATCGGCACCGCGAGCGCGGAGCCGATCGCCGCATCCGCCGAATGGGGGTCGTCCGGGCAATCGCGGGAACCGGCGATCAGCCCGGTGCGGCTGCGGGTGGCGCGCTCGATGAGGCGCGAGCAGCGCAGGATCTCGGCGGCGCCCACGGGCCGCCCCAGGCGCTCGCCGATCACCGCCGCCGGTTCGGTCGCTCCTTGCTTCCACGTCAAGAGCGCCCAAGTCGCGAACGGGACGCTTTCGGCGAGGATCTGCATCGCTTTGCCGATGAACTTCGCGGGAGGGAGCGCCGGATCCGCGATGAGGCCGAGTCGAAACAAGACTTCCTGCAGGCTCTTGCGCCCGGGCGTCAATTGCGAGCTGGAGCGCAGAGTGAGCTCGATGGTCTCGCGGTTCACCGCGAGCGCGATCTCGGGGTTCGCGGAGCCGCTCGCTTCTGGAAGCATCTGACAGAGAATCTCCGTGGAGCCGATGCGAATCACGTCGCCGTCCTTGAGCAAGGCGGTCGTGATTTCTTTCTCGTTGACGAGCGTGGAATTGGTGCTCTGAAGGTCGCGGCAGATCCAGGTCCCGTTCTCCGCGGGCTCGATGAGGGCGTGTTGCCGGGACGCCCGCGAGTCATCGAGGCGGATCGTGCAGCTCGGATCGCGTCCGATCGTGACCGTGCGGCCGTCGGAGTTGAAGATCTGGCCGCGCCGTTTGCCGCTCCGGATCACGAGCTTCATCGACGAGCCTCCGGAAACGCCTGAGCGCCAAGCGACGAAGGTGCGTCATCCGCGCGCGATGGATAGCTTGCCGGCTGCACGATCATTCAGCTTCCCGACGCCACGAGGCTGTCGATCATCCCTTGAATGTCGCCGATCGCCACTTTGCGCGAAGGCGCAGGTGGCGCGGGCGGCGGACTTGCATCGGACACTTTCGCGCCGGCGCCGCCGGCGCCGCTGGCGGCCGCGGCGGGGGTCGCGGGGCGCGCGGAGATCCCGTGCACCTCGCGCGCGAGCAGGTCGAGCCGCTCCAAGATCTCCTCGCACTTCGGCGCCGACACGGCGGCTTCGATCTGCCGGGGCAGCACTCGAATCGTGTCTTCCAAGTCGCGAATGCGCGAAGTGAGCGCGGAGAGCGGAGAGTCTTCGCCGCCGCCGGCGAGGAGCGAGGGGTCGGCGGAAATCGGCTGAGGCGCCGCGGCGCGCGGGAGGCTCGCGCCGAGCGCAGGGGTGCCCACGGCTTCCGCGACGTTCGAGGCGAGCGCGGCGAACGCCGTGACGAGGCGTTGCCGAACGGCTGGATCGTCGAGCGGCAGCTCGGCGATCGAAGGAAAGCGCGCGATCCCGCGCGCGAGCTTGGCGAGCTCGCCGTCGACGCGCGCCAGCACTTCTTCGTCGCAGCACGGAGCCTGCGGGCGCGGGCTCGTGTCCTGCGGCGGCTCATCGGAAGCGAAGCCCGGGAGGCGCGCTCCGCTCTCTACGTTCTCGAGTATCTGCTGGAGGATTGTGCTCGCCATCGCCCGTACCGTCCCAGCGCGATGGGGAGCCGCGCCGCCGCTCTTCCCTCCTGGGAAGGATACGATGGGGGGGTCGGAATGGGCCGGAAGGGGCGGGGGCTACAGCGCCCTGAGCAACTCCGCCTTCAACGCGGGAACGATCTCGAATAGATCGCCGACGATTCCGTAGTTTGCGATCTGAAAGATCGGCGCGTTCTTGTCCTTGTTGATCGCGACGATGCAGCGGGAGCTGGACATCCCCGCGAGATGTTGCACGGCGCCGGAGATCCCGCAGGCGATATAGAGCTTGGGGCTCACCGTTTTACCGGTCTGTCCGACCTGATCCGAATGGGGCCTCCAGCCGGCGTCCACCGCGGCGCGCGACGCGCCGACGACGCCGCCGATGGCGGCGGCAAGCTCCTCGAGGAGCGCGTAGTTTTCCGGACCTTTCAGGCCGCGCCCTCCGGACACGATGATCTCGGCTTCCGTGAGGTCCGTCTTCTTCCCCGCCTCGGCGATGACTTCCTTGACGCGGACGCGCAGCGCGCCGTCATCGTAGGGTGGACTCCACGGAACGACTTCCGCGGGAGGGGCGGGATCGGCAAGCGGGCGGCCGTAGTTCGCGCGCAAGGTCGCGATGAACGGCGGCCGCGTCAGATCCACGGTGAGCAGCGCCTTGCCCGCGAATACGGGTCGCTCCAGCCGCAGGCGGTCGCTCTGCCACTCCAGCGCCGTGCAGTCCGATGCGACCGTCACGCCGTGCTCGGCGCCGGCGTACGCCGCAAGCTCGCGCCCCATTGCGCTGGCGGTGAGGAGCAGCGCGCCGATGCCGTACGCCGCCATCGCCTTCGTTACGTCGTGCGCGAGGGCATCCCCCGCGGGCCGGCGATAGATCGGAGCGTCCCCGATGAGGAGCTTGTGTGCTCCGCGCGTGCGCGCCGCCTCCGCGATCCCCGCGATGCCTTCACCGAAAGCCATGGCGATCACCTGCGCGCCGCGCGCATCCGCGAGGCGACGCGCCTCGCCCAGAAGTTCCAGCGCAGCGCGTTTCAATTCGCCGCCGCGATGCTCCAAGAGCACGAGGATGTTCATGACTCGACCTTTGAGCCTATCAAAAGACCTCGCCTGGCTTCGGCCGGCCGCGATGCGCGCGCGCCGCGTCGAGCCTCGTCGCCGCATTTCTCCATCAACACGATTCTGCCGCTCTCCTTGCGCGCGCAGCCCGCGCTCGACCTCGGGCCTACGGAGATGTGATCTGGAAGCCTCGTGGCACCGTCGTGGCAGGCGGTTCGCACGGCGGCTAGATTACCTTCGCTTCCGCGCGGAGCAGCCGCACGAGCTCCGGCACCGCGGCGACCCCTTCTCCAACGATTCTTCCCGCCTTGCGCGCCGGGGGCGGCGTCAGCGAGACCACCTCCGCGGTGGCGGGGAACTCGCGCGCCGCGACTTCGCGGAGCGGCTTCTTCTTCGCGGCCATGATTCCCTTCAGAGATGGGTAACGAGGTTCGTTGAGCCCCTTCTGTGCGGTAAATGCCGCCGGCAGGGAAACCTCCACGACTTCGCGCGACCCTTCGACCTCGCGCTCCGCGCAGGCTGACCCGGCCGCGACGGTGAGCTTTACGATCTCCGTGATACAAGGGATCCCGAGCAAGCGCGCCGTCATGGGCCCGACCTGGCCGCGCTGGGCATCGACGCTGGCGCGGCCGAAGAGGACGATCTCCGGCTGCAGCTCCTGGAGCGCAGCGGCCAAGTTTTTCGCGGTCTGGAGCGCGTCGAGACGCGCTCCGTCGTGACGAATCAAGATCGCGGAGTCCGCGCCCATCGCGAGCGCCTGGCGCAGATTTTGATTCGCCGCTTCGGGACCTAGGGTCAGTACGAATACTTCGCCCGCACCGAGCTTCTCCTTCGCGCGAATCGCTTCCTCGACGGCGAACTCATCGTACGGGCTAATGATGTATTGGACATCGGCGGTGTCGATGGTCTTGCCATCCGCCGCGATCCGAATCTTCGTCGCGGTGTCGGGTACTCGCTTCAGGCAGGCGGCGATTCTCAATGCTGACCTCTCCGCGTGTGCAAGCGCCGGCGGCTGCGCGCACTATTTCAAGGTGGCGCGGGCAAGGTCAAGAGATTCCTCGGAAAACGGCGGGGCACTGGAGCACAGTCGGCGTGGAATCGGGGGCGCGGAATGCGGCGCGCGCCTCAGCGCGCGGTGGAGCTAGCCGCCTGCTGAATCGCCGCTTCCAGCTCGGCGATCTTGAAGGGCTTGCGCAGGATCGCGGCGGGGGCGAGAGCCAGATCTTGCACGCTCTTCGGATCGATCGAACCGGTGGCCACGATGACTGCGGGAGGACTTGGCAGGCACGCAAGCTCCGTGAGCACGCGGCGGCCGTTCCAGGGGCCCTTCAAGTGCAGGTCGACGAGGACGATGTCGATTTCTTCGCTCCGGCAATGCTCGAGCGCCGCCGGCCCTTCGGCGAAGCAGATTGGCGGCGGGTCGCTGAGGACTTCTCGCATGATCTCTTGGATGTTGGCGTCGTCCTCGACGACGAGGACGCGCGGGCCGGTCGCGTGGGCGCGGGGATCGGCGGCGGCCGCAGCGCCGGCGGCGGCCGCTCCCGGAACGGCCGCGGGCCCGTGCGTGCCGGCTGCTCCCAGCGGGCGCGGCGCGGCGCCGCCCGCGGAGTCGGCGAGGGGAATGCTCAGGCGAAAGCACGCGCCGCCGAGACGCGACTCTACGAGGTCGATGCTGCCGGCATGGCATTGCGCGATGTTCAATGCGAACGTAAGTCCGAGGCCGGTGCCGGACTCCTCCGTGCCGCCGAGCGCTCCTTTGGTCGTGAAGAAGGGATCGAAGATGCGGTGGCGATGATCCTCCGGGACTCCCGGACCGGAATCGTCCACCTCGATCGACAGGCAGCGATCGATCACGGTCGCGCGGACCGCCACGCGGCCCGCCTTGCGGGACGCCTGCGCGGCGTTCAAGAGCAGGTTTACGATCGCTTGCTGCATCTGGCTGAAGTTCACTTCGATCGCGGGGAGCTGCTCCGAGGCCTCAACCTCCAGCACGACTTCCCTTCGATTCATCTCCTTTTGCATCAGGCACACTGCCGCATCCACGAGGCGCCGCACCGACGTGAATTGCTTGCCGGAAGCCGCGGAGCTGGAGAAGGTCGAAAGGCTCGACGTAATGCGCTGCACCCGTTCGCTCTGCGTCAACGCGACTTCGATGAGCCGGTCCTTGAACTTGTCGTTGACCTTGGCGAGCTGCGCGTAGCCGCTGATCCCGCTCATGATGTTGTTGAATTCGTGCGCCACGCCGGCAGCGAGCGCACCCACCGTCGCCAGCTTCTCCTTGCGGATCATCATTTGATAGAAGTTCTCGATGTTGCGATGCAACGCGCGAATGCGCACGCCCGCCTTCACTCGCGCTTTCAGCTCGCGCATTTGCACGGGCTTCGTGAGGTAGTCGTCCGCCCCGGTCTCGAACCCCTCGATCTTCTCCTCCAAGCTCGCGCGGCCGGTGACCAGGATCACGTAGATGGAAGCGAGCTTCGGGTCCTTGCGGAGATCCGTGAGCACGGAGAGTCCGTCGCGATTCGGAAGCATGATGTCGAGCAGAATGAGGTCCGGCTGCCAGGCGCGGATCAGCTCCACGAGGCGGTGGCCGTCATCCGCTTCGCTCACTTGATAGCCTTCGCGCCGGAGCGCCTTCGAGAGCACGCTGCGAAGGCCGGCGTCATCTTCCGCGACGAGGATTCTGAAGCTCGCCGGGGGGAGCCGAGGCGGCGGCAGATCGGCGGCCATCGCGGCTACGGAGGAGGGATCGGTCACGGCGCGCGCTTTCGATAAGAAGTGCCTCGGAGGGCCACGAAAGCGTGATCGTGGCCGAGGATACAGAATTCTACGATGAAGCCCGGTGCGCGCGTGCATTGCGGCCGCGCTCGACGGCGCGAAGCTAGCTTCCCGGCACTGCGGCTGGCGGGATCCCGAGTCCAGCGTTACGACGCTGAGATTGGGACTAGGAAAGGCGCGAAGTCGGGGGGCGGGGGGGCGCTCACCGCGATCGTGTAGCCCCAAAGGGGGTGTGGGAAGCGGAGCAACGCGGAGTGGAGGAGAGGACGGGCCGGAAAGGTCGGGACGCCGCGCACTTCGCTCCAACGTTCGCGGGAAGAGCCGTAGCCCGCGTCTCCCAAGATCGGGTGGCCGCAGGCCGCGAGGTGGGCGCGAATCTGGTTCTGCCGCCCGGTGATCGCATCGCAGCGAACGACGCTGAAGGCGCCGGCGACAAGGAGGACTCGCACGCGCGTAAGGGCGGGCCTGCCGCCGGCCGCAACTTTCGCCAAGCGATTGCCTTCCCGTTGCGCCTGCTCCGGATCCAGCCCGATCGGGAGGTCGATGTCGAAGCCGGCGCTGCTCGGCGCGCCATGGACCACGGCAAGATACTCCTTGTGGACGCGATCGCTCTCGAACGCGCGCTGCAGCGTCCTTCGGACTTCGGTGTTCTTGGCGATGAGCAGCACGCCGGAGGTGTCGCGGTCCAAGCGGTGGCATAGCTTCGGGACTACGTGGCGAAGGCCGCGCGCGTTGCAGCCGCGGTAGCGAGCGTGGATCTCGTTCAGGATCGTGCCGCCGACCGCGCGTCCGACCGGATGGACGAGACGCCCCGCCGGCTTGTTCGCGCAGAGCAGGTAGGGATCCTCCCAGAGCGGCGGCGGAAGCGCCGCGGATCCCGGCAGCAGCGCCTCGCCGCCGGGCGTGAGCAGGATCCGGATGCGATCGCCGTTCGCGACGCGCTGCGCGGGCTTCGCGCCGGCGTCGTTCACGGAGACGCGTTCGAGATGGATCAGCTTCTGGACGCGCGCGCGCGACTTCCAGCCGAGCGCGCGGAGGAGATAGAGATCGAGGCGTTCGCGGCGCGTGATGCGAGCGACGAGGTCGAGCGAGCCGCAGGGGATCGAGAGGTCGCGGCTGGGTGGGAACATGGGCGGCCTCTCCGCGTCCGCGCCTACTTCACGGTGTTCAGAGGACGCGGCTCCAGATTCGGATGGTTGTCGGGCCACGGGGCCGCGGGCCGCGCCTTCGTCCGGAAGCCATCGAGGTAGACTTGGAATTCCGCGACCAGCTCGGAGTTGCCCATCTTCGACACTTCCTTCACCAGCAGCTCCGCGACCTGGATCGCCTCCTGCCAGCGCTCGAATTGCGCCAACGCGAACGCTTTCGTGAGCAGCAGATTCGCGTCCGCGCCCTTGCCGTTCTCGGCCTGCGCCGCGAGCAGTTTCTCCACCTCCTCCAAGACTTGGCGGGGATCCTTCGCGGCATCGCGCGGCACCGTCGCGAGCAGCCGGAGATGCGTGACGCGGATCGCGTCCGAATCCGGAACCGCGGCCCGCGACTCATCGAGGTGGGTGCGAGCCGCATCGTATTCGTGGAGCCGAATCAGGCACAAGGCGAGCGCCAGGCGCGCCTGTTCATCGCCAGGATAGTGCTTTACGACGTGACGGAAGTGCTCCGCGGCCTCCGGGAATTGCTTCAGGCGCCGGAGCGCGTTCCCGAGATTGAAGTGCGCATCGCGCTGCTCGGGGTTCGCGTCGATGGAGAGCCGAAATTGCTCCACCGCCTTCTCGTCTTCGCCGAGCTTCGCGAGCAGCGTGCCGAGATTGAACAAGAGACTGTGGTTCGCGGGAGCGATCTGGAGCGCGGCCTCGAAGTCCGCGCGCGCGAGCTTGTGCAATTCGAGCGCTTTCGCCCGTTCCGCCGCGGCTTCTTCGCGCTTCCCTTCCTTCTCGAGCTGCGCCGCGCTCGCTTCGGCCTTGGTGGCGAGCTTCACGCGCGTGGCGCCGAGATTGCCGCGCGGCGTCGCGCTCTCCTCTCGGGGGGCGAGTTCGGCGGCGCGCCGAAACAGCTCCAGCGCGCCCTCCAAGTCGCCGGTCTGGGATCGGTGCCCCGCCTCGTTCTGGATCAGGCGCCAACTCTCGGAGTTCTCGCGCCGAATCGCTTCGGTGAGCGGATCCGGGAGGGGGATCCCTGCATCCCCTTTCTGGGCGAGGATTGCTTTCGCTTCCTCATCTTTCTTCTGCGCGAGCAACACCTGCGCGAGCGGCCAGCACACCGAGGTGGCGGTCGGGGCATTGCGCAGTACCTGCTTGAAGTACTGCTCCGCATCCTTGTTCCTGCCTTGCGCGGCCGCGATCTGGCCGAGGCCGTAGTATGCGCGCGCGCACTTTCCATCGAGCTGCAAGGCTGCCCGATAGTGGCCGGCCGCGTTCTCGTAGAGGCTCTGCTCCGCGTAGGCGTCGCCGAGATGAATGCGAGTCGGCAGGTAGCTGGCGTTCAGCCGCAGCGAGCGCTGCATCGCCGCGGCCCAGCCATCCGCGTCACCCCCGACGCGCGCGATGAGCGCCAGGTAGTAGGGCCAGCGATAGTCTCCCGGCAGGAGGCGCTCCGCGTTCCGGTAGCAGGCTTCCGCCGTTACGTTGAGCGCGAAACGGTGATAGTCGATCCCGAGTTGGCCGAACGACGCGCCTTTTTCCGCGGCGGCGACCCCCGGCTTCGCCATTAGCGCGTCGTGCAGCTCCCGCTTGCGATTCAGCTCGAGCCGCACTCCCGCTTCGACTTGGCTCAGGTCCGGCTCCGGGATCGGCTCCAGCTCGGCCGCACTCTCCGGCGCCGCGGCGCCGCCGGATTGAGCGAACGCGCCGCCGGTCAGGCTCGCCGCAGCGCCTACTGCGCCCGCGAGCAGGGCGGCGAGCGCGCCACGGCCGCACCAAGTGACTAGGAATTGCGCCGCAGCGCGGCGGCTTGGCGGCGGAGACTGTCTCGACATGGGGAGCGTCATTCCTCTCGGAGTCAATGCGTGTCGTTCTGCGCTGGGATCAAGGCTTCTTGCCGGTGCCTCGCAACAGCGTATGGTAGCGATCCGCCGCGAGGCCGTGCCAGGTTTCCGTAGAGCCGTCCACATAGTGGAGGCGTACGTACTCGATGGCCCCCTCGGTGCCGAGCCCTACGAGCACCCGCGGGTCGTTCGCGCTGCAATAGCTGCCATCCGTGCGCGCGCGCCGGTGCTGTACCTTGCCGGAAGCTGATTTCACTTCGATCAGGGTGCCGACGAGGTCGATACGGTTCGCCGCGTCGCGCACGCGCACTCCCACCCAGTGACTTCCCGTTCCGACGTCGTTCCGCAGGATGCGCGCCCAGCCGTTGTTGTTCGTGACCACCAGATCGGGGTCGCCATCGTTGTCGATGTCCCCCGTCGCTGTGCCGCGCGAGACTTCCGATACGGCGAGGGCCGTGCCTGCCTCCGCCGACACGTTCAGGAAGCGACCCTTGCCGTCGTTGCGGAAGAGTTGATTCGGCTGGTGGAGCGGAAACGGATCTCCCTTGGTGGCGAGCGCCTCTACCGTCTTCACCGCGCCGTTCGCCATGAAGAGGTCGAGCCAGCCATCGTTGTCGAAATCGAAGGACGACGTGCCGAAACCGGTGTAGATCCTGCTCTTCAGTCCGACCTCCACGCTGCGGTCCACGAAACGACCATCGCCGTTGTTGCGGTAGAAGGTGTGCAGCTCCGAGGTGAGATGAGTCGTGAACAGATCGCTGTCCCCGTCGTTGTCGAAGTCCGCCGCCTCCACCCCCATGCTGGCGAGCGCACGTCCGTGCTGATCGAGCGCGACGCCGCGCACGCCGGCATCTTCTTGAAAGGTCCCATCCGGCTGCGCGATCCACAGCTCGTTCACGCGGCCATCGTTCGCGATGAAGAGGTCGAGCCGATGATCGCCCGTGAGGTCGACCGCGACCACGCCGAGTGCGCCATGGTACGAGCGAGCGATTTGCGAGGAGGCCGAGGCATCGACGAAAGTGCCGTCGCCGTTATTGCGGAAGAACCGATTCGGGAGCGGCTCGAAGCTCTTCGGGCCGCAGTAGTCGCGCGCCGCGGACTCCGAATAGCACGGCTTGTTCG
>JAKEFC010000282.1 GCA_022616235.1 Planctomycetota bacterium
CGCGAATCGCATGCGCAGAACGAGCGCGAGCAGGATCGCTCCCAAGAAAGACGCGGCGAGCCGGAAAATCGCCACGATCTGGGGCCTCGCGAGGAGCGCGACGCGCGGCCAGGCGAGGAGGCGCTCGCCGGCGAATATCAACGCCACGCCGGCGAACGCATGGAAGCTGCGATCGCGCGGCTCACTCGCGAGCCACCCCGCGACGTGTTCGTAGCCGAACAGCCCGGCGTACAGCGCCGCGGCGGCGAAGAGGAAGTACGCGCCGATCGCCGCGCCGAGCCCGAGTCGCGCCCCGGCGCCCAGGACCAAGAGCCCCGCGCCGGCCATGTACGGAAACTCGAGCGTGCCGTCGACGCGCTCGGCGATGAGCAGCACGAGCAAGATCGACGCCCACGCGAAGTACGCTTCGCCGATTCCGCGTGCCACGCGTTGCGCGGTCTGCGCCGGCGCGAGGGTGCGCGAGCGCATGGCGCTCGCCGCAGCGAGCAGGTAGGTATACGCGATGCAGGCCGCGGCGCCCCACAACGGGATCTCGGGGGACCCGGGCTGCGACCAATTCGCGAGCAGCGTCACCTGCCCGAGCAAGAGCGGAATCTGCGCCGCGAGCAGGATCTCGCTCTTGCGTCCGAGCGCGCCGATCGCGCGGAGCGCGATGGAGATGGCCGCCGCGATGCCGGGGAGATGCTCCGTGGAGCATTCCCGATGCGCGGCGAGCGCCGCGGCGCTCGCGCCGGCGATCGCGAGGTAGAGCGGCGATCCGAGAACGAGCGGCGCGCCGGTGGACGCGCTTCGCGTTTGGCGCCAAGCGCGCGCGATCCACGCCATGGAAGTCGCGGCGACGGCGATCGTCGCGAGCGCGACGAGCGGCCCCGAAGGCGCTGCCCAGTCGCCGATGGCGATTGGAGCTGCTTGCGGCAGCAGCCCGCGCAGCCACTCGTAGAGGAGCGCGATGGCCACGAGCAAGTGCGCGACGCCGCGCGCGGCGCGCCACTCCAGCTTGCAGCCGAGGACGAGCAGCACGACCGCTTGCGCGGAGAGGGCGATCGCCTGCTCGTAGCCGGACCACTTGCTCAGGATCGCGACTCCGAGCAGCAGGAACCCTTGCACCCCGTAGGCCTCGAAGGAGAGGCGCGCAGGGGCGTGACCCCCGCGTAAGTGCCATGCCAGCGCGAGGAGTGCGCCGCCGAGCAGTGCCGGGAAGCGCCAATAATGGCCGCTCTCCGGCGGAAAGTTCGCAGCAAGCGCGATCGTCATGAGCGCGAAGTACGCGCAGTTGTTTACCGCACCGCAGATATTCAGCGCGCGGATAGCCGGTTTCGGCGGGCGGCCGAAAACGACGGCGGCCGTGAAGAGAGTCCAGAAGAGCGCGAGAAATGCGGCCGCCAGCCAGAACGACGTCCGCGTGGCGTCGAACCAGAACCAGTAGGCGGCGTACGTGGCCGCGACTCCCCCGTAGGTGAGCCACTGCCAGCCGTGCGCCAAGCAAAGCGCCACGACGCCGCCGGCGAGTATCGCGGCGGCGACGAGCGAGAACGGCGTCGTCGGGTCGTTGCCCGCGATCGTCCAAGGCATTTGGGGCAGGATCGCCGTGTAGTACCCGAGGAAGAATGCGAGTCCCGCCATCGCTTCGGAGCGCTTCCAATGAGCAGCCGCCGCCATGACCGCGGCCCAAACGAAGAGCAGCATAGCGGCGACCGTGCCGCTCTCGAGCATGTGGAGCGCGGGGAGATAATGGAGCGCGTAGGTGGTGAAATAGACGCCCGCGAGCGCGCACGCGAGCAGCGCTCGCCCGACCGCATCGTAGCGCTTCTCGAGCCGAAGCCCGAGCGCGCCGAGCCCCGCGCACGCGACGTAGAGGAGCGCGACCTTCGCCCCCTTCGGCAGGTTCTGATGGACGTAGCCGGCGAGGAACACGAGCCCCGTGGTGAGCAGCACGGTGCCCGCGCGGGGGAGCCAATAGGTGCCAACGCGAACTTCTAACGCTTCCTTCGGAACCGCGGGGGAGGCGGTGCGGCGCGGCGCGGATTCCTTCGCAAGGTCCGCGAGCGCTTGCTCGCGCGAGAACGCCGGCCTCTTCGGTTGCGGTGGCGGCGGCGGTGGCGGCGGCGGAGGATCATCGCCGGCCGAGATAGGCACGGCTGCGGGGGCCGATGCCGGCGCCTGCGCTTCGGAGCCGAGCCTAGCTTCGAGCGCGCTCAGGCGCTGGCGGAGCGTTGCAAGTTGGGCTTCTTGCTCGCTGAGGAGCGCTCGAAGCAGCTCGAACTCGCGTCGCTCCTCGGCGGTCATTGCTCGCACGATAGACCGCGCTCGGGCATTATCAAGCGTACTCGCCGCCGGCGGCGGCACGTTCGAAGGGGTACGCGATCCTCATGCGACCTTTGCTGGTAAGGCGAACTGAGCGACTACGCAGCGGGAAACCGCGGCGGCCTGGCGCGTGCGCGTTCGCCGCTTGTCTCTTCTTGTCGGCGGCGTGCCGATCGCCGGCTCCGGCACCGCGGCCGGCACTCGGATCGACGCCACCGGAACTCGCGCGCCTTCTCGAAGCGGGGGAGGAAGCCGAGGCGGTCGCCGATTTCGACGCGGCCGGAGAAGCATACGAGCGCGCGACGCTCGAGTTCCCGGAGTCCGCGGCCGCGTGGTCCTATTACGGCGAGCATCTGCGCTTCGCCCGCAACGATGCCGCCGGCGCGGAAGCCGCATTTCGCCGCGCGCTCGCGGCACGCCGCGCAGATCCTCGCGCGCAAGCGTTCGCTTGGCGCGGGCTCGGCGAGATCGCGCGCGGCCGCGGCCAATTCGATGAGGCGATCGCGGGGCTCGAGCGCAGCCTCGACGTGCAGCCGCTCGCCGACACTCATCGCTCGTTGAGCGCGCTCCTTGCGACGGAGCGCCGCGACTTCGCGGGCGCCGCCGCGCACGCGGAGAAGGCGGTGGCGCTCGACCCCGGCGATCCGATCGCGCTCCTCCAGCTCGCGGTGCAATCGCTCCGCGCGGGGAAGCGCGAGCGCGCGGCCGAGGCGTTTCGAGACGCCATCCGGATCGCGGGCTGCGACGAGCGCGGCGCCGCCGGACACCCCGTGCATTGCTGCGTCCTTTACAACGGCGCCTGCTATCACGCGGTGCGCGGCGACGCGGATGGCGCGCTCGCCATGCTGCGCTCCTTCTTCGCAACCCCGAATCACAGGCACATCACCCGCGCCGAGATCCTGGCCGATCCCGACTTCGAACGGTTGCTCGGCGACGCCGGCTTTCGCGCGCTGATCGATGAATACCTGACGCAGTAGTCTTCCCGTTGACGCCGCGAGGAGGTGGGGTTCATGATGCCTGTTCCTCGCACTACATGATGGCGATCGAGCAACATCTAAGGAGAAAGAGGCACATGCGATGAAACTCGCCGAGGTGATGTCGCAACTGAAGAAGCTGGGCAGCGAGCAGCAAAGAAAGACGTATCGCAACCACGGCGCCAACGGGGAGATGTTCGGCGTCAAGATCGGCGACTTGAAGGTCTTCGCGAAGAAGATCAAGGGGGAGCAAGACCTCGCGCTTGACCTCTTCAAGACGGGGAACCTGGACGCCATGTACCTCGCCGGCCTCGTCGTGGACGGCGGCAAGATGACCCGCAAGGACCTGAGCGCGTGGGCGAAGGACTCGACTTGGTCCATGACCTCGGAATACACGGTGGCGTGGGTGGCGTCCGAGAGCCCGTTTGGCCGGGAGTTGGCACTCGAGTGGATGAAGTCGCCGAACGAGTCGGTGGCGACGACTGGATGGAATACCTATGCAAGCCTGCTCGCGACGAAACCGGACAGCGAGCTGGACCTGAAGGAGATCGAAACGCTGCTCGCGCGCGTCGAGAAGGAGATCAAGAAGGCGCCCAACCGCGTCCGCTATTGCATGAACAGCTTCGTGATCGCGGTGGGCTCGGCGGTCAAGCCGCTCCTCGCCAAAGCGAAAGCGACCGCCAAGCGCATCGGCGACGTGGAAGTCGACATGGGGGGCACTTCATGCAAGGTGCCGGCAGCCCTCGACTACATCGCGAAGGCCGAGTCGATGGGACGCATCGGCAAGAAGCGAAAGAGCGCGAAGTGCTGAACTTGGCGCTGCCGGGAGGACGCTACTTCGGTGCGGCCGCGGCGGCTTCGAGTGCGGCGCGGAGTTGGGCGGGGAAGTCGGTGCCGGAGCCTGTGAAGAGGCGCGCGACGACGCCGGCGCGGTCGATGATCACGGTCTGAGGGATCGACGTCGCTTCGTAGGCTTTCGCGACGGCGCCGTCCTTGTCGAGCGCGACCGTGAGATCCAGCTTCATCCGCTCGAGCAAGGGGGCGATCTCTCTCGCAGATTCCTGGAGATTGATCGCGACGAAGATCACTCCCTTCGCCTCGAACTCCTTCGCGACGCGGTCGACCTCGGGCAGCGAGCGCAGGCAAGGCGCGCACCACGATGCCCAAAAGTCGAGGACAACGACCTTGCCCTTGGCATCCGCCGATCGAAAGCGCTTGCCGGCGAGAAGCTCTAGATCGATCGCGGGCGCCGCCTTGCCGACCAGAGGCGATTCCAAGCCCGGCCGATCGCCGCCGGCGGCGCCGCCCGCCGGCGTTGCGGGCTTCGGCGCCTCCGAGAATCGCACGCCTTGGATGGAACGCACCGCCGGCGCGCCGCTCGCCGCATCGCCGAAGTAGATCTGATACGCCGCATCGAGCGCGAGCACGCAAGCCCCCATGAGTTCGCTCGTGCCCAGCACGTCCTCCGCGGTCACTTCGTGCGCCAAAAACGTGCAGCGCATCGCGCAGGCGCCGGTCATCTGCACGGGCGTTCCGAGCCGCGCGGCGGAGTCCTCCCGCGGCGCCGGCGCCGGCGGCGGAGGCTCTGGGTGCGGATCCGGCGGCGGCGGCGACTCCGCCGCAGCCTGTGCCCAGACGATGCGCGCGATTCGATTTCGCGGCAGAGACTTCCGTTCCTGCCGAATCTCCACGATGGCGTGGTGCTCGTCCATGGAGAGCAGGCGGCCACGGAGGATGTCGTCGTCGATCGAGTACAAAAGGTGCGTCGGCCGCTCCGCTCCAGTCCCGGCCGGCAACGTGAGGAGGCGCCGCTGCTGTTCCTCATCGAGCACTTTCATGACGTAGGAATCGAGCAGCTCGACCGCGACCACGTCATCGTGCGGAACGACCACGGTCTCGGAGGATGCTTCCAAGCGACAGGCTACGCCCTCGTCATCGATGCGGAGGATCTCGCAGGCGATCTTGTCCCCCGTGTGCAGATGCAAGGAGCGGAGCGTCGTGACATTGGTCGTCGTGGGAGGCTTCGGCTGCTCCATCTGCCGCAAGCGGCGATTAAGCCGCACCGCTCTGGCGTTCTTGTCGATCGCGGGCTGCTCCGGCGCCTTGCGCGGGGGCGCGTGGTAGACCACGACTCCGGAAGCGCCGCGCTTGAGCGCCGCGGCGTTTCGAGCGTGCTGAGGCTGCCACGCAAGACAGCTCGCCGCATCGCTCTCGACGGCAGGGGCGAGGCAGCCGCGGAGGTTCGTCCCGTCCAGCTCGAGCCTACCTGCGCGTCCGAGCGGCGCCGCGAAGCTCTTCTTGGAATCGGTCGCCGCCACGGACAGCAGCTCTCGGAAAGGCGCGGCGACGGGGGCGTCGAATCCGGGGCACTCGAGCCACAGGGCCGAGCCCGCGACGCGGAGCAGCTCGCCGCAGAGATTGGTTCCATCGCGCCACGTGACTTGCAAGTGCGGCGGGGGTTCGTCCGCGCGCGGCGCAAAGCAGATGCTCGAGAGCGCGGCCTCCGCGATGAGCACTTCCTTGTCCCCGGCGGCGAACTTGAATTCGCGCGTGGATGGATCGAAGCCGGTGAGCGAGCCTTCCAGGATTCCGCCGGAGTGCAGCACTTGCTCGGAGGTGCCCGCGATCCACGCCGGCAGCGATCCATCCCAGGCGGAAATCAGGAGCATCTCGAGGCGCACCGCGCCGCTCGCATTCTCGAGGCGGATCCCTCCCGCCGGGAGGTACGGGCCTCCGCCGCGGACCAGCTCGACCAGCTTCCCCGCGTTCGGAGAGAACACGAACGCGCGCCCCGCGCGCTGGTCGATGCACGCGAGTACGCGGATCTGGCCAGCGCCCTCGGCGATCTCCGCGATCGTGGTGATGTCGATCTCTTCCTCCGACTCGCAGCAGGCGACGATCCTGCGCCCCCAAACTTCGCAGGCGAGGTGCGGCGGGACCTTGGCGCTCCCAGGGCTCGTGCCGATCGCGAGCTTGAAATCCGGCGTCTCTTCCCAGGAGAGCACGACTTCGACGAACGCGCGCTCCGGGATGGCGAACTCGGCTTCCAGCGTCGTGCCGGAGCCCGCGACGACGGCGCCCGCGTGCGCGTCCGGCGGGGCCTTGCCGGAGGCGGTGGCCGTCCACTCTCCGCTCCCCTTGGGTCCGCGATAGACCAAGCCGCCGCCGCCGCGCAGGCGGGACAGGCGGCGGAAGCGCGCGCAATCGACCCGAATTCGCCCCAGGGTGCTCGATCGGATCGTGGCCACGCCGTCGCGGATCCCTTCCAGTTTGCCGAGGACCATGCCCTGATCGCGTAGCTCGAAGTGGAAGTCATCGTCATCGCCACCGCCGCTCGCGGCGCCGCGACCATCGCCGCCGTCTCCGGCCGCAAGCTCGATCGCGGCGATCGCCGCCGTCATGAAATCGAACGGCGCGACGAAGTGGGGTGAGCGCCAGCGCAGGATCCCCGGCTCGTCGCACTCCTCGATCTCGCCGGCGATCACGCCGCCGCCCGCGAGATGCAGCCGGCCGGACAGCTCGCCCGCCCGATCGTTCGCTGCAGGCGGCGGGGCGGTGCCGGCGCTCGCGCCGGCCGCGAAGACGGCGAGCAGCAACGCCATCCATCGAAGAGTCGCCGTCAATCGATCACCGTTCATAGATCGGCAAGAGCCGGTAGGCGACCGCGAGCGCGAGCAGGTTGAGAGCCGTGTTCTCGGGGGGTGCCATCGTCCCCGGAAAGCTCCCGTCCTTTTGCTGCTCGGCGATGAGGCCCTTGGCAAGCTCACCGTTCCACTTCTCCCAGCTCGCGATGTTCCCTTGATAGAGCGCCTGCGCTTGGTAGTAGCGGGTGTATTCCAAGTAGTGCATGCCGAACGCATCGCGCTGCCCGAGCACGCAATTCATCGCGGACTTGAATTGAGACAAGTCCTTTCGATGCGCGATCGCGAAGACGAGGGCCGCAATGGAGCTTCGCGCCTGGGAATTGCCGTGGCTGCCGATCCCGGAGTATGCCACTTCGCCGGAGGGGGCGGTCATCGCCTTGTAGTATTCGATCGCCTTGTCGATCGCTTCCTCGGGCACTTCGATCCCGGCGTTGCGCGCGGCGAGGAGGCCGACGAGCACCGCGCCGCTGACCGACGTGTCCGCATCGCGGGACTCGGCGGAGTAGCGCCACGCGGCATGAGGGTTGTTTCGCTGCGAAGTGATCGCGGCGCGCACGGCAAGCTCGAGCGCGACTCCGAGCGAGCGCCGGTTCCCTTGCGCGAGATCGCCGTCGGGCCACAGCGTGCGCTCGTCGACCGCGCCGTAGGCCTCCGCGAGCGCGAGCATCGCGAAGCCGTGGTGATACATGCTCTGACCGATGTAGCCGGTGGACTCGTTTTGCGCGAGGACGATGCCGCGGAGGGCTTTCCGGATCGGCTGAGCGTAGGGTCCGAAATTCGGGTCGTCCCCAGCCGCGAGGAACACCAGAGTCCCGAGCGCCATGATGGCGGCGCCTTGCCCCGAGCTTGCGTTCCAGTTGCCATCGTCGAGCTGCGTGCGGGCAAGGAAGCGCGCGCCGCGGTCGTACATCTCGCGCACTTCGCGCGGAACCGCGGCGCCGAACTGCACGGCAGGCGGCTCCGGCGCGGCGGCCGCCGCCGAAAGCCAGATCCAGGCGGCCGCGAGCGCGACCGACGCGGCGAGCACGAGGCCGCTTCGGCGCAATCCCTGAAGCCGCGCTTTCCGATTCGGCAGTATCCGCATGAAAACCTTCGCAATCGCGGCGGCGGCAGGGGTTCAGAACTGTTCGAGGACTAATGCGTGCATTTCGAACTCCTGCCGAAACCGCCGGAAGTTCCGCATTTGTGTCGTGTCGAAGACCTCCTCCAAGTCGCCGTCCGCGATCTTGGAGAAGCAACGCAACACCTCAGCGAGATCGGCGCCGCCGAGGCCGGCCGCGTTCGCACTTTGCTCGAGCAATTGGAGCAAGCGCTCCCGCTTCTCGGCGCGGAGCGGAATCGTCTCCTCGACATACGCCACCGCCTTCGCGATCGCCGCGCGGCGCGCGTAGCGCGCGCGTTCTTCTTCCGCCGTTCTTTGAATTGCCAATTGCTCCGGTGCGAGCGTCCGTTGCAACGACTTCGCGAAGAGCGAGCCGGATCCGAGCGCTGCGCCCCGAATCTCCAGCGCGAGCGCGCGCGCTTCCTTTCGCAGCTCGTGTTGATTGCCCTCGCCGCGAAAGGCGCTCCGCCAGCGTTCCCGCAACCCGCGGTAGCTGTTCATCAGCCGGTCGATCTCCCCCTCGCCGGCCAGCTCCAGCGCGCTTCGTTGCTCCGCCGTAAGTTCGATGTTTCGTGCCGCGTCCGCCACGCGGAGCCGCACGGCGGACTCGACTCGCTCTTTCGCCAATGACTCGACGGGCGGTCTCTTTTTGATTCCATTGATCCAAATTTCCGCGAAGCCCCACCGGCGTAAGACGATCCAATCGAATTGGTTGTCGACTGCCTCCGCTATTTCTTCCTCGTTTGGCTCCAATGGCTCCAAGACGCCGGCGGCCGCACCGCCGCCGGCATTCACTTCGCCTTCGCCGCCGTGGCGAGCGTCCGCGCTCCCGCGTAAGGCAGCGGCCACGCAAACGAGGAGCCCCGCAAGTGTGGCGAGCGGAAGTGCCGCCACGGGAAGGACCCGGGGGTGCTGCCGCTCAGCGTCCAGCTTTGCCATCGTCTGCCTCTTCTTCGCCCTCGATCCATTCGCCGCGCGGCAGCATGCCGCACAGTCTCACTCTCCCGATAGACACTCCGAAAGCGGCGTCACGCTCTTTGCGCCATTGGTTCCTCTGCTCGCCTTCGTCGAGGAGATTCCACAGCTCTCCCCGGATCCCGAGCGGGATCGCCTCGAGCCGCTCGCCGAAGCGAAGCGTCAAGAGGTCGAGGCAATCCTCCTCCCACTCGGTGTTCCAGTTGGCCGCGAACACGCGCTCCATCGCGGCTCGCTGCTCCACGGAAAATAGGAGGCAGGAATCGATGAGGGCGACGAAGCTCTGGATCGCCGCGGCCTTCCGGAATTCCGCCCGCTTGCGAATCTCCTCGTCGTAGAGACGCGTTTGCTCGGGGGTGAGCGTGCGCGCCGCCGCGGCCGCGAGCGCGGCGAGGAACGCTGCCCTGGGCGCTGCGACTTGCTCCGGATCGAACATCACGAGCTGGTCCCGCTTCGCGGAGGCTGCGGCGATTGCCGCCTCCTTCGCCGCCGCCAGCATGCACTCGTCGGCGGCCGTCGCCATCTGCGCGCGCTGGGCACCGGTCGATTGGCACACATCGTGGAGGAGGTGCAGCTCCGCTCCGGCGTTGCGCCGGAGTGCGGCGAGCGCCTGCTTCTCTGCGATCCCTTCGGCCGTGAGCTGGCGGGATTCCTCTTCGCCGCCGCCGGCGCCGGCTGCCTCATCTTGCGAGCCGCCGCCCGCCGCGGCGTGATGTGACACCGCGATCGGCCATGCGCACGTCGCGGCGATGGCAAGAGTGAGCGCGGCGCGCAGCGCGTTGCGCGTGTAGCTTGCCAGCACGATCGCCGCCGCCGGGATCATCGCTTCTCCTCGATCGAGCGTTCGAGGCGGCGGAAGTACTCGTCGAGCCCCGCGCGGTACTCCTCCGGAAAAGTCGCCTCTGCGTCGCCGGTCGCCTGATGGGGCGCGCGCTCCTCGATCACGGCGTCGCCATCTGCGCCGCTCCCCGCGAGCGCGAGCGCGAGCGCGGCCGTATCGCCGGTGCCGCCGCCGCCCGGCGCATTCCCGCCGCCGCCGCCGCCTTTGCCCCCCTTCGGATTGATCTGCCGCGACTGCAGCAACAGCTCGATCGCCTCCGTCTCCGCCGCGATCGCCGGCCTGCCGGTCTCGGGCCGCGCGAGGATCCCTGTAGCTTCCGCCATGACGCGCGCGACGAGATCGAGGAGCGCGATCTCCTTCGCGAACTCGGCCGCGCCCGCGGGCAGCTCGCGGATGCTGCGCGCCGCGCCCTCGATGCGCTCTCGCACCGACTCCTGCGTGCGCGCCAGCTCGCGCCCCACGCGCTCGTGCTCGCCTTCCGCGTGCGCCGGTTTCGCCTGTTCGGCGACGCGCGTCTCTTCGCGCAGGTTCACTTCCGCTTCGAGCGCCTGCATCACTTCGAGCACGATGGAGGGCGGCAGACTGCCGCCGCTTCCGCCTCCCGGTCAGGCGCCGCCGGAGGCCGCCTCCACGAGGCCCCGCGCCCAGCGCTCGAACGCATCCGACCAAAACTCCGTGTAGGCGATCGACAATCCGGCTTCCGATGGCAAGTCGGCGGCGATCTGCCGGAGTCCGCCGAGGACGTCTTTCGCTCTCATCTCGTCGACGACGGCTCGCACCAAGGGGAGCCGCCGCCGCTCGAGGTACGCCTCCATGTCATCCACGATGGATGTCGCTCGCTTGCAGCACTCCAGCTCGCGAGCGCTCAGCGCCTCGACGGAGTCGGAAACCGCCTCCGGCCGCGCGCGCGGGCCCGTGCCGAAAGCGTCCTCGACGAGCGCGATGATGCCGCCGCCGATCTCGTATTGGTCGCGCGCCGCCGCTTGCAACCGCCGCACGAAGGTGCTGCCTTCGAGGCGCGCAAGGATGCGCCCAAGCTCCTCGTTGAGCTTGGCGAATTCCGCGAGCAACGCTTCCTGCTCCTCTACCGCCCGCGTGAGGCGCTCGACCGCGGGACACGCGCCGGAGTCCTCTCCCGCCCCAGGTTCGCCGGAGACGGCCGTCACCGGGAACGAGCCTCCGCCGCGCGGCGGCGTCAGCCCCTCGATCTGCTCCGAATCGCCGGCAGGCTTCCCGGCGGGCGCCGGCGCCGGCGGAGAATTGGCGCCTGGCGCCGCCGCCTGCGCCTGCGCTCCGCCCGGCATCGAAGCGGTGGAGCCCGTTTCTGGTTGCTTGCCGCTCGGCGGCGTTTCCGCGTTGGAAGCTTGCGCGTCGGAGGCTTTGCCGGAGCTTGTTGCTTGTGCACCCGCGCCGGCGGGCGGCGCTTTCGATGCCGCCGCGAGCGACGACGCGACTTCGGGCATGCGCCGCTCCGCGATCTCCTTCAACGCTTGCAGCATCTCCGCCCAGCGTTCCAGATGTCCGACGCCGAATTCGGAGTTGCGCGCCGCTTGCCGGAGCAGCTCGCTTCCCTGGGCGGCAAGTTGGGAGAGCCGCCGCGCGTTCGCGCGCTCGGCTTCGCTTTGCGCCGCGATCCTCTTTCGCGTGTCGGGACGATCCAGCTCGCTCGGCTCCAAGCCGCGGAGCTGCTTGTTCGTCTCGAACAGCTCCAGCTCGCGATCCCGCACTTCGAGCGCCTGGCGGTGCCACTTGTCCAGCTCCGCCGTGATCCAGAGCGCGTGCTGCTCGGCGTCGAGCACGTAGAGCACGATGGGGAAGGTATAGACGCGCGCGCGCCCAGGAAAGTAGTCCTCCGCGAATACGCGCACGCTGAGCGGCTGCGGCTCGATGCCTAGCGCGCGCGGACAGAACGTGCCCGTGACATCGAATGACTCACGCTCCGGGCCTCCGGCGGCGAGGATGCGCTCCCCGCCGGCGCTCGGCTCCGGCGCCGGGGCGTCCGAGATCCGCTGCCATTCGATCCCCACTCGCCGCACGCCGAAGTCATCGCGCGCCGCGACTTGGAAGAGGAGCTGGTCCGAGTCGAGCAACACTTTTCCTTGCGCGAGGCCTTCGCAGCTCACCGCGGGCGCTTCATCCTCGCGGCGAGAGACGCGGATCTCGAACGGCTCGCGGCCCGAAAGGCCATTTTCATCTTCCCAGCGGATGGACAGCGTGCGGTCCTCGGCAGCGTCGATCGGCGCGCAAAGGATCGTGGCGCCGGCAGGCGGGCGCGCTTCTCCGTCCACCCAGGCGGCGCGGAGCGGCCGGTTCGCGACGGCGGCGAAGGCGGCGCGGCTGCCTGCGACGAGCCCGATCGCGCCGCCGCGCACGTCTCTTCGGATCGTGCCCGTGCGCTCGAGGTAGGCGGGCAGCGTCACTTCCGCGCTCACCGCCGTCAGCTCGGGACGCTGCACCGGCTCGATCCGCACGCTCTGCCGCCAGTCCCCGATGGAGACCTCGAGCGTCGCCTCGTCGATCGCGGGAGGCAGCGCGAATTCGTAGCGCTCATCGCCGATGCTCGCTTCGACGGGGCGCTGCCCGCCGAGGCGCGCGCTACCGCGCGCGGGTCGCCAGCGCGACTCGCCGCGAAGCCGCGCCGTGACGGCGAATGGCTCGCCGTGCGCGACGATGATGCGCGCCGCGAGCGGCTCCACCGCGACGAACGTGAAGCGCGGCACGTCGCGCCAGGGAGTGAGGAGTCGCGCCCAAGCGTTGTGGGCGGCGCCGGCCGCGAATACGTAGAGGACGAGCGCGCTGGCCGCGCCTCCCGCCGCGAGCCCGCCGAAGAGGCGGCGCCGCGCGGGCGGCAGCGCTTCGGCGAGATTCCAACCCTCCGCTTCATCCGCGACTTGGCGGATCGCCGCGGAGCACAGGGCGCGCGAGCGCTCCTGTTCGGCGCGGCTCGCGACCAGCTCGATCACGCCGAGGAGCCGGTCGCCGATGCGTGGACGGCGGCGCGCGACGAGGCGCGCCAATTCGGCATCGTGCCGACGGCGCCAGACCCAGCGATAGAGCGCGACCGGCAAGAGCGCGAAGCCCGCGGCGATCGCCGCCAACATCGCCCAGCGCAGCGATGCCGGAGTGTCCCAGAGACGATCGAACGCGAAGAGGAGGAGGAACCCGGCGAGGAGCCCGCAGAGCGCGCCCAAACCGCACTCGGTCAGCTTCACGGACCAGACGCGGCGGCGATAGGCTCGAAGGCGCGCGCGGAGCGCGTGCGGCAATTCGAGTCGGGGAAGATCGACTTCGCTCACGACGCGCCTTTCACGACGGCGGCGATCATAACAGCCCAACCGCCTTCCGACCCACCCAGAACCCGGCGAGGAGCAGGATCAAGCAGCCGGCCAGGACCGGATCGCACCAGAGCGGGATGCGGTGCGTGCGCGGGGGCGGCTCCGGAAGCGCCGCGATCCGCGCGAGCAGGCGCTCCGCGCCGGCGAGCGCCACCGCTTCGCCGCCCGTGATGCGCGCAAGCTCTTCGAGCACTTCCGGGCGCGCCGGCCGCCCGATCGGCTCGACGTCGCCTCCGTGTACGAAGAAGTGCGCGGCCAGCTCCGCCTGCGTCTCGCGGCAGAAGAGGACGACCTCGTGCCGCCCCGGTTCTTCCGCGACGTAGTTCGCGGAGTACGCGCCCCATTCGTCTCCTTCGGGGGTGAAGCGCACGGTGCGCGCGCGCGCGGAAGGGGGCGTGACGCGCGCGGTCACGTCTCCTCCAGCGAGCGGCTCGCCGCCTTGCCCCATGACGTTGGCGCGCAAGAGCACGCTCCTCCGAACGAGCGGCTGGTCCGGTGAGTAATAGAACCGCATCGTCTCGCCCTTCGCCATGTTTCGCGCGTACGCCATCCAGCGGACGACCTGACCCCAAAAGCGGTAGTGATAGAGGTCTTCGACCCCCTTTCGCCATCGCCAGTCGCCATCGGTGCCCATGAAGAGCACCTTCCCCGCGCCGTAGGTGCGAGTCACGAGGAGCGGCAAGCGGCCAAACTCGTTCGCGAGGTCTCCGTGTACGGCGAGCACCTCGCAGCCGGCCTTCGCGCGCAACGCGGGAGCGCACCAGTGGAATCCCGGCAATCCATCCCACACGATCGCGTTCGCCGCCGCCGAGTCCGCGAGTTTCGTGAGCAGGCTCTTGCGTCCCGCCTCCGTGAGCGCGATCGCGCTCGGCGTGCGCGATCCCCAACCCGCGCGCTGCACGGGATCGAGCGCCACGGGGTAGAGATCTCCGAGCGCCGTCTCGATGAGCGTGTGCTGCCGCCCCTGGTACCCGGGCAGGAACACGAGACCGCTCGCTTGATGCTCGACGAGCCCTTCGAGGAGGCGGCATTGCTCGCTCGTGAGCTGCCCGTCTTCGAGCCCGACGTCGCCGAGGAACACCACGTCGTAGCGGGAAAGCTCATCGAGTCCCGCGGGAAACGCCTCGATGTAGTCGCTAGTGCCGCCGCCGGTCTTGGACAGCCCCGGGTGAAAGAGGAGGCAGGAAAGCTCTACTCCCGGATCGCGCGAAAGCGCGTTCCGCAGGTAGCGATATTCCCAGCGCGGATAGGACTCCACGAGGAGCACGTGCAGGCGCTCTTCCCGGACCGAGATCGGCGCCGTCATCACGTTGTTCTCCACGATCGTCTCGTCCGGGTGCGGCGGCAGCTCGAGCGTGAGCGTGTAGTCGCCGGCAGCGGGCGGATGCCACACGATCGAGTCCGCCGTGCGGCTCATCGGGGCGATGCGGATCTCCTGGTTGGTCTCCCTCCCTTGGGAATCGCGCAAGACGGCTTGAAGCGCGTACTCGCGCGGCAAGGAGCTTTCGACCGCGATCGGAATGCGCACGCTCTTCCCGGCGACGCCGAAGCTCGGCAGATCGAACGCGGCGATCTCGATGTCGGGGAGCCGCACGGGGGAGCCGACCGGCACCGCAAAGATCGGCACGCCGTGAAGGCGCAAGCGCGCCGCGGCATCGGCGGGGGGCGCGCCCTCGTTCCAGTCGCCGTCGGAGATGATGACGACGCCGCGGACGTTGCGCTCCGTCGCCGCCTCGAGGAGCGGCTGATGGAGGTTCGTCCCGGCGGTCGCGGCGTCGGCGGGAAACGCGTGCATCACGACCTCCACGCGCGGCCCGAGCGGGCTCCAGAAGGCGGGGTTCATGATGGGCGCCGCGGCCTCGCGCCGCGTCGCGGGGAGCGCCGCGGGCGAGTCGCCGGCGGCGACGTCGCGTGTCTCCATGCTCCGCGACCTGTCGCAGAGGACGACGATCGTCTCCTTCGCATCCGCGCGCTCGGCACGGACCCACTCCGGCTGGTTGAGGAGCAGCGCGGCGAAGAGCACGATGACGACGCGGAAAAGCTCGAGCCAGGCGATGGCGGGGCGATAGCCGCTCCGGCGCCACGCGAGACCCGCGAATGCCGCCGCGGCGAGCGTCGCGGCGATCGATCCCGCGACCGACCACGTCGTCCACGTGAATTCGAGCTGGCCCGCGCCCGTCATGCGGCGATGCTCCGGGCGCGCGCGACCTTGGGGAGCGAGAGCATCGCCTCGAGCAAGAGTGCGCAGACCATCGCCGCGATGAAGAACTTCCACGTCTCGCGCGCGAGCGCCTCCGCGCCGCCGCCGTGCCCTTCCACGCGCGCGAAGTTGAGGCCCTCGAACAGGAGATCTGCGCGCGCCCCCGCGAGCACGGCGCGCGCATCCTCGGCGGCGGGGCGGTTGATCGCGATGAGTGCGTCCCGCTCCTCGTAGACGCCGCGGTGAACCGCGTACTCCGAGGAGAGCGCGCCTTCCGGGCCGGCGAGGCGGCGCCACGAGAGCGGCGCATCTCGCTCCGCCTGCGCTCCGGCGTCGAGCATGCGCGCGTTCCCGAGCGCTGCCGCGCCGCCGGCGAGCGCGCGCTGCACGAGCGCGTAGAGAACTACGCCGCCGCTTCCGAGCGAGGAGTCCGCGGGCGCGGGGGTCGTGGCGCAGAAGTAGGCGCGAACCTCCTCGCGCGCCGCGCTCCCGAGGAGGAGCGCGCCGCCCGCGAGCGACGCGAGCGGCGCGGTCTCTCCGGCGAGCGCGCAGTAGCGAAGGATCTCGAGCGTTCCGACGGGCAGCGCCGCGCCGCTCATTGCGTCGGCGAGGAGCCCGTAGTCGGTGCGCCAAGATTCGACCGGGCACGGCGCGGGCGGCTCCTGCCACGCCGTCCACCGCACGCCGAGGAATTCGGGGCCATCCGCCTCCGGCTCGCGGGGCGGAAAGAACACGGCGCTGCCTCCGCGGCGGAGGAACGCGCGAACCGCATCCGCGTTCTTTCCCTCCGGCAAGCGCGACTGCCAGAGGAGGAGCGCGACGTCGCTCCAATCGATCGCGGCCAGCTCCGCGAGCGGCACCACCTCCGCGCGCGCCGGCCACGCGGGTTCGGCGGGGATCTCCGCCGCGAGCGCGAGCGGCAGCTCTGCCAGCGGGTCATCGGCGACCACGATGGCTCGCCGCGGATGCGGCTCCTCGAACGCGAAGTAGAACTCGTTGTCGGCCGGGTTGGCGTCGGACGGGATGGCGACGCGGCCCCAGCCGCGCGCCGACTCGCCGAGGAGCGGGACCGCGTGGTCTCGTAGCTCGTACTCCGCTCCGTCCATCTCGATGTTCATGACGGAACGCGCGGATTCGATCTCCAGTTCGAGCGGAATCTTCACGCTCTCCGCGGCCCCCGCCTCCCGTTCGAGGCGAAGCGAGAGGAGCAGCTCCGCGCCCTCGCGCGCCTGCCGCTTCCGCGCGCCGGTCACGCGCACCGAGACGTTGCCGGGCGCCGCGTGCGCGTAGGCGAGCAGGCGGAAGCGCGGGGCGGCGGCCAGCGCGAGGAAGGCTTCGCGCGCGGCGCGCCAGCGCGGACTCTCGGCATGCCAATCGTTCGCGCGCAGATCGGAGCAGATCCAGATCTCGGACTGGCCCGCGCTCGCTTCCCGCAGATGTTCGTACGCGACTTCGAGTAGCGCCGGCAGGTCGGCGGCCGCGGCGGCCGGCTCGGCGTTGGGCGCGAGCGCGAG